>CAXBQZ010000014.1:0-43751 GCA_963978055.1 uncultured bacterium
GTAGCCCGAACAGAATCATGTTGGGAATCAAGGGACCTCCACTGCCAGAACTTACTGATGACGGTACGCCTCCGATAGCACTCAGGGGTCCGGCACGCTGTAGCGCGACCGAGTCGGCAGAAGCCGGCTAGTCAAGGGTTCCTACACACAACCAGTCCTAGGACCACGCCAAACAAGGTCATGGGCACGGCCCAATGGCCGTGCCCATGACTCACTTTTGCGGGCTGACAAGTCACCGAATGCTCGCAACATTCTGCGAAGAATGTGCCTGCATTCTGCGAAGACCCCTTTGTGGAGGTGGCGGGACCCGTCAGGCCGCCAACGGCGGCCCTCCTCCCGATTCCCGGCACATCCATTCGAACAAAACAAAGAACCCTGGGGGATCAACCCCAGGGTTCTTTGTTTTGTGGAGGTGGCGGGAATCGAACCCGCGTCCTTCGTTGGCGATCAGGGACTTCTCCGGGCGCAGCCTGCTGTGATTTTCTCGGCCCCGACAGTCACGCAGGCAAGCTGTCGACAGGCTCAGTTACTGTTTAGTGTCCCGCATCATCCCGTAGCCGGATGACGAAGTAAGTCCCCTAGATGACGCCAGGGTCCGGAGCGGGAACGCCCCCGGTCTGACGGACTTCAGGCTCGCTTAGGCAGCGAGGGCGAAGTCAGTGCGCTGAGAATTGGCACTTGTATTTATTTGCTGGGTCGTTATCGAGATAACCAGCATCCTCGGCCCGCTTCTCCCGTCTCAACAGACGAAGTCGAAACCGATCACCCCCCTGTTCAGTTATGACACCAGTCTAACGGACAAATCTGACAAGCCAATCCGATTTACTCTCGCCCAGAGCAATGTCCCGCGAACACCGTCGCGATCCAGCGGCTGCCCACCTCACCCATGAAGACGGTGATACGTCCCCTTCAGAGTTCCGTACAGCTTGGCGTACTCGCGGTAGTTGTTCGCGTAGACAGGATCACCTGATGGCTCGAACACCTGCGCGACCGGAACCATCCTCGGCACCTCGTCCAAGGTGATCTCACCAAGGCTCATCCGATTCCACAGTGCAACCCCACGCAACTGCGCATGGCGCGGATCTGCCACCTGTTCCACTGGGCAGCCAAGGACGTCCGCGTAGATCTGGCACCACAGCTCACTCTGCGCCCCACCCCCGAGAATTCGGATTCGCGGGACGGACTGCTTGATGAACTTCTCGTAGGCCTCGAAGAGCCATCGTGCGTTGTAGGCAACACCCTCCAGAACTGATCTGATGAGCATGGCCCGGTTGGTCCGCAACGACATGTTGAGCCAACCCGCGCGCAGGTACTTGTCCTCAACAGGGCTGCGCTCACCATTGAGCCACGGCATGAACAGCAGTCCCTCGTTGCCAGCAGGTGCGGTGGCCGCTAGCGCCAGCAATTCCTCGAACGTGGGTGACGCACCCTCGACTGCGGCCCCTGACGCACCGATTCCACTGCCACCACCCAGCAGCCCATCATTCGGGGCGATGATCTGCTCGCGCAGCCAATGCAGTGCCGCACCACCGGTCTCCTGATTGTTCGCCACAATCGGGAAGGATGGATCCAGGCCCGGCACCGTGGCAATCGAATGCAGGACATCCGTCCGCTTGAAGGGCACCCGCGCACCGATCCATGCTGTGGTCGAGATCGTGATGTGAGTCTCGTACGGTGCGACGGCCCCCGACCCGACCACCGCGGCATGCAGATCCGGAATTCCACACACGACGGGAACACCGGCAGGCACCCCAAGTTCATCGGCCACCTCCTGCAACAGACCACCAAGAACCGAGCCGGTGGGCAGCAGTTCGGGAAGTCTCTTGGGATCTCGACGAGACTTCGCGACCAAGGAATCTACGTAACCGAATGGAGCATTGGGACGGTTGTCCGTCAGCCACGACAGGATCATCGATGCCGGAGTCGCCGCGGCGCGACCGGTGAAGCGCAGGCCCAGGTAGTCAACCGGCTCGAGGAGCACAGTGGTGCGCTCATAGATATCGCGCAGATCCCGCTGCAAAACCAGCGAGTGACCTGTCGGATCCGCACCACTGGGGCTCGGAGCACCACCCGTGATGCGCACATAGGGCAGCGCTTTATGTGGTGCGATTCCCGACACGTTCACCGGGCCACCGATCACCTCACGAACGTGCTCCCGTCCCCGAGTATCGGCCCACAGCAGCACATCGCCCACCGGACGTCCGTCCGCCCCAACCGGAACAGTTGACCCCCACTGGCCGGTGATCCCGACGGAATGAAGCTCGGTTGCATCCACCCCCGCCATGACGATGGCATCTCGCGAAGCAGCCAGCACGCCATCCCACCACGCCGATGCGTCCTGAGTGGCGAGTCCATCGAGGCCGACTTCGACCGTCACCGGACGATTCGCAGTTGCAAGCACCTCACCCTGCAACGACACGGCGGCCACCTTGGGACCACCATTGCCCAGGTCGATCGCGAGGATCCAGCGCGAGGTCATGTTGAGGGCATCTGTGGTGCTAGCTCATGCATCGCATCGAGCACGCCCGTCATCGCTGCAACCAACGTCTGGTTGCCCTGGGGAGTACCACCGAATCCATACATGGCACCCGATTCTGCCGGACGACCCTTGTTCTCGGTGGCGTAGTCGACAGCTGCTCGCAGCGCCGCGAGAAACTCCTGTGCTTTCCCTTCGGACGTGTTGGGACGCGTGACACAGAAGTGCAGCGCTGGCGGCAACTGCAGTGCGTTCATCCGCCAGCCCTGTTCCTTCAGCGCATCGTTCACCAGATAGATGTCGAGATCACCCGCGGACTTGAAGGCCACGAGGAATGTCGGATCCCCAATCAGTTCAAGCTCGGGGAAGTCACCGCGAATCCCCTCGGTGATGGTCGTGGCAGTATTCATGATGTCGTTGGCGGCGGCCAGATAGCCCGACTCGCCAGTTGCCAGGATCGCTGCCCACGTGGACGCGATCAGTCCACCACTTCGTGAACCGGCCAGACCCGGAGACAGATAGAGGCCGCCCGGCCAGTCCGGGTAGGCGAAATACTGGCTCTTGCGCAGATCCTTGTCGCGGTAGAGCAGAACACTTGATCCCTTGAGCGCGTAGCCGTACTTGTGGGTGTCAGCCGAAATCGAGGTGACACCGGGGACGCGGAAATCCCACAGCGGTACGTCATATCCACATCGTTCAACCCACGGCAGGAGCCACCCACCGAGACATCCGTCCACATGCATCCCGATGCCACGAGATGATGCAAGGGCAGCAATCTCCTCGATCGGATCGATCAGACCGTGGGCGTAGTTGGCAGCAGAGCCCACCAGCGCAATGGTCTGATCGTCGATCAGCGCAGCCATCGCATCAACGTCGACAACGTACGCATCGGTGAGTGGCGCATGACGAACCTCAATACCCATCCAGTGAGCACCCTTGTCGAGGGCCACGTGAGCCGTGGTTGGAATGACGACGTTCGGTCGCGTGACCCCGCGAGTTGCGGCGGCAAACTCGCGATAGGAGTACAGCGCAGTGATCAGGCTCTCCGAGCCACCACTGGTGACAACACCGACGTTCGTCCCATGAAGCAGGCTGGAGGTCATGGCAATGATCTCGGCCTCGAACTTCGTTGCACTCGGATACATATCCCGCTGAAGAACATTGGCATGGGAGAAGAGTGTGAAGATATCGCCCAGGAAGGCGTAGTGGTCGTGATCGCCCGAGTAGAGCGAGCCAGAGACTGTGCCGCGATCACCCTGCTCATCCTCACGACGGGCCATATCGGCAATCTGATTCAAGATGGCAGTGCGATCAACGGGCTCCGCCGGGATCTCGCTATAGGTCGTCGTTGTCTTGCGATACGGCCAGAATCCGTCCAGAAGACGTTCCATCTCCGCTGCTTGCTCGCTCACGCCAGGTCCCTCTCGTCACGGCAGTTCAACAACTCAAGCCTATGCGAGAAGTATCAGGAGGTGCGCCCTTTCAGGCGACGGCCCAGTTCTCGGGCGACATATCGCTTGGCATCTCGCTCGGCGATCGTGGCCCGCTTGTCGTAGTTCTTCTTACCGCGCGCCAATGCGAGCTCGATCTTGGCATAGCCGTTGTTGAAGTAGAGCGACAGTGGGACGAGCGTGAGCCCACCCTCCTTGGTCTTGCCGATCAGCTTGCTGATCTCGTCCTTGCGCATGAGGAGTTTGCGCTTGCGGCGCGGGGTGTGATTGGTCCACGTGCCCTGTGAATACTCCGGGATGTGCACGGCATGGAGCCACACCTCACCGTCCTCGATCATGGCGAAGCCGTCAACCAGCGAGGCACGACCGGCGCGCAGCGCCTTCACCTCAGTTCCGGTCAGGACCAGGCCAGCCTCGTACGTCGCTTCGATGTGGTAGTCATGGCGGGCCTTCTTGTTCTGCGCCACCAGCTTCCTACCCTGTTCCCTGGCCATGGGACGAGTCTATGCGCTCGCAGAGCGTGGAGACGAACGAGTTTGTGCAGGCTCTATGAGTTCCAGCAGGAAACAGGAGTCTTCGTTCCGCCGAACCAACCCATGGGGTCATACGGAACACCGTTGACATGCACTTCGAAATGAAGGTGCGGTCCACTAACCCAGCCGCTCGATCCCACGTACCCGATTACATCACCCTGGTGGACGACCTCACCCAGATGCACAGTGGTCGAAGACTGGTGGGCATACATGGTGTCCAGTCCACCACCATGACTGATGATCGTGTGCAGACCATAGGCGCCATGGTTGACCAAGAAGATCACCACACCAGATGCCGCCGCGTGGATAGGAGTGCCATAAGCCCCACGAATATCGTCACCGGTATGGCAGGAGTGGTAGTGGTACACCGGATGAATGCGGGGCCCAACACCCTGCACCAGGGCTGCACCGGGAATCGGCCACATCAGCTCACCGGATGGTTGCCCCTGATATCCATGAGCCCGACGTTCAATTGCGCGAAGTCGTCGCTGCTCCGCTTTGAGTGATGCGTACTCGCGAGCGACGGACCTCTTGTGCGCTGAAGCCACCTTCAGGGCGTGCCTGCGCTTGGCGACAAGCCGATCCACCTGATGCTGCGCTGCCGTCGCCTTTCGAGCTGCCGCATCGGCTGTGCGCAGGGCTGCGGCAGCCTGTGTTTGCGCCTTGTTCGCGGCCAGTTGTGCAACCTCTGCCTGAGCCTTCACCAGCGATAGATCAGCCTTGGCAACGGTGTAGGCGGCGAGGGTCGCGTTCTGGGAACGAGATACCGATTCCAGAGAGGCCAATCGCTCGGCGAACTCACTCGGTGAGGTAGCCGTCAGAATCGCGGCCAATTCTGTGTATGGCCCCTGCGCGTAAACACTGCGGACCAGCGCATCGATCGCGTTGTTGGTCTGTGTGATGTGGTTCTGCGCCGCCGCAACCTTTGCCGTTGCAGCTGACGCAATGGCCCGTGCCTTGGCAGCGTCCTTGACGGCTCGTTGATGAGCTGCGCGCGCCTTGCTCAAAGATTGGTTCGCAGCATGTGCGTTGGCCTGGGCCCGTGGCAACTGCTGGCGAGCGGTGGTGAACTCAGCCATCGCCGCGTTCACTGCCTTGGAGGCGCTGACCAGATCATCCGATGCCTGGCTCACCTGCTGGTTGATGGACGAATCAGCCTCGGCGGACGGCACAGCCAAGCCGGCAAGCAGCAGCGATACGACCAGCGCGAATTGGACGTGGACAGCCCTGCGCACGACCACCTCCGCTGCTCGACGTGTGACTGAAGTGAACACTGTGATTGATGTGACTCAACTCAAGCGTAACTCCAGCCCCGTCAGAATCACCTGACCGACTCGAGCGTTGGATCAAACGCGCAGGTAGCGGCGCAGCGTGAAGAACGCCGTAACGACCGCAAGGGTCACTCCCACGATCAAGAGCGTCAGGGACGCCTGCACTACCGCATCCCAACCGAAAAACGGGGTGATGGTGAACTGAGGCGTCAGGATCTTGTCGATCAAGATCACCTTCACCGCAACCATGCTCAACGCCGCAATGCCAGCCCCGATAGCGGCACCAATCGCAGCTTCTAGAAGAAATGGCATCTGAATATAGAAGTCACTCGCACCGACCAGGCGCATGATCCCGGTCTCCCGCCGTCGGTTGAAGGCCGCAACCCGCATGGCGTTGGCGATAAGCAGGATCGTGACGATGATCATCGCCCCCGCGATTGCCAGAGCCAGTTTCTGCAGGCCGCCCAGTACCTGGAAGAACTTATCGAGCAACTGCCGCTGATCCACGACGTTATCGACACCAGGACGCCCCTGGAAGGCACTGGCGATCACGTCGTACTTCGTCGGGTCTGAGAGCTTGACGCGGAATGATTCAGGAAGGGCGTCAGGACTGGCGTTCTGCGCGATTGGCGAGTTCTTGAACTGCTCCTTGAATCGCGCGTAAGCCTCCGCACTGGATTCGTAGTACACCTCTTGTACCAGCGGCTTGAGGCTCTCGAGGTCGGCCTTGATCTGATCCTTCTGCGCCTGAGTCACAGCCCCACCGGAGCAACTCGCAGCGTCAGAGTTCTTCGTGCACAGGAAGATCGACACCTGCACCTTGTCGTACCAGTAGTCCTTCATCACACCCACCTGATCGCGGACCAGGAGGGCACCACCGAGCAGGCCGAGCGACACGGCAAAGGTGATGATCAGAGCGATGGTCATCGTGAGATTGCGTCGTAGGCCGATGCCAACCTCATCGAGGATGATTCCTGCGCGCATGATCTGTCGTATGTCCTTACGTCAAGGGCTGTTGAACGGCCGTGGTTCTGCTAGCGGGCGTATCCGTACACACCGCGACTCTGATCACGAACAAGATGGCCACCTTCAAGCTCGATGACTCGCTTGCGCATCTGATCAACAATCGCTGCGTCGTGGGTCGCCATCACCACTGTGGTTCCAGTGCGATTGATTCGATCCAGCAACTTCATAATTCCGACGCTTGTAGACGGGTCAAGGTTCCCGGTGGGCTCATCGGCGATCAGAATCATGGGTCGATTGACGAACGCCCGCGCCACCGCAACGCGTTGCTGCTCACCACCGGAGAGCTCATCTGGCATGCGGTCGTACTTGCCCTCAAGACCCACCAGGTCGAGAACCTCAGGGACCACCTTGTTGATATGACTCTGCGGACGCCCGATCACTTCGAGGGCAAATGCGACGTTCTGACGCACCGTCTTGTTCGGCAGCAGTCGGAAGTCTTGGAACACAGTGCCCACCTGACGGCGCAGAGCGGGGACCTTCCAGCGTGTAAGGTGGCTCAGATCCTTGCCGGCAACGTGAATCTGCCCACTCGTGGGGCGCTCTTCCTTCAGGCAGAGCTTCAGGAAGGTGGACTTGCCAGAGCCAGAGGATCCGACGAGGAAGACGAACTCACCCTTCTCGATCTCGAGGCTGAGGTTGTCCAGAGCAGGCCGTGTCTGATTGGGGTACAGCTTGGTGACGTTGTCGAACCGGATCACAAGGCACTCCCCTACCTGTCATGCTCACGTGCAGGTGCGATGCTCGCCTACCTGCCGTGCTAGCGCTCACTGCGAGCGAATCCAGTCTACGTGGCAAAAATCGGTAATCCGGACCAATCGACGCGGCGCGCGGTTCGCTGCGAAAGAAATCACACGACCCCAGGGGCGCTTTCAGACCAGGCGTCGACGGCCAATCGTGATCAAACCTGCACCGAGCAGCACCATGATCCCACCGGAAAGGCCGAAGGCGACCGTCTGCGCGGTGCCGGTGTGGGCGAGCTGACTTCCACTTGATCCCGTTGACGGGAGCGTGGTGGGCAGGTTGGCCGATGAGTTGGTTCCAGACGTGGTTGTTGCTGAACCTGACGTGGTTCCCGACGAGGAGCCGGAGCCACCGGACCCGCTGGATGAGCCAGAGCCCTCCTGTCCGCAGCCTGCGGTGCTCGTACCGGAGCAGGTGGCACCGCCACCGGTCTCAGGGGCCGCTGACGGAGTGGGATCGGCTGCAAAGGCTGGGGATGCGAACGCCACCGGGCCCGCTACTAGGCAAGCACCCATGAGGCTCGCTGCAATGTGACGCTTCATGCCTCCCCCAATCTGTCGTTTACCGGTCCCGCTGGTAAACCCCACCTGTAACACCAGTCACATACAGGATAACCCGAACGTGACAATTCGGGAATCCCCCGCCACCACTTGGGTGCCCAAATCAGACATCCATCACAGAAAGTAACGGCCACCCTCGGCAAAATCCGCATCTTTTCGTCGACGATCATCCGACTGGGCTAATGCGATGAGCAACTCATCAGGCTCCTGTGCGCCGCCAGCGGATGCCCGCTTCGATGAAGTCATCGATCTCACCATCAAGAACCGCGGCCGTATTACCCGTCTCAACCTCGGTACGGAGATCTTTCACCATCTGGTACGGGTGCAGTACGTAGGACCGCATCTGGTTACCCCAGGAGCCAGCGGTATCACCCTTGAGTGCATCCATCTTGGCCTGTTCCTCCTGGCGCTTACGCTCGAGGAGTTTGGCCTGAAGAACCGCCATGGCCGAGGCACGATTCTGGATCTGGGATCGCTCGTTCTGACACGACACCACGATGCCGGTGGGGATGTGGGTGAGTCGCACTGCCGAGTCGGTGGTGTTCACACCCTGGCCGCCGGGGCCACTTGAACGGTAGACGTCCACCCGAATCTCATCTTCCGGAATCTCGATGTGATCGGTCTGCTCGACTACCGGAATCACCTCGATTCCGGCGAACGAGGTCTGCCGGCGTCCCTGGTTGTCGAACGGCGAGATCCGCACGAGTCGATGAGTTCCCTGCTCAACTGACAGCGTGCCGTACGCATACGGCGCCTTCACCGCAAAGGTGGCGGACTTGATTCCGGCCTCCTCGGCGTATGAGGTGTCGTAAACCTCGTACTGCCAGCCATGCCGCTCGCAATATCTGGTGTACATCCGCAGCAGCATCTCCGCCCAGTCGGCGGCATCCACTCCACCAGCTTCGGCGCGAACAGTGATAAGTGCCTCTCGGGCGTCATATTCGCCCGACAGCAGGGTACGGACTTCAAGTTCCCCCACGGACTTCGCGACGACCTCCAGCTCCTTCTCAGCCTCGGCGCGGGTGTCGTCATCGCCCATCTCGTCCGCGAGTTCGAACATCACGCCCACATCTTCAAGGCGTTGACGCAATGACGTGACTCGGTTGATCTCACCCTGGACGAATGACAGACGTGACGTCACGCCCTGAGCCTTGGCCTGGTCGTCCCACAGATCCGGGGCACTTGCCTCCACCTCGAGTCGCTCGACTTCCTGCCGCAGAGAGGGGACGTCGAGCACCTTCTCGATGCTGGTCATCGTCGCGTCGAGTTCGCGCAACTGCTCGGATGGATCAATAGCCACGTGGTCAGACTAGTGGGCGCGCGTCCAGGCTGACCCCGTTGGGTCCAATCGGCCGGGAAACCCTCACAGAACCGCTGATAACGTAGTAATCGAGGCAGTCACATCTGGACCGAATATCCGGTCAGTGCAGATGCAGCCGACAGCATCCAAAGTCCGGGGGGATCATGAGTGAGCCACCGATCGAGTATCAGATCGGGGATATCGCCAACGGCTATATCTGGACTGGTCTTGAGTGGGCGCGCCACTATCAGGTGGGTGATATCGAGAACAACTACCTGTGGAATGGGCAGGAGTGGGTTCCGGTAACTGATGCCCCACCTGCGCAGGCCGATGCAGTTGTGGTCAACGAGCCAGTGGTCGACGAGCCAGCAGCCGAAGCCCAGGCAGAGCCGGGTACTGGGGCTGCCCCCAAACCAGATGGATCTGTTCTGCCGCCGCCGGGAACGTCCGATTTCTTCGCAGAGACCTCTGCTGATGGCCCGGTCAACGTCACCCCTGCGTTCGACGCTGGCCCCACACCCATCTATCGACGGTGGTGGTTCTGGGTAGCAGCACTTGCCCTGCTGGCAGTTGCTGCCGGAGCCTTTGCCCTGTCACAGCACCAGGGTGATGAGCCACTGCCCGGTCCCGTACCGACATCATCGATCTCCCCCAGTGACAGTCAGGTACCCAGTCCAAGTGGCTCATCCACTCCATCGCCCACCGGGAGTGCGACCGGCACGGTGACACCATCCCCCTCGGGCACCGGAATCGCACAGATCACGGCGCGCTACGGCACTTTCGCACCTGTCACGTCCGCCGGAACCGGGTCCAGCGTGGTGAACCTTCCCGCCGGCTCGAGCTATGGCATGGTGACTGCAATATCAACGGGCAGTGGGGTTTTCGCGATTACTGAACTGGCCGCCGACAACACTCCCACCGGGGATCTCCTCGTGGACACCTCCGGCCCATACAGCGGTACGACGGCATATGGACTGGTGAGCGTGGGCGCCAAGGCCACCAAGTTGAAGATCGATGCGTCCGGGCCCTGGCACCTCACCATTGCCCCACTCGACAAGGCGCCTACGTTGGCTCTTCCGGCGAAGGGTGGCAGCAATGCCGTCTACGTCTACTTGGGGCCGGCGATGAACTGGAAGATCACGCACACCGCCACCGCGAGCTCGAACTTCTCGGTTGTCCAATACGCACAGATGCCCAATCTTCTGGTGAATGCGATCGGCAACTACAACGGCACGGTTCCGGTTACGGCCGGGCCCACGATCATCACGATCGATGCGTCCGGGCCCTGGACATTCACTGCCGCACCCTAGGGGTCACGTTCGATCAGCCCGCGATCGTCTGCGCCGAGGCCTGCGCCTGGATGTGGACCTGCCCGGACTTCAGAAGTGAGAGAAAGGGTGGATGGATCGATATCTGCCCTCGCACCGTGACAGTCGCACCGGAGATGGTGATGTGCATGATCTGAACCGATCCCAGCTGATGTGCCGAGGGACTCTGCGCAATGAACCCCCTGACCGCGCCGACGGCAGCCGCCTGATCGAGAAGCAGTGGCCCACGTGATCTGCCTGAGTAGATCGCCTGCAGGTCGACGGCCCGCGATCCGGCCAGTGCCGCACCATCGAGGGTGGCCTGCAACGACCGTCGCGCCAGCCACATCGAACCAACATCGGTAACGACGGTGAGGAGCATGGTGGTGACGAGCAGGAATCCAAGGACGAGCGGGATCATTGAGCCCCGATCGTCGCGCAGCCTTCGCCGCCCGCTCATGGCAGTTCCCGGAACCTGTCGACGGGCATGCTCTCCGTCGATGAGACGTAGACGGCCGAATGCCCGATGAGCGGCAGGCTCACTGGAATCCGCACCGTGACATTGACATGTGAGCCCGGCATCAGACAGCCACCGACACAGGTGATTACAGGACGAACCACGGACACGTGGGCGTCGGTGAGCACGAGTCGGGTGGCGAACTGTGCCCGCTGCTGCGCCTGCGGCACCGTCTCCGCCTCAACGTAGGCTCGCGCCGCCTCACGGGCAGCGGAGGTGGCCGCAAATTGAGCAGCTTCGACGGACATCAGCGCAATGGCCCCGTAGAGGAGTGGCAGAAGCAGCCCAATCCCCAGCACGATCACCTCAAGGACGGCAGTTCCAGAGTCATCGGACAACTGTGCGCGGCTGAGCATCAGCCCTCCGCCAGCGCATGACCATGAATCACCAGAGGTACCGATCCGAGAATCCCCAGAATCGGAACCTGGGCAAGGATGGTCGTCTCCATCACGTGAGTCCCGAACATGGTCCGGGGTCGAATCGTCACCGATGAAACGGTCGACTGCGACAAGTCTCCAGACAGTGCCGAGCTGATCCGTGCGATTCCGCGAGCCGGCGATGAGCCCGCGAGAGCAGCAGTTCGGGCCCCCTCGGTGGCAGCAGAGGTGAGGGTGGATCTGATGTGCAGCACCAGCACGAGCTGGATGATGCTGACCGAGATCAGGACGAGGATTGGAAGGGCCACGACGAACTGCAGTGGCGCCGACCCCGACTCACCGCGCCATCGATGCCACCGACTCACGGCTTGGTAACGCTGGTGAGGGCACGCTGCAACACGGTTTTCAACTGTGTGTCTGCAACCAGCCACAAGGCGGTAACGAGCCCCGCGGTCATTACCGCAACAAGAACCCAGCCAGGAACGTCACCGCGCTCCTCGTCCAGTCGGATGCGAAGTGTGGTGTAAAGCCGGGTGCAGTAGTGAGTAATCGTGCGATTCATGGTGACTCCTTGCTGGTTGGGAGGACTGCCTGCAGAACGATTCCTGCAGGCACGTGTGGTTATGTGCCTATGGGGCGACGCTGGTCAGTGCCGACATGGCCGGGAAGAGTGCGACGAGTACGACGGTTGGCAATATCAGGAACACCAGAGGAATCAACATGAGCACCTCTTTGCGCCCGGCCGCTTCCAGCAGCAGACGATGGTGATCGGCTCGTGCATCAGCGGCCTGGGCCCGAAGAACATCGGCAAGTGGTGTGCCACGGGAGACCGCTATCGAGATTCCATCGACGAATCTGCGAATTGAAGGCACGTCACAGCGATCAGCCATGTGCTCCAGGGATTCGATGAAGCCCACTCCCGTCGAGGTTTCTGCACATGCCTGAGCACACTCATCAGCAAGTGGGCCGGACATCGTTCGCACAACTCGTTCGAGGGCTGATTGAGTGGACTCCCCAGATGCGACGGCAAGAGCCAAAAGCTCGGCCACCGGAGGGAGGCTGCTGCGAATGAGATCGTTGCGCCGGCCGATCCGTCGCGTCAGCTGGTAGTCCGCTCCCAGCCAGCCGATGGACCCTGCCAACACGATCAGCAGCAGCGCGGGAACAACCGCGAACTCACGTCCGGCGGCCACGAGCACCAGGCACAGCAGCAGGCCACTACCTGCCGTTACTGATGCCGCGGTGACTTGAGACAGCCGGAAGCGGACTACGTCTGGACGCTCACCAGCTCGAATGAGGCGCCGCTCCAGACCGGGATCGCTCTGTCGAGTCAGCACCCGGATAAGCCGACGGACGAGGGGGCCATAGATCGATCCCAAGGTGGTCGAATTCTCGTCCCGACTGCGATCGTCATGATCAAGCCCGCCGAGATATGGCTGCAGCCGACGATGAATGGGGATTGGCCGATGCGCGAGGACTGCGATGACCACCAGGGTGATCCCACTGCTCATCATGAGGCCGACCAGGGCACCAGAGATACTCATGTGGCACGACTCCGCTGCTCCTGGGGCAATCGGCCAATCTGGCGCATGAGGACATAGGCAACCGCGCTCATCCCTGCTGCGATGGCCAGCACGATCGCACCTGCCGTGGAGTCGTAGCAGCTCAGTGCACCGGGTCGCAGGGAAAGCATGATCAGGGTCACCCAAGGCGCAGCAGCCCCCACCTTCGCGGCATTGATGGACCAACTCTGTCGAGCCATCAGTTCGGCCCGTGCACGCGCATCCTCACGAAGGACTGTCGACAGTGTCCTCAGCAGACGGCCGAGATCACTTCCACCCACTTCACGCGCCAGCCGCAGGGCCTCGATAACCCGATCGCCGGTGGGATCGTCAAGCTCACCGGCGAGCACATCAAGACACGGACCGAAAGACCCCGTGCGTCGATATTCCGTTGCGAAGGTTTGGAACGGCTCGCGAAGTTCCATCGGACCGCGTTGGGCAAGTGCCGAAAGTGCCTCTGGCAAAGACATTCCAGCCCGTACAGCAGAGGCCAGATCATCAACAGCATCGGGCCACGACGATGTGCGCGCGACGCTCACCTGACTGCGTCGACGCTTCAGAATTGCCAGTGGTGACAGCCCAGCAATCACCCCAAAGGCAAGCGCAACCACAACTGAGGTGGTGACCACGAGCATCACAACAGCTCCCGTGAGTCCCATCATCAGTGTCGCCAGCAGGAGGCGAAAACTGAACACGTGAGATGAGGTACGAGGTGGTTCAGCCTGTAACTGCTCGATCGCGTTCAATTCGGAGGGAAACCAGAGAGACTGCGCGATCAGGAGTACGCCAATGCCGAGCATCAGGCCGAGGAGTTCACCCATGCGACACCGCCAGGAGCTCGCCCAGATCAAATCCATGTGCAGCGAATCGATCGCGATGTGGCGGATGCCCGGCAGCTCTGCTGAGCTCGCCGTTGACCGTCGTGAAGATATCGGACGTCTCAATCACCTCGGACTCCACTCGTCCGACCACACCGATGATCTCGCGGACGCGCCGATGCCCGTTGCCGGTGGTCTGTGCGTGCACAACCAGATCAACACTTGACGCAATGGTCGGGACGACGAATGATCCGGTGACATTCTCACCGGCCAGCATCGGCAGAATGCTCAATTTCGATAGTGCATCACGAGCACTGTTTGCATGGACGCTCGTCATTCCAGGCATGCCGGAGTTGAGAGCGATCAGCAGATCCAAGGCCTCGGCTTGTCGAACCTCACCGACCACCAGACGATGGGGCCTCATGCGCAGCGCCTCGATCACCAGCCGCCGCAGAGTGATCTCGCCCGTACCCTCGAGCCCTGCCTGACGGGTCTGCATCGCAACCCAATCAGGACGATCCAGCCGGAGCTCGAACACCTCCTCACAGGTGATGATCCGCTCGACAGCAGGGACGGAGTTGAGCAGACAGCCCAGGAGCGTGGTCTTACCGGCCTGCGTCCCGCCGGCCACCACAATGTTGAGGCCGACGACAACGGCGGCATGCAGGAAGGCAGCTGCCGCTGGGGTCAGTGAACCGAGGGCAACAAGATCGTCAAGCCGTGCGGCCGGAGCAACATGCTTGCGGATGTTGACCACCCAGTGACCTCTGGTGACATCAGGAATTGCCACATGAAGACGTGAGCCGTCGGCGAGTACCGCGTCCACGAACGGCGAGCTCACATCCACGCGCCTGCCACTTGAGACCAGCATCCGTTCCACCAGATCCCGCGCGAGGCCTTCGTTCAGAACGATCGTCGTGAGTTCACTTCGACCACGGCGCGCGCACCAGATGCGGGAGGGTTCGTTCCACCAGATCTCCTCGACACTGTCGTCAGCGAAGAGCGCCTGCAGAGGACCGAATCCTGCCATCTCATGTTCGATCTGCTGCGCCAGCCCGACGGGATCAACCTGACCGAGCACCTGAGGGCTGCGGGCACCCTCGGCATCGATCACATCATTGATGACGGTGCGCAGGTCGATGTGCGCATTACCTCGGGCACGCACCGCCTCCCGAATGCGATCGAGCACCTCGTCGAAGGGATGATCACCCGCCGATGAAGGACCGGGCAGCACTGCTGGCACACTACTGGCAACCATGAACACCTCCACCACAATGACCGCACCTAGTGCGCCATGCTCCCTGCGGATTCACGCCCGCCGGATTCAACGGGTGAATAATGTGGAAATGTATATTTCGCCCGGAACTGTGGATATTTGGACTCGTCCGTGTGGGGTACCACAAATCGGGACATAACGACTTATTCAGACAATGCCGCAGGTCAGCGCCCACGCGCGTGCGACAGGAATTTTCTAGCGGACGAGGGTGCGGATCGTGCGCAGAGCCACCGACAGGGTGGCCACATCGAAGGTCTCCAGAGCGGCAATCTCATCCAGAGTCGCCTTGGCACGAGCCAACCCCTCGGCCTGATGTGACTCCCAGATCTCAACCCGCACCGCCGGATCTGAAAGACCCGGAGTTGCCTCGACAACAGTCCTCGTGAGCCCTGACAGAGCCCCGTACAGATCCGAACGAAGGGCCATACGGGCCAGTGATCCCCAACGATCGTCACGCGGAAGTTGGGTGATGCGCGACAACATGATGTCGACCTCGTACCGCTCACTGAGGACGAAGTAGAGGCGGGCCACGTCCCGTGGGTCAGAGCCCGTCAGTCGGGCAACCTCAACCACGTCGAGGAGGCCATATGCATCGAGCAGGGATGCGGTCTCGACGGCAAGTTCCGGTGGCGCACCAAGTGCGACAAGTTCGTCGGTACGTCGAACCAGCCGGTCATGCTCGATACCCACGAGGAAGTTGGGCACCTCAGCGGCCATCCGAACGAGATCATCACCGATCCGTGAGATCTCGGCAGCAACGTCGACTCGGCCACCTCTGGCCATGATCACCCATCTGGTGGCGCGATCCAGGAGTCGGCGGGACTCCAGATACATGGCCGTCTGCGCGTCCGTCGCAATCTGGTTGTCGAGGCTGGCGATCCGATCCCAGAAGTTCTGCAGACCGAACACCTCGCGCGCCACGATGTAGGCCCGCGCAATCTCAACCGCGCCGGCACCAGTCTCCTCGGCTGCGCGGAACACAAAGGTGGATCCACCGTCATTGATCATGTCGTTCGACACGACGGTCGTAATGATCTGGCTGCGCAGGGGGTGAGAGTCGAGCCGATCGCCGAACTGCGCAACGATCGGCTCCGGGAAGTAGCCGCGCAGGAGTGAGGAAAACCAGGGCTCACTCCCAAGTGATGATCCAGTGAGATCGGTGGTGAGCGTGATCTTCGCGTAGGCCATCAGGACTGCGAGCTCAGGGGAGGTGAGCCCATGACCGGTTGACAGACGAAGGTCCATGTCGGCGTCGGTCGGAAGGAACTCGATCACTCGATCCAGATCACCGGAGGCCTCCATGGAGCGAATGAACCGCTTCTGGACACTGAGCATCTGCACGGCCAGCGCCCGATCATTCCCCAGGGCGACGTTCTGCGCGTAGTTGTCATGCAGAACCAGCTCAGCTACCTCATCGGTCATGCTCGCCAGAAGCTCATCGCGGGCTGGTGTGGTGAACTGGCCGTCGCGAACCACCTGATCGAGCAGGATCTTGATGTTCACCTCATGATCGGAGGTGTCCACACCCGCAGAGTTGTCGATCGCATCGGTGTTGAGTTTGACGCCCACCTGGGCAGCCTCAATGCGACCAAGTTGGGTGAATCCCAGATTGCCACCCTCACCAACGACGCGAGCGCGAAGCTGGGAGCCGTTGATGCGGATGGCATCGTTCGACTTATCGCCCACCTCGGCGTTGTTCTCATGAGTCGACTTGACGTACGTGCCGATGCCACCGTTCCACAGCAGATCCACCGGGGCGGTGAGAATGGCGCGCATCAACTCCTGTGGAGTCATCCGCTCATGCTGGTCAGAGATACCCAGGGCTGCACAGATCTCAGGAGTGAGGGGAATGGACTTGGCGTTGCGAGCAAAGACACCACCACCCGCACTGATCAGCGAGAGTTCGTAGTCAGCCCAACTGGATCGCGGCAGATCAAACAGTCGTCTGCGCTCCACGAATGACCGGGCAGCATCGGGGTTCGGATCGATGAAAATATGGCGATGATCGAAGGCAGCAACAAGACGGATGTGCTCAGACAGGAGCATTCCATTGCCGAACACATCACCACTCATGTCACCGATGCCGACGACCGTGAAGTCCTGCGTCTGCGTGTTGTGGCCGAGCTCGCGGAAATGTCGCTTGACGGACTCCCAGGCTCCTCTGGCGGTGATGCCCATGGCCTTGTGGTCGTACCCAGCGGAACCACCTGATGCGAACGCGTCCCCTAGCCAGAAGTCGTATGACAGTGCAACCTCGTTGGCGATATCACTGAAGGTTGCAGTTCCCTTGTCGGCCGCGACCACGAGGTACGGGTCGTCCGCGTCGTAACGAAGGACCTCCGCCGGCGGAACAACCTGTCCGCCAACAAGATTGTCGGTGATATCCAACAGCGCGCTGATGAACACCCGGTAGCACGCGATTCCTTCGGCGAGCCAGGCATCGCGATCGACACTGGGATCCGGCGACCGTTTGACGAAGAATCCACCCTTGGCACCAACGGGCACGATCACCGCGTTCTTCACCATCTGTGCCTTGACCAGACCTAGGACCTCGGTACGGAAATCCTCGCGGCGATCACTCCAGCGGAGTCCGCCTCGCGCCACCGCACCAAATCTGAGATGAACGCCTTCAACGCGCGGACTGTAGACCCAGATCTCGAACTTCGGACGTGGAGCCGGTAGATCCGGGATACGCGAGGGATCAAGTTTGAAGCTGACGTACGAATGGAACCCGCCGTCACTGTCACGCTGGTAGAAGTTGGTCCGCAGAGTGGCATTGATCAGCGACAGGAATGATCGCAGGATGCGATCCTGATCCAGACTTGCCACGTCATCGAGGGCTGCCTGAATATCTCCGTCGACATCCTCGACGAGCACTCCCCGGTCGGCCTCCTTCGTCGGATCAAATCGCGCCTCGAACAGCGCCACGAGTGCTCGGGCAATCATCACATTGCTGACATGCGTGGACTCGATATACAACTGGCTGAAGGAGGTTCCGGCCTGACGCAGGTAGCGCGTGTAGGCACGCAGGATCACCACCTGACGCCACGAGAGACCCGCTCCGACAACCAAGGAGTTCAGGTTGTCGATCTCTGCATCATTCGACCAGACGGCACGGAAGGCATCTTCGAACCGCGTCTTGAGACTTGCCAGATCGAACGCCGGTCCACCCAGCATCCGGATGCCGAAGTCGTAGAGCCACAGCGCTGTTCCATCGTCCAACGACATGTCATAAGGACGTTCGTCCAGCACATCGACACCAAGGCTCTGGAGCACTGGCAGCACGGTCGACAGGGAGATCTGCGTTCCACGACGGTAGATCTTGAATCGACGCTCACCCGGCACAGCATCAGCCGGTTCGTAGAGATTGAGTGCCACATCACCCTCGGCCCTCAACTGATCGAGCACCAAGACGTCGGCCACACCATCGGAGGCCGAGAAGTCCTCCTTGTACGCCTCGGGGAAGGAGGTCAGGTAGGTGCGACGCAGCCGTCCCGCCTCTTCCTCATCACATGCAATATTGAGCTTGTCGACAAAGACGTCCTGCCAGAATCTGGTGGTTTCAGCCAACGCGATCTCAAGGCTGTGCTGATCGACGATGGCGAGCGTCTCCCCCGGCTGGCAGCGCACAACGAAGTGCAGACGCACCAGTTGTGACTCGGAGACTCTGGCGGTGTACTCCACGGAGGATGCACCGAACTCACGACGCAGAATGGCCATCATCTTGAGGCGCACATCGGTCGTATAGCGATCGCGGGGCAGGTACACAATGCACGAAACGGTGCGTCCGTACTGATCCCGACGTAGGAAGAGACGCACCTGATGCCGGTCCTGCATCTGCAGGATGCCCAGCGCTGTCGCCTTCAGCTCCTCATCGGAGATCTCGAACAGTTCATCACGGGGATAGGTCTCAAGGATCTGCACGAGGTCCTTGTATGAGTGCGAGTCAAACCGCAACTCTGACTCATCGAGCAGGCGCTGTACCTTCCTACGAACCAGTGGAATTGAATCGACGGACTGGTTGTAGGCGGTAGATGTGTAAAGACCCAGGAATCGCCGCTCACCGACCACCTGCCCCGAGTCGTCAAACATCTTCACGCCGACATAGTCCAGATAGGTGGTGCGGTGAACCGTAGAGCGGCTGTTCGCTTTGGTGAGCACCAGAACATGCGGCTCTCTGGCCAGGCGCTGGATCTCGGCCGAGAGAGGCACTTGAGCGCGCTCGGCCGGGCGATCGGCACGCATGATGCCCAAGCCGGTTCCGGGAATGGCGTCAAGGAACTCACCAGACTCGCTGAGCAGATATTCGCGGTACCCGAGGAAGGTGAAGTTGTCGTCAAGCATCCATTGAATGAACCCGATGGATTCATCGATCTCCGCCGAATCCACCGTGGAGGGACGTCGGGTCGCGACATCCGCTGCAGCGGCAGCTGCCGCAGCCCTCATCTTCGGCCAGTCCTCGACGGCCTCCCGCACTGAACGGAGCACCACCTGAATCTCGCGTTCGATCGCTGCAAGATCTGCGGGATTGGTCTCACGCTCGATCTCGATGTGCATCCACGACTCGATAACTGCTTCGCTCGGCAGGTCTTCGGACTCCACATCAAGGGTTCGCAGCAGGCGGCCACTGAAATCACGAACAACTGCGATGAGCGGATGGATCACCAGTAGGACTGGTCGATCCATCATCAGTAGTGCACCTGTGACCGAATCCACCAGAAACGGCATATCGTCGGTGACCACTTCGATCACCGTGTGCTCACACGACCAGCCGTCACGCTCGACAGATGGGGTGAAGGCACGCACCACTGACGTGCCCTGCAGCCGGGATGCGGCCGTCTTCAGGTGGGAGGTGACAGCACTGACGATGGTCTCGGGGGTGCGGTCGAGGATGTCGTCGGGAGAAACGTGTCGGTAGTACTCATTGACCAGATCCTCGAACTCGCTCGGGTTCGGCACGACCGTGGAGGCGATCGCCTGGTCTAGATGCTCATCCTTGGCTTCGTCCATGCGCCGGGCGGAGTCGACGGAGTCGACCACCACATCGTCACCTGACACCACATCAGAAGGTGCATGGTCACCACCGACGTGGCCATCCACTGTCAGACCATCGTGATCAGGATCGTCGTACACGACTCTTCGCCTTCACTCGCCCAGAGTGCACGCCGTTGTGCACCAGGTACACCCTAACTTGAGTCGGTGGCGTCAACCGTCACATGTGGGTTCAATGGTGCATTCTGGTATCTCATCCTCAGCAACCCGGAGGCATTCGTGTCAACCAGCCTGTCGTCCAGCCTGTCACTTCCGGCTGATACCCAGACAGCGTTTGCCATGGTTACGAACCGTGACTACCTGCAGAGGGTGGCTGCGGCCACCGGTGGCACCGATGTTGAGATCACCGTCACCCCGACCATTGAGGGCGGAGCAACCATCGTCTCCCGTCGCAAACTTCCGGCGGAACTGCCCTCCTACGCCAAGGCGCTGGTTGGCGACTTCCTCAAGCTGACCGAGACTCGCTCCTTTGGTCCGGCGGCCGAGAATGGAACCCGCCGCGGCCATGTGTCGGTCACCATCGACGGTGCCCCAGTGACGATCGAGGGTCCGCTGAAGCTCGAGCCCACCCCCGATGGATCGATCGTCATGATCAAGGCAGAGGTAAAGGCATCGGTGCCATTTGTTGGAGGCAAACTTGAGAAGTTTGCAGCCGACAACATTCAGGACTTTCTGCGGATCGAAGAGAAGGTCGCTGCGAAGTACCTGAGCGGCAACTAGTCGGGGGGCGTCACGTCACGGACGTGGCACATTATCGGCTGGGCCGTACCCCCAGCCGACATATCCGGAGTTGTCCATCACCTTTGGCGGCACGAGGTTCTCTTTGATCGACCGAGTCGATGTCCAGCGCATGAGGTTCTGAGCCGCACCAGCCTTGTCGTTCGTCCCAGAGGCACGTCCACCGCCGAACGGCTGTTGGCCAACAACTGCCCCCGTCGGCTTGTCGTTGATGTAGAAGTTTCCGGCGGCAAACCGCAGGTCTTCGGTCACCTTGGCAACTGCCTGCCGATCCTGCGCAATGATCGAGCCGGTGAGCGCGTACGGCGACACTGACTCCATCTGCGCGAGCATCGCGTCGAACTCGGAATCCTCGTACACGTAGACGGCCAGGAACGGGCCGAAGTACTCGGTGGTGAAGTACTCAGCAGCCGGATCAGTGCATTCCACGACGGTTGGGCGGATGAAGAAGCCCTCGGAGTCGTCATAGGTGCCGCCAGCGATGATCGTGGCATTCGGATCGGCCGCCGCCCGGTCAATGGCACCACGAACGCGGTCAAAGGCACGCTGATCGATCACGGCCGACATGAAGTTCTCAAAGTCGAGCGTTGACCCCTGGGATAGACCGTTCACCGACTCGATGAGGTCTGACTTGAGTCCAGCCCACAGCGACCTCGGGATGTATGCCCGCGAGGCGGCTGAACATTTCTGTCCCTGAAACTCGAACGCACCGCGGATCAGTGCAGTGCGAAGTACATCCAGATCAGCTGACGGATGAGCAACAACAAAATCTTTGCCACCCGTTTCACCGACGATCCTCGGGTACGAACGGTACGTCGAGATGTTTTGTCCAACGGCACTCCACAACTGCTGGAACACCGCGGTGGATCCGGTGAAGTGGATACCGGCCAGATCGGCCGAGTTCAGCAGTACATCACTGACGTCCGCACCGTGACCGGTGACCATATTGATCACACCGGGAGGAAGCCCCGCCTCCTCCAGAAGGCGCATCAGCAGGTGAGCAGCAAACTGCTGGGTGTGCGCGGGCTTCCACACCACCACATTGCCCATAAGCGCGGGTGCCGTCGGAAGATTTCCAGCAATAGCAGTGAAATTGAAGGGAGTGATCGCGTAGACGACCCCCTCAAGCGGACGATGGTCTGAACGGTTCCACACACCGTAGGACGAGATCGGCTGCTCACTAAGGATCTGATGACCGAAGGCAACGTTGAACCGCCAGAAGTCGATGAGTTCACAGGCCGCATCGATCTCGGCCTGATAGGCGGTCTTCGACTGACCGAGCATGGTGGCCGCGTTGAGCGTGTCGCGCCAGGGCCCTGCCAGCAGATCAGCCGCCTTGAGGAAGATTGCCGCCCGATCGTCATAATTCAATCGACGCCATTGGGGTGCAGCCGCCTTGGCGGCATCGAGAGCTGCCACTGCCTCTCCGTGTGCTGCCCCTCGACCCCGCCCCAGAACCCGGGCGTGCTCATGTGGCGACACAGTCGTGAACTCGGGTCCTGATCCCTGCACCTGAACTCCGCCAATGGTGCACGTCAGATCAAGATTCGCATCCTTCAGCCGTCCAAGTGCTGACTCAAGACGAGCTCGGTCAACGGAACCTGGACCATACGACCGAATCGGCTCGTTGATGGGCAGTGGTGGATGAGTCGACGAGTCCATGAACAACTCCTTGTTGATCGAGGCGGAGCCAGGCGGGGTCAAGCAGCACTATCACCACCGCGGCACCATCCTTGCACTACTTCAGAAGGTCAGGGATCTCCTGGGTCGCAAACCACAGGAGTTCATGATCGCCAAGACAATCCTGGTCCTGTGGTGATAGTTGGCCGCCCTGCCTCCCCGCAAGAGCACCCAGAACACGGGCAACATCTGCCTGCGCGCCTTCATCGTCAATATGCACAGATGCGCACTGGCGAAGGGAGATCTCGGCAGTCACCTCGACAGAGGTGGGTTCGGGTCCCCGGCGCCGGACGAGACGGTCGTCAACGTCGGCAGCCACCACCACGCGTCGGGCTGAACTCTGGGTTCCGGCAAGCAGCAGAACAGATTCCGCAGCTGCCGCCATCATTGCCATGTATTCCTGCTCCTCCTCATCGGAGGAGGTGAACAGGGAGCGAACCTCGTCAGTTACGGCATGGGCTCGGATTGGAGCGGGCGAAAACCTCGACTGAGCATGGAGTTCGGAAAGATCAGCAAGAGTGGCGGGAACATAAATGCGCACCCCACCAGCATGCCCTACTCGGCCGGGGAACTGTCCTGCGGCACGGATGTCACTGCCTGATCTATCGGCCTGTTGCGTGGTACCGGTTGTCCAACAAGTGCACGCGATGCCGATGAACTCACCTGCTTGGGGCGAACAGGTGTCGTCACCATGGGGCCAGCCGGGACCTGTGCCGGTTCGCGCAGTTCAACTGCGCGGGGCTCGGCCGCGGGAGTCGGGTTTGCCTTCTTGCCCTTGGCCTTCTTGCCCTTCTTCGACTTCTTGGGCTCACTGGCCTTATTTTCAACAGGCTGTTCGGCCAGGACTCGCTCGTCATGGGACGAATCAGAGACATCGACCAACTCGACGAGGGAATCGTCTGGCTCGACATCTGCGTCAATGACGAGTTCCTCGGCAACAGACTCATCAACCGGAATCACTGCAACGGGGTCAGCAAGAAGGCCCTGCAGGTCGGAGGGAGTTGCCCCGGTGGCGGCTCGAATCTCGTCTGGAACGGTGTCGAGCAGCTCATCAATCGCCGTGTTGATGCACTGTGCCAACACATCAACATCTGCCATGGCATCACGATCGGCGTTGAGGCCGAAGAACATCCCACCGTTGTATGAGGTGACCCCGATGGATAGTGCTTGTCCCTTGGCCAGTGGCACAACCGGGTGTGCCGCAAGCATCAGTGCCCCGTCTGCGTAGAGCGGAAGTTGCGGGCCTGGGACGTTTGTGACCACCAGATTGAACATTCGTCGGGACAGATCACTGGCCGCCCGCGCACCCAGAGAGTGCAGGGTTGGCGGTGCAAAGCCAGCCACCCCTACGAGAGCCTGTGCACCAACCATCTGACCGGTCGACTTCAGTTGGTCCATTTCAAAACTCACCCGATGGAGTCGAACCACCGCCCGTGGCTCACCTACTGGGAGGTCCACAAGGAATGCGGCGATGTGATTACCCGTTCCTTCAGCTCCATCGCGCACACTGGTGGGAACCAGGGCCCGCACCTGAGTCATCGAGGTAACCGACTCACCCCGGGTCTGCATCCATTCGCGGAGCGCTCCGGCCACCACTGTGAGCACGACATCATTGATCGTGCCGCCATGTGCCTTACGGATCGCCTTGAGGTCTGCCAGACGGGCATCGGCCATCCCATACCTGCGCGCCTCACCAATCGGACGGTTAAGAGGGTTGTTCGACGGTGGTCGGGCCATCGTAAGAGCTGCCGCCGCAAGTCCAGCCGCGCGTCGTCCGAACCGCTCAGCGGTCTCTCGAACATCGTCAGCACCAGTGCGAACAGCATCGAATGCAGCTGCTGGACTGCGGACCATCTCAGTGAGCGCCTCGGCGACCAGGTCGGTGTCACTTGGCTCAGGTCGAGGATTCCACGGTTCTGTCTGCACGGACCGCGGCTGGGGGGTCAGATCAAGAATCACCTGACCGATATCGAGTGCCCCGGCACCATCAACCATGGCGTGATGGGTCTTGGACAGGATCGCGAATCGGCCCTCGGACAGGCCCTCCACGAGGTACATCTCCCAGAGCGGACGGTTGCGGTCCAGTGGACGCGACATGATTCGCGCGACGAGTTCCTTGAGCTGATCGTCCGTCCCAGGCCTGGGGAGGGCAGATCGGCGCACATGGAAGTGCACATCAAAATCCTCATCGTCGATCCACACCGGATTTGCGATGCGACCGGGAACCCATTTGACCTTCTGTCGATAGCGGGGCACGAGACCGATTCGGGTCTCGATGAGCCGGGTCAGGCGATCCAGATCAAAGCCGGACTCGGGCGCCTGAAACAGCACCACACCACCGACGTGCATCGGCGTTGTTGGCTCCTCCAGATACAGGAAGGACACGTCCAGTGAACTCAGGCGATCCGACATGACCTCTCACCTCCTGACAGCCATGGGTCAACAACCCCTCCATCGTGTCATGGCACGGACACTGCCGTCACATCCATGACCGTCGGAGGTGCCACAAGGACCGGTGATCAGCTCAGATCGACGTCGAAGAGGATCTGCAGTTCGGCCAGCGTGCTCTCGTAATTGACATGTCGGATTCCGACCATGCCGACGGAGACGGCAGCGGCCACGTTGTGCGGGAGATCATCAACAAAGGCGCACTCAGGTGCGGACATGCCAAGAAGATCCAGGGTGTGCTCGTAAATCCGGGGTTCCGGCTTGCGCATACCAACCTCACCCGAGATGACGACAATGTCGAACATGTCGTCCCAGCCATCACGTGGGTAGTCATTGCCCCAGGAGTTCGACAGCAGGGCGGTGCGGATTCCGCGTTCATGAGCACGCCGGACAAGTGCGTTCATGTCATGGGCATGCTCGAACTGCTCGAACATCCGCGTGAGCAGTCCTTCTGGGTTGTGGAACCTGCCAGAACGTCTGGTCATCTCCTGGGCCAGCATCACTTCGAAGTCCACAAGCGCGAGCTCTCCACGTTCAAGCGCATGGATGGGATTGTGCACAGCTTCGTTGCCGATCGGATCGCCGAACCAATCACGCATCGCAGCGGCGTAGACATCCAGATCAATTCCATCGCGCTCGGCCCATGACGCAACCACGGCCCGCATATCGCCGGTGAGGACACCACCCCAGTCCACAATCAGGCCGGTAAGAACGTCAGGCACCACATACCTCCCTGGCTCGTTCCAGCAAGGCTGGAACCCCACGATCGAGCTTCGCGAAGAACGGATCGTCCGCGGTACCAGCCAGGAATCGGTAATAGCTGGCCTCGAGCAGGATTGCCAACTTCCAGGTGGCTAGCGTGACGAACCATCGCGTGTCCCCTGCCTCGCGATCACTTGCCTTCTCCCACTCCTGTACGAGTTCGGCCCTAGTTGGAAATCCGTCAGCATTGGTGACCAGCTCGGCCAAGGGAAATGTCTCCCCTGGCTCTGGCCAAAAGCTAAGCAAGTAACCCAGGTCTGCACGCGGATCACCAACCGTTGCCATCTCCCAGTCGATCACCGCGCTCACCCGAGAATCCGAATCAGGTGCCGGCGGAACTACCAGGACGTTGTCGAGTTTGTAGTCGCCATGGACCAGCGCTGGCTCAACCGGATCAGGCAGGTGTTCCACCAACCAGTCACGTACCGCGTCGTAGTCAGGCAGTTCACGCGCCGTTCCACCCGCGGCTGCCACTGCCTGAACAATGCCCTCGCGCTGCCCCACCCAGCGTCGGACCTGACGTTCTAGATATCCGGATGGGCGCCCGATCCCTGCATCGACAAATGGTTTCCAATCGATGCGGTGAATCCTGCCCAGCACTCGTGACAGATCCATACCAACCGCACGTCGCTGATCTGCAGCCTGCTCTCCAGACAGGAAATCAGGAAGTGACTCACGAACGACGACACCGGGAGCCACATCCATCACGTAGAACGGTGCGCCAATCACTGAGTCGTCCGAGCAGATCCCGTGAACTTTCGGAACAGGAACGTCCTGATCGATCAAGCCCATAACGGTTGCCTCGCGCACGACGTCATGGGCAGTGGGAAGTAGCGGCCCCCGGGGTGGTCGCCGCAGCACAAGCTCTCGGTGGTGGTCCCGATGGGGCTGTTCTCGCCGCAGGAGGAAGGTCAGATTGCTATGACCCACACCCAGCGGCCGCACCTCACATGGGCCATCCCCGGGCAGCAGATTCCGTTGTGCCAACCACAGTTCCAAGCGGTCGACTGCAACAAGATCGGTGGCCACCTGCACATCCCGACCATATCGCTACCCATCTGCCCGTGGACGTGATGGGATCGGGTCATGGATCTCACCCCATCGTCACGTGCCGTGGAACTCACCGCCAATCTCCAGGAGTTCATGGCTGAGCATGTACTTCCCGCTGAGCCGGTGTACGCGAGCCAGCGCAGGGAACTCATCTCCCTCGGACGCACACACGAACTCCCCGCTGTGGTCGAAGAGCTCAAAACCACGGCGCGTGCGCGCGGGCTGTGGAACCTGTTCCTTCCGGAGGAGTCTGGACTTTCTGTACTCGACTATGCCGGCCTCGCCGAAATCACCGGATGGTCACTGGATATCGCCCCGGAGGCTATCAACTGCTCAGCACCCGACACCGGCAACATGGAAGTCCTGCACATGTTCGGCACGTCTGCGCAGAAGCATGAGTGGCTCGAACCTCTGCTGGACGGTCGCATCCGATCTGGGTTCTCCATGACAGAGCCGGATGTCGCCAGCAGCGATGCGATGAACATCCGTCTGTCCATCACCCGTGACGCAGACCACTACGTGATCAACGGGCGCAAGTGGTGGACCACCGGGGCCCTTGATCCGCGGTGCGCCATTCTGATCGTGATGGGAAAGACCAACCCCCAGGCCGAGAAGTACCGACAGCAGTCCATGGTGCTGGTACCAATCGACACCCCCGGTGTCACCGTGCTCAGAGACCTCACTGTCTTCGGCAATCACGATCAGCACGGCCATGGCGAGATCAACTTCGACAATGTCCGCGTGCCGGCAACCAATCTGATCGCCAACGAGGGTGACGGATTCATGATTGCGCAGGCCCGACTGGGACCCGGACGAGTTCATCACTGCATGCGCGCACTGGGGATGGCCGAACGAGCGCTCGATCTCACGTGCAAGCGCAGCTGGTCACGTGAGACGTTCGGCAGGCCATTAGCCGAGCACGGCGCACTGCAGACCAATATTGCTGAGGCGCGACTGGCTATAGATCAGGCGCGACTCCTGGTGCTGCAGGCAGCGTGGCTCATCGACCACAAGGGCATCTCGGATCCACAAACTCGTCAGCAGGTGAGTGCGATCAAAGTGATTGCACCTCGCGTCGCCTGCTCGGTGATCGATATGGCGATCCAGACGCACGGCGGCGCCGGCGTCAGTGCCGATACGCCCTTGGCCGCCATGTACGCGCATGCCCGCACGCTGAGGATCGTCGACGGACCTGACGATGTGCACATCCGCACCATCGCACGGGGTGTGCTTTCTCCCTACCGGCCGCGGCCCTGACTCCCTAGGCGCTGGCCTTGACGTTGCGTTCGGTGGCCGCGATTGCCTGAGCGAGCGCACGAATGGCCACGCGCACCGCAGAGTCATCACCCAGCTCGCGCAGAGTGCACCCCTGTCGCAGTGCGTGGTCCATTGACACCGAGTCCTGAGGAATGCACCAGACCTCAGTGAGCCCGGCATGTCTGCCAAGAACGTCAGTCACTGCCTCATTGGGGTGCCGTCCCAGCATCGACTCACGCACGCGATTTGCCACGACGTGGATTCGTCCCGGCAGCTGTAGCTCACGAAGTTCGGTCAGGCCGTTCACGAGTCGGACCAACCCAACCGGATCTGCCGCGCCGACCACGACTACGTCTGCGGCCTGTTCCAGTGCGACGAAGGTGGCCGCATTCCGGCGAGGTGCCGACGTATCGAAAACGAGCTCCTCATCTGATTCCAGCGGAGCTGCACAGTCGATGACCACCACATCGGCTTGAGCACGGGCACGTTGGACAACGGCCAGCATCGCCGATCGTCGTACCTCCGTCCATCGATCTGCACGACCTGTACCAGTGAGGACACAGAGGTGATCAGAGATGGGACGCAGGATGCTCTGGAGACTTCGCTGATCGAGAGCACCTGTAAGAGCTCGACGACAGGCAGATGCCAGCCCAACTCCGTCATCAGCCAGGCCGAGGGTGAGGGCGATCGACGGAGCCCAGGTATCGGCATCGATGAGAATTGTGTTGAATCCCAGATTTGCACATTCATCTGCGATTCCGATGGCAAGTGAGGTGCGACCTGGTGCACCCGGTGGCCCCCACACGCAGATCACTCGCCCCGTTGCCAAAGGTGAGTCCGAACGTGCGTCATTGGTTGCTTCGACGCCAGCGGGCACCCTCTCCACCAGATGGTGAATTGCGCTCATGACCTCCGTCAGGCTACGGCCGAGTTCCTGCTGATCCATTTCGACAACGGTGTGCGCACCCCACTGCGTCATCAGTGCGGCTGCGTCCTCATCACCCGACTTCACCAACCCGACCAATCGAAGTCCACTCTGCAGAACCCGAGAGATCACCTCACTGTCCAGTCGCGGGGTGTCGAATCCGATGACTGCAATCTCCGCCAACCCGGATTCACTGGATGCGAGCAGATCCGCCGTATCGACACAGCGTCGCGTGATCTCAACCCGGCTGGCCGGATGGGTGAGCCCGGCAACGACCGGACCTTCCCAGGTAGAGGGTCCAAGGAGAAGCAGGATGCGCGCGCTCATGAACCAGCACGCACAATATCGACCTGACCGCCACGGGCAGCCTCAACCGCCTTCTGCGTTTGCGCGATTGGTACATCGACCACGACTCCGAGTTGTCCGGAGCCAGATCCATCGGCCGCACCCGGATCGGCGACTAGCGCATCGCTGAGCATGAGCAGTGGAATGGCAGTTCCACCTGAGGATTCCGTCGGGGTCATGTACACATCAACGCGCTCACCGCGCATCAGACTCGGAGGCGAGTGCAGTGCATCGACGGCTATCGTCACAAGTCGATGCTTCTGGATCGGCGCATCCGCAACGGCCGCAGCGCCGATCAGCTCTCCTGCTCCGATCGAGCGCAGGAGAGTTTTGCCAACGAGTGAGGTTGACGTGGCGACGTACGAGGACTGATCGTCGACGCCGACCGCTACTGCCTGAAGGTCACTCGCGCGAATCACCGTCCCGGCTGACAGATCGGACTGTGCCGTCCACAGTTCGACGCGTGAATTGGCTGACGACATCAGCGTGCCTCCGATGAGCATGGAGACAAGCACCAAGCCGATGCCGATGTACAGACGCAGATCGCGACGATGCTTAGTGAAGCGACTTCCCGGTCGAACAGTTGTGGGTGCGGGCGTCGATCCCGCTGCTGTGTCGGAGCGCTGGGGGGTCAGAAGTGGGCTCATGCGTTCCAGCCTCACCCGAAATCCTGTCCACATGCGCGCCAGCAATCCTCCGTGTGGGTGTCGCGGATGCGAAGATGAGCCTGTGAGTTTGCGTTTTCTGACCCTGGCTGATGTGGCCGAGACCCTCAACATCTCCGCATCCCAGACCTACGCTCTGGTGCGCAGCGGTGAACTTCCGGCCATCAAGATCGGTGGTCGCGGGCAGTGGCGAGTCGAATCCACCGAACTCGAGTCGTACATCGCCCGGATGTATGAGCAGACCGCGGCCTTCGTCAAGGAGCATCCATTGACCAAGGATGAGTTCGCCGACCTGCCATCCAGCGATTAGATCCTTGTGACTAGAGGGCTCCGTCAGACCAACGCCGGGCCACGTCAACCGCGTCGTACCGAATCGAGTATGAGTCCAGATCTGGGCCGACCATATCGAGATGATCAGCGAAGGCTGCGCTCAGCCTGCCGATGAGCTCGGATCCATCCACCAGGGCAAAGCGAACCTCGGCTCGATCTCTGGCCCACTGCCGGTATACCGAAGCCGTTGTTCGGCGATGAGATTTGTTGTGTTGTCGGCTAGCTGAACCTCCGTGGCGCACCCACAGCAGCGACTGCTCACCAATCAGGGCCAATCCAGAATGGTCGTTGCGGACCAGCAGCCAGTGCTCACCAGTCTCGACAAGCTGCCCGACGATGCTCTGACCTCGGCGGGTACGGAGTTCGATGACGGTCCCCACATCAGGCAGTCGCTCCAGCAGGCCAACCTGTGAGCGTTCTATCCGAACTCGCTCGGCGACCTCCACATCGCGATCGAGATCGGACTCAGCCTGGGCCATTGATTCCAGATCAAGCTCCAGCGCCCGCACCCAGTCGTCATCGGCATCCACACCACTCACCTCCGTAAGAGAAGCCTGCATCGGCCCCCGTGACAGCGCAGCACGTTATCCCCAGTTCGGCGTAGTGCCCTTGACTGGCAAGTAAACAGGGTTTGTCATATGTAAACACACGTCAATAAAAGCAAACACACCTCAAACTGGTTGGTGAACAATGACAAGGCACTTGATGGCGATCCCAAGCCGAAATGTTGACGCGTCCAAGACCACGGCGCGTACCCCTGCGGTGCCGATACAGGGCACCCTCGCGTTGGACTGGTCACAGGGCCCCGTTGTCGATCAACCCGGTCCGCGGCTCATGTCTGTCGATTTCAATACCGACCCTGCAGTCAGCATCGTGCCAACCTCCCGCGAGGAACTACCGGAGCCGCGGCGCTGGACCGCCCAACTGGTCCAGGCCGTTGTTGAGGTTCTGGCACATGAACGACCTCGCCAGCAGTTGGTTCGCTGGCTCAGCCCTTCCATCTACGCCGATCTGAGCGCGTCAGTCCTGGCTCGAGCACAGCCAAGCAAGGGTGCTCCGAACCGCGCACGCAGATCCGTCAGCAGTGTGCACATCTTTGAGCCAGCTGACGGAATCATCGAGGCGTCTGCCGTGGTGGTCGGAGGTGCACGCGCTCGCGCCGTAGCCCTCCGTCTTGAGGGCTGGGACGGTCGTTGGCGGTGCACCCGGTTGGCGATTCTCTAATCAGGAGTCAGCAAACCCCTCTCAGAATCGCCTGGTACTAACGCTTCTTGTCCTCACGCTTACGCATTGCCCGCTCAGCTCGGCGACGCTCGGCGCGGCTGGCATCGGGGCCAACCACCGGAATCTCGTCCAGTTCCTCCTCGCTGCGCACCACCCCCGCCTCACCATCGACGGACGGTGCACTGTACTCCAGTCGAGTCGGACGCTGGGGTCCTAGGCCCTTGGCCGAGATGGCCGGAGCCGACTCTGCAGCGGTGAGGGCTGTCGCCTCAGCTGGTGACTCAAGCTCTCCAGCGTCCTGCTCATCTTCGCGAACCAGCTCACCTTCAACTGCGTTCTGATCCACATGAACCTCCACGTGGAACAGGTAGCCAACCGACTCCTCCTTGATGGAGTCCATCATCGCGTTGAACAGCTCATAGCCCTCGCGCTGGTACTCGACCAGCGGATCCTTCTGCGAGTAGGCACGCAATCCGATGCCCTCCTGCAGGTAGTCCATCTCATAGAGATGCTCACGCCACTTGCGATCGAGCACGGACAGAACCACGCGACGTTCGAGCTCACGCGTCACATCTTCACCCAGTTCGCGTTCACGAAGATCGTAGGCAAGCTGAGCATCAGACTGGATCTCGGCGACGAGGAACTCCTGAGACAGGCCAGCCTTTCCACCACCTGAAGTGGCGGCAACCTGATCGACCGTGACCCCGACGGGATAGAGAGTATTGAGCGCCGCCCACAGCCGGTCGTAATCCCAGTCCTCGGGATAGCCCTCACCAGTTTCGGCCACGACATAGCCTTCGACCGTATCGTCAAGGAAGGCGCGGATCTGCTCATGGAGATCCTCCCCCTCAAGGACTCGGCGTCTCTCGTCGTAGATCACTACACGCTGACGGTTCATGACCTCGTCATACTTCAAGACATTCTTGCGAATCTCAAAGTTCTGGCCTTCCACCTGGGTCTGTGCAGATCGAATGGCGTTGCTCACCATCTTGGCCTCGATCGGCACATCATCGGGGACGTTGAATCGGCGCAGGAACGAGTCGACGATGTCAGCCTTGAACAGGCGCATCAGATCATCCTCGAGAGACAGGTAGAACCTTGTCTCTCCCGGATCACCCTGACGTCCCGAACGACCGCGCAGCTGGTTGTCGATGCGGCGTGACTCATGCCTTTCGGTGCCCAGAACGTAGAGACCGCCGAGATTCACCACCTCGTCATGCTCGGCAGCAACAGCCTTCTTGGCCCGCTCGAGGGCCTGTGGCCATTCCTGCTCGTACTCCTCGGGAGTATCTACCGGACTGAGCTCACGTTGAGCGAGCTCGGCAGCCGCCATGTACTCGGAGTTTCCGCCGAGCATGATGTCGGTACCACGACCGGCCATGTTGGTGGCTACAGTAACTGCACCCTTGCGCCCTGCCTGCGCGACAATTGCTGCCTCACGCTCGTGGAACTTGGCGTTGAGAACCTCATGTGGAATACCGCGCTTGCGGAGCAGATTCGACAGATGCTCGGACTTCTCGACACTCGTGGTTCCAACAAGAACCGGCTGGCCCTTGGCGTAGCGCTCAGCCAAATCATCGATAACGGCGTTGTACTTGGCAGCCTCGGTTCGGTACACGAGATCGGGCTCGTCTACACGCTGAACGGCACGGTTCGTTGGGATCGGGATTACACCCAACTTGTAGATCTGATCGAATTCCGCTGCCTCCGTCATCGCAGTACCGGTCATTCCGGACAGCTTCGTGTAGAGACGGAAGTAGTTCTGAAGGGTAATGGTGGCAAGAGTCTGATTCTCCTGCTTGATCTCCACACCTTCCTTGGCCTCGATTGCCTGATGCATGCCCTCGTTGTATCGACGACCGGCGAGGATACGGCCGGTGTGCTCATCAACGATGAGCACTTCACCGTTCATGACGACATAGTCCTTGTCACGCTTGAACAACTCCTTGGCCTTCAAGGCGTTGTTCAGGTAGCCGACCAGCGGCGTGTTGACCGACTCGTAGAGATTGTCGATTCCAAGCCAGTCCTCGACCTTGGCAACACCTGTCTCAAGGATGCCGACAGTGCGCTTCTTCTCGTCCACCTCATAGTCACCGGCGACTCCACGATCTTCATCTGCCCTGGTGAGGCGAGGTACCAGCCGAGCGAACTCGTTGTACCACTTCTGCGGTGCATCGGCGGGGCCACTGATGATGAGCGGTGTGCGGGCCTCATCGATCAGGATCGAGTCGGTCTCATCGACGATGGCGAAGTTGTGGCCGCGCTGAACCCGCTCGTCAATCGACCAGGCCATGTTGTCGCGCAGGTAGTCAAACCCGAACTCGTTATTGGTGCCGTAGGTGATGTCTGCTTCATAGGCAACGCGACGCTCGGCCGGATCCATGTTGGCCAGAATGACTCCGACTGACAGGCCGAGGAACCGATGAACACGTCCCATCCACTCGGAGTCACGTTCGGCCAGATAGTCGTTGACGGTGACAACGTGAACACCGTCACCCGACAAGGCGTTCAAGTAGGCCGGAAGAGTCGAGACGAGAGTCTTACCTTCACCGGTCTTCATCTCAGCGATGTTTCCGAGGTGAAGTGCTGCTCCACCCATGATTTGAACGTCATAGTGGCGCTGGCCGAGCGTGCGCTTCGCGGCCTCTCGCACAGTGGCGAACGCCTCGGGCAGGAGCGAATCGAGGGACTCACCCTCGGCATATCGCTCCTTGTACTCCGTGGTCTTTGCGCGAAGTTCCTCATCGGTGAGCGCGATGAAATCCTCTTCGAGGGCGTTGACCTGTCGGGAGATCGCCTCAAGCTTCTTGAGGAGACGACCTTCACCAGCACGAAGGATCTTGTCGAGGATCGACACCAGTTACGTCCTTGTCAGCCCAGGAGGAGTCAGATTCCGATGAACCCACTCAGTGCACGGATTCACCGCCCACTACTCCGATGGTAACAATCAGGTCACATGAACGAGTAATGGGACGCTCTGCTTTCCGCGCAATACCTCAGTGCCCGGTTCGGAAACTAAGTGGACACCCCACTCGTCCCTGCGCTGAACTACAGCGATGAGCTCGGTAGCACCAACTCCACTGCAGGCCAGACGAGACCTCTCCGATGGTGTGGTGCTGCTACGCCAGCCCATCGAATCGGACATTCCCGCCATCACAGTTGGTGCTGGTGAGCCTTCCGTCGCCAGGTACACCACCGTTCCCAGCCCCTATGCGGAGTCCGACGCCATCTGGTTTCTGGACCACCTGCGAAAAGGCTGGGAGGCAGGCACCATCGCGACCTTCGGCGTGTGCGATGTGAACGAGCCCGATGCGCTTCTAGGAATGATCGGACTGCACGACATCGACCAAACCGGGGAGCCCGGTGGTATCGCAGAGATCGGCTACTGGCTTCGCAGCTCGGCCCGTGGACATGGCCTGATGACCCGGGCCGCAAGGCTGCTCAGCACATGGGGGGTTGATGAACTTGGGCTGTGTCGCATCAACTGGATCGCTGCCGCGGGAAATGAGGCATCCCGCAATGTCGTTCTGGCCTGCGGCTATACCTTCGAGGGAACCGTTCGACAGGGCATGCTTCAACGAGGACACCGAATCGACGCGTGGGCTGGCGGCCTGATCGCACAGGAACTCATCAGGGACTAGTCAGTGGGTCGCGTGCACTCTGAGGAGCCGATTCCCGTCGTTCATCTGGCGGTTAGTTGGCCCGTCAATGCCCCCGCACAATCCTGCGGAATCACCCGATCGACGCTAACCCTGGTACAGCCAACCCATGAGGCAGCGTCATTCAGCGCCTTGGCGACCCCACGAATAGTTCCGGCAGACACCCGTCCACCTCTTCCCGGCTCGAATGTCACCTGACGCACCCGAAGATTGTCCTTCTCCCGCTTGGGGTCAACTCGGGCTATGAGTCGACCGTCATGCAGCACGGGCATTGTGAAGTAGCCATGTATTCGCTTGGGTGCGGGTACATAGGCCTCGAGCTGGAAGTCGAAGTCGAACAGCCGGGCAACCCTGCTCCGGTGCCAGACCAGAGAATCAAATGGAGACAGGAGGGTGGTGCGAGACCTCAAGGCTCCTGCTGTGTCAATGGCTCGGGCGTCCGCGTACGCCGGGCCCGACCATCCCTGCACAGCGATGCTGGTGATCTCACCCTCATCCTCGAGTCTTGCCAGCTGGCCAAGAATCATCGGCCGCGAGTACTGCTTGGTACCCAAGCGATGAACATCCAAAATGTCCGGTAACGACCCAACTCCGAGCGTCTGGACCGACCGGAGGATGAGGTGACGAATACAGTCCTCATCCGAGGGGCCCAGGACCCCATCCTCATCCACCCAAGATTCAACTGCCTGCCGATACTCAGCAGGAACTGCGCGGTCGGCTAGGTCGTATACGCGCCGCCAGCCAACCCGGCGAACACAGACAACATCGCCGATGTCGAGCAGCCACTCCACGGCGATCTTCGTATCTGACCAGTCCCACCAGGGCCCGCCCTTCTTGGCCCCACCGAGTTCTGTACTGGTGAGCGGTCCGCGATCGTGCAGTTGGCGCTGGACCCCGGACAGAGCCTTGGTGGGCACATCGTGCCATCGCACTCCCCGTCGTCGAAACGCCCTCCTGCGAACGGCAAACCACGGCCACATGTCAATAGGAAGGACACATGCGGCATGTGACCAGTACTCAAAGGAGGTCGCACCGGCAGGATGTTCATTGCCGGTGCCACCTCCCCAGTACGCCTGTTCGACGACCTCGCGACCTACCGCACCCAGACGGGCATAGGGGATGAGTTCATGACTGCGCGCAAGGACACTAATCGTGTCCAGCTGAACGGCACCCAGTTGATGGAGAACCTCGTTCACCGCAGCAATCCGGGCGCTCGTACCAGATCGCTTATCAAGCGCCGAGTTGTCCAGTTGCTGTGCTCTGATGGCGATGGCTCTGGCCTCCGGCAAGCTGAGCTCCTCCACGGCCACTACTCCGCAATTCCTGGGTTGACGGCCGGATCAGCCAACTTCAAGGAGACCTTCCCGAACAGCCTGAACCACCGCCTCCATGCGAGAGTGCACCTGAAGTTTCTCGTGAATGGACCGTACATGGTTCTTAACCGTGTTCTCACTGATATAGAGCGACGCCGCAATCGCCTTGTTGTTCAGCCCCTGGGCTATCAACCGCAGGACATCAACCTCGCGACGCGAGAGGGCGCTTGTGCCCTCAGTCAGTCCATCAGATCTGCGCGCGGTCGACGCAAACTCATCAAGAAACCGACTGGTCATCACAGCCGAGATCAGCGAAGCTCCAGTGGACACTGTGCGGACCGCGCTCACAAGTTCAGCAGGCTCTACATCACGACGAACATAACCACGAGCTCCGGCACGCACGGCCCCCGCCAGCTCAGCATCATCGTCATCATCCACCACCACGATTATGTGCACGTACGCGCTCATGCTGCGCACCTGCTTGCAGATGGTCGCGCACCCGGCGGGATGAGCACTATCGACGAGCACAACGTCGATCGTCTGCTCATTGAGAGCGATAGCCAACTCGGGAAGTGACTGTGTGGCTGATACGACAGTCAGATCTGAGGGTTGAGAAAGCACCTGCTGAACCCCAGCAAGGAACATGGGGATGTGATCAATGATCCCCACGCGCACCACCGAGGTGAACTCACTCACTGACGCATCATGCCATGACGGGACGTGGGTGTGTTCACCTCGGCGATACGGAAACCTAGGAGGCGACCTCCTGGTCGACTTCAAGGATTTCAAGTCGCAGCAGGCCGTAGTTGTAGCCGCGCCGCTTGTAGACAACGGTCGGCTGACCAGTCTCCACATCTAGGAACAGGAAGAAGTCATGCCCAACGAGTTCGAGAGCGTGGAGGGCATCCACCACGGTCATGGGCTCACTTGGGTGGGTCTTATCCCGTACAACGATCGGGCCATCCTCATAGACAACGTCAGCATCCTCGAGATCCAAGACGTCTGCGGTCTCGCTCTTTGAGGGCGCGCTGTGATTCAAGGACACATCTGGCAACGGAGTCGCCTTGACATGCTTTGTCTGCTTGCTGTGCTTGCGATCAGCAGCACGGCGCAGACGCTCCTCGAGCCGGGCATAGGCCAAGTCGAACGCAGTGAACTTGTCAGGTGCGCTGGCCTCTGCACGAATAACTGGACCCTTGGCCGCGATCGTGAGTTCAACCTCGAATGCATGATCATGCTGGCGTGGATTCGGTTCCTTGGTTACTTCGACGTCAACGCGGGTGACGTGAATTCCGAACTTCTCTATTCGGCCGATCTTGTGCAGGACATGCTCCCGAAACTTCTGCGACACCTCAATGTGGCGTCCGTGGATTGTGACCTCGGCTGGTGCGTGAATGGTGCTCATGAGGCATCACCTTCCTGCATCTAGTACGCGGTACCTGATCGCCAGGACTCGGCGACCCGGTGTTAGTCCCTGCCTGACCCCTTCTGCTCGTGATCTCCTACGTCAAGCCTCTCGCAACCGGGTAAATGAAGAGTGGCTGAAGGGAGATGTGACACCCGAACGGCCGACCTGGTTTTCGACCCCACATTCGCCTGCTGAGGGTCTCGCCGCACCCGGGCGGGTGTATCGCGACTACTCCCCTTCTCCCAGCTCCACGGATTCGCGAAGTTGAGGCAGGGCTTACTTCTAAACCGCACCGTGATCGAGCGACAAAGAGTCGCCTTACGTGGACCGCTTCGCCTGCGGCTGGCATCGGCTTGCTCCCACGAGGAACCGGCGACCGGAACCATCGCGGGGGCGCAACCACGGACCCGAGCGGGTGTCACACTCCCAACGTATCCGGCTGCGGCCAGGTTTGCTCGGCACACGGAAAAACTCACATCAACTCTTGTGGTGTGTGCCTGCGAGGACGGCTGCGCCCTGAACGGGGACACCAGCTCGCACAAGAGCACTGTAGGCGGCGTGCAGAGTAGCTCCGGTGGTGAACACATCGTCCACTAACACCACATCGCTCCTCACTCTCGGAATTCGAGCGACCGTAAAAGCATTGGAAATGTTCTCCCACCGCTGCTTGCGGGTGAGGCCCACATGGTCTTGGTGATCACCTTTGAGCAGCAGCAGATCACTGGTGACAACATCAAGACCAGTGTTGCGCAGGATATTTCCTGCGCAATCGGCCAGTTCCCGGATCACGTTCGAGCTCCTGCGGCGAACGGCGGATCTGGTCGAGGGAATGGGAACGACGGCCAGAGTGCGACCCCTCGGCAACTCGGGGGACGTCAACAGCAGATGTGCGAGTGACCGCGCTAGGAGTTCGGCCAGATGTGGACGAAGTACCCACAACCCGCGGTCCTTGAAGGCGATGATGAGGTTGGACAGCGGAGGTGCGTACGTTGCCGCAGAGGTGACGGGGAATCGACCTCGCGTAAGGGACGGGTGAGCCGACGCCAGCGATATGCGGCATCGCACACATATCGGTCCCAAGGCAGACCTGCAGCCAGCGCATACATCCTTTCGCAGGAGCTCGGTGTAGGTGCATGGCTGACGACCACTCATACCTCATGCAAGCAGCCAGTTCTCGTTGGTGTTCAGCGTGGGAGCACCACGGTGAACAACTCGAATAGATCAGCCACTGTGGACGGCCAGTTAGCCCGGATAAACCGGGTCTACTCCCTCTCCGATGCTTGTCCACGTGTTTCCAACACTTCGATAGAGCGATCCACCGGCACCGATGAGGGTGCTCATGGCCGGAGCTGCGGCAATGCTGACGGCACCATCCGGAACTGCTACGGTGCTGACCCTGGTCGTGCCAATCGCGATGTAGGCAACCTGCAGCGAGCCCGCCCCACTGGTCCCAAGGACAGCCAGAGTGGCGCTGTCACTCCATGACAGGTCGACCGCGTCGGTGAGAATCGACTCGATGCGAATCGGATCGGCCACGCGCACAACATCCCCTGTGCGTTCGACCCGAGCCACCATGGGCTCAACTCGAGTACCACGACGCACAAGCAGTCCCGCTCGAGTACCGTCCCGAGAGATCGTCACCGAGAGAAGATCAGCATCCCGAACCCCGGCCGGTAGGCCGGAAACGGCAATCCGGGTCGCCGAGCCGTCTCGGATGAGCACCAGACCCTGCCCCCGGTCAACCACCCACAGTGCTCCCGTCACATCCCATGACGGACGAGAGAGATCAGCTCCCGTATAGCGTTTGAACGAGGTCTGGAGGGAGCCAAGTTTGGTGACCCATAGAGATCGTCGATCCACGCTCAGCCCGGCCACCTGGGTGTCGGCCAGATCCACAGCCGGCGCAACAATCGGTGGTCTGGTCTGACCCAACGGGGCAAGCTTGTCGTCAGCGGTGACCGATACCAATCCCTGCCCATGAACAGCAACGGCACCCTTGCCTGCATGATCCGGATCGTACGTGTTCCAGCTATTGACCGATTGCACAGCACTCTGACCCGGTACCGAGACCGGTTGGCCGCCCACTGTCATCCGGAAAGCTCCGACTGAGGGAACCTGACGCAACGTCCACGCCAGTTGAGCCGAGAGAGCCTTGCGCGTCGCGTCGTCTGACTGCAGCACCTCACTGCTCAGTGCCACCTGAGCAACTCCGTCGACAACGGGAACCGAATCCAGGGCCAGCTTCGTACCTTCTGGGAACCCAGTACGAACGGACGGGGCGATCCACGGGGTTGGACCCGCGAGAAGGGCACGGACCAGTTGTGTGGCCATGCCCGCACCTGATACCGGAATGGTCACCGGTGCCGGTACCAGGTTGTTGAAGTCACGGCTGAAGTAGTAGAGGTCAAAGGCGCGGAACCCGCGATCAATATCCCCCGGCCCCAGTACCAGTCCCTCGGGCAGCCCATCGATCCGCCATTCCCCGTTCACCTTCGTCAATCGATACTTGTCATCAAGTCGGGTGCCGGGGTTGGCCACGGAGTACTGACCAAGGAAGTCCAGGGAGCCGAGCAGATTTCCCTGAACCTCGACAGCATCCGCCTTGGCCGTGTAGGTCAGACCCCCGTTGTCGTAAATGGAGACCCCCGCGCCCGGATTCCAGGTCGAGGCGGCCGCAGGGGTGAGGTACTCACGGGCCACGAGATACGCATTGTCTGCAGATGCCGAGGCCTCTTGGAACGCGCGAACGAGATCCTCCGGTGCCATCCCCGGCACTGGTGGGCGGGCGATCACTCGGATGAACTGATCCTGGCCGGCCACGGCTACGACCGGTCCCTCCTCAATTGGCCCTGAGGTTGGCACACCGCTGCAGGCAGACGTGCCGATGCACATGATCACGAGAAGAGCCGCGCCGAGTTTGCCTTTCATGTCGCTATCTCCTCTCGTCGTGGCGAGCGATAGGGGGTTGCCAGGGATGCATTCACACGAGGTCCAGCATCCGGAGGTATAAGGGGCAGGGGCGACTGGGCAAAGGGTTCATCGGCCTTGCGAGGAAGGGTGAGGCGGAAGCAGGCCCCATCCCCGGGTTCACCCCAGGCCTCGAGCCAGCCTCCATGAAGTCGAACGTCCTCAAGGGCGATGGACAGTCCCAGTCCAGTCCCACCCACCGTCCGAGCCCGTGAGGGGTCGGCGCGCCAGAAGCGATTGAACACAAGGGAGGATTCACCAGGACGCAGTCCCACCCCGTGGTCACGCACCGTGATGGCCACAGCGTCATCGTCAGCGCCTACGGTGATATCGATTGGACGTCCCTCACCATGTTCGACCGCGTTGAGGACCAGATTGCGCATGACTCGATCGATCCGTCGAGAGTCCAACTCCGCCGAAATTGGTTCCGCGGGAGCCGTTACCCGGAGTTCACTTCCCTTGTCCAGGGCAAATGGTCGGGCCGCCTCCACTGCGCGATCCAGTACCGACCGAACATCAAGCCGATCCGGATCCAGGGTGGCCGCACCAGCATCGAATCGGCTGATTTCAAGCAGATCAGCCAGTAGTGCTTCGAACCGATCAAGTTGAGTCTGCAGAAGCTCCGAACTCCGGGCCGTCGCGGCGTCGAATTCATCACGATTCTCATAGATGACATCTGCGGCCATCCGAACCGTCGTCAATGGAGTCCGCAGTTCATGGGAGACGTCCGATACGAATCGCTGCTGGACTCGTGAAAGCTCCTCCAGTCGCGTGATCTTGTCCTGGAGGTTGCTGGCCATTCCGTTGAAAGACGTAGCCAGCAGGGCCAGATCATCTTCACCGCGAACACTCATTCGCTCAGTCAGCTGACCGGCTGAGAACTTCTCGGCAGTGCGCGCAGCCATTCTCACGGGCGACACCACCTGTCGGGTGACCACGTAGGCAATTCCACCGAGGGTTAGTACAAGCAGGGCACCAACGAGCAGTACCGTGCGCTGAACCAGATCGATCGTCGCCTGTTCCTGCGTCAACGGGAACAGGTAGTACAACTCGTATTTTCCAACTCCCGGAATTGTCAGCGGGGCACCGACGGCGAGACCTGGTGCGGAATGGTTGTCGAGGTAGCGGATCTCCGTATAGGTCCAGGCCTGACGCTGACGGGCTTGCACACTCGCGCGCAGCTCGGTGGGCACACTCGATTCGCTGATCAGATTGGTTCCCCGCTCGGGTTCGTCACCAGCCTTCGGCGGCGAGGCCAGCAGCAGGACGTCGTAGAGCCCAGGTGAACCCGCGCGCTGCGCCAATGCGGAGGTGACCGTATCCACGAGTCGACTGGCAGATGGCGTAGTTGGACCCGTGTCGGCAGCATCCAGAAGTCGCTGCGACTCGGCAGCCCCGCTGCCAGCCTCCACAACGGACGCACGCACCTTGGCATCGAGCACACCGGAACTGATCCGCTGCAGCAGGAGTGCTCCGATCAATCCCACCACGATGAGCGAAAGCGCCAATGTCGAGGCGACCACTCGCAGTGAGACCGAGGTCCGCCACGCATGGCGAAAGGGTCGAACTACCGGGTCGAAGGTGTCGACGATTCGCGACCAGAGATTCATGACGGTTCTACGGAGGGCCGGCCTTGTAGCCGACACCACGCACGGTCACGACGATGGTCGGATTCTCCGGGTCATGCTCAATCTTGGAGCGCAGTCGCTGCACATGAACGTTGACCAGCCGGGTATCTGCTGCGTGCCGGTAGCCCCACACGTCCTGAAGGAGCACCTCGCGGGAAAATACCTGCTTTGGCCTTCGTGCCAGCGCAACCAGCAGATCGAATTCCAATGGGGTGAGGAAGATCTGCTCGTCGCCCCGACGAACCGCATGTCCGGATACATCAATCTCCAGATCGCCGATGCGCAGGCTTTCAGCCGTCTCTTCGTCCGAACGACGCAGCCGAGTGCGCACCCGAGCCACCAGCTCCTTGGGCTTGAAGGGCTTGACGACATAGTCGTCCGCCCCACTTTCCAGCCCAAGCACCACATCCACCGTGTCTGTCTTGGCCGTGAGCATGACGATCGGTACACCACTCTCGGCGCGGATAGAGCGGCACACGTCAATGCCATCGCGGCCAGGAAGCATCAGGTCAAGGAGCACAAGATCCGGTCGGGTATCGCGGAACACGTTGAGGGCCTTGGCTCCATCCCCACAGAAAACCGGCTCAAAACCTTCCGTCCGCAGCACAATGCCGAGCATCTCCGACAGCGCAGTGTCGTCATCTACTACCAGCACTCGACCCTTCACACCGTACATATTCCCACCGTCTCGGCTCTACGTCTGCTTATCGGTGAATCCATCACCTCACTGGAATCTGACGATTCCTGCTCTCAATGACGTACGGGCCGAGCGAATTGTTCCCGCCGGTCACAAGCGCCCAGACCACCCTTAGGGTGAATTGATGGCATCTCTCAGCATGGCCACGTAGTGCGGGAATCCCGTGGGTTTGCAGTGGATCCCATCACGGTAGAACCAATTCCGGTGGCCGACAGCGATCGTGGCCCAGTCAGCGATACGGACGTTGCCATTCGGGAACTTCGCTGCCGCGGTATGGATTGCGGCATTGGACTCATCAACCCATCGGCGCTGAGCGTGGATGGTGACGAGAACGACCCGGGCTCGATCCTTGAGCAGTTTGAGTATCGAGATGAGGTGATCTGCGTCG
>CAXBQZ010000015.1:0-43518 GCA_963978055.1 uncultured bacterium
ACTGACGATGAGAGGCTCGGTGATGTCTGCCCCATCGATCACTGTTCCATCTACCGTGATCTCGTTCGGCCCCGTGTAGGGCTTGAGCGTAACTCCAGTCGGCTTCCAACCCACATTCGAACTGGTGGGGAACGCACCACTCGCAGTTGGAGTCGGCGTTGGGACCGGTGTTGGAGTCGGCGGTGGAGCGGGTCCAGCAATGGGCTGGGGGCCGCCGGACGTCTGCTGCGCCACCATGAGGTCGACCACAAACAGGTACGAGTACCTCGTGGCTGGGACATAGGCTCCACCACTGGAGTAGACGCCACTTGATGCCGTCACGAAACTGCTGGTCGGACGGGTCGGCGTGCGCACGGCAATGCGAGCTGGCACCGAGACAGCAGCAGTTACCACCTGATTGGATGACAACTGGACCGGCGTTGCGAAGGTGCCGGCCACCCAGCCAGCAGCCGTTCCAGCGGCCGGAGTGAGACTCACCCGCCCGAGGATGCTCCCACCTGAATTGGTCAACATCAATGTGCGGTTGCGGGTATCCGAGCCAGACGTGCGCCAGTATCGAACTCCCGTGACAGTCAACGCCTGCTTGGTGACGAGCCTATTTCCTACAGCCGTTGTTGCGGTCTGAATCGTTTGCATTCCAAGTGGCTGAGCGGGAAACAGTGCCCCCACGCTGGCCACACTTGCTGTGTTGTGTGAGTAGGTGACCGTAGTTCCTAGGGCCGGCCCTGCAACCAGCCAACTTGCGATCGTAATCAGGATTGTGCCGATGAACTTCATGCCTATGTTGTCGTCGGCCTTGCAGACAGACTGCATTTAACGATCAGTTGATTTCCAACTCAACCGAACGACCCAGGTTGCAGACGGCCCACATAGCGTCGGGCCGAGGTAAGTCGCTTCCCCACGACTCAACCTCGGCCCGACGGTCTAGCGGAACATAGTGATCATCAACTCTTGATGACCTATGCCCAGATCGATAAACCCTTGGAACTATTGATCATTTAACACCTTCAGCAGCGGCCAATATCAGCTGCAACCGCTGGTAGAACCGCAACCTTCGCACACGTAGCAGGAACCAGCTGGACGCATCTTGATACCGCAGGTCATGCACAGCGGTGCGTCAGCAGTTTTGCCCGTGATCGCCTCCAGCAACTCCGCTGAAGAGTGGGCCTGAGCTGGCGCCAGAGTGGCACCGATCGGTGCATCATCTGCCGAGACCGGATTCTCTACCGCAGCGGACTGCGCCAGAGTCTCGAGCTGCTCCTCCACTGCCTCGACGATCGCGGCGGTTGGTGCAGTGCTGTAGGAACCTGATACCTGCTCGGCGCGCTCCTCAGCGGTGAAGATGCCTAGGGCTGAGCGCTTCTCGTAGGGCAGGTAGTCAAGAGCCAGACGTCGGAAAATGTAGTCCATGATCGACTGCGCCATCCGCACATCTGCGTCATCGGTGAGACCGGCTGGTTCGAACCGCATATTGACGAACTTGGAAGCAAAGGCCTCCAGCGGTACGCCGTACTGCAGAGCGATGGAGATTGCGATCGAGAAGGCATCCATCACACCGGCCAGGGTTGACCCCTGCTTGCCGAGCTTGAGGAAGACCTCACCGAGACCGTCATCGGGGTACGAGCCCGCCGTCATGTAGCCCTCGGCCCCACCAACAGAGAATGAGATGGTCTGCGAGGGGCGGACCTTCGGCAGCCGCTTGCGAACCGGACGGTACTCAACAACCGTTGGCGTTGGCGCCTCGGCCGTGGCCTCAGCCTTGGCAGCCTTGCCATCGGACAGTGGCTGACCCACCTTGCAGTTGTCGCGGTAGATAGCCAGTGCCTTGATTCCCATCTTCCAGGACTGGAAGTAGATCTCCTCGACCTCTTCGATCGTGGCATTTTCAGGCATGTTGACGGTCTTGGAGATTGCACCTGACAGGAACGGTTGGCACGCGGCCATCATGCGCACATGACCCATCGGCGTGATCGACCGTGCACCCATCGCGGTGTCGAAGATGGCGTAGTGCTCCTGCTTGAGGCCGGGAGCATCGATCACATAACCCTTATCGGAGATGAATTCGACAATGGCCTCAACGGTCTCCTCGGTGTAACCGAGCTTGCGCAGAGCCCGCGGAATCGTCTGGTTGACGATCTGCATCGAGCCACCACCGACGAGCTTCTTGAACTTGACCAGTGAGAAGTCAGGCTCGATACCCGTGGTGTCGCAGTCCATCATGAAGCCGATGGTGCCCGTGGGTGCTAGGACGGAAGCCTGAGCGTTACGCCAGCCGTTCTTGGCACCGATCTTGTTTCCGTCCTCCCATGCCTGACGTGCCAGACGGAGAACATCACCATCGAGACTGGTAACCGTACGGACGGCATCGGTCGCGGCCGCATGCTTGCGCATCACCCGCTGGTGAGCTTCGGCATTACGTGCATAACCGTCGTACGCACCGACGACTCCCGCCAACTCAGCCGAACGCTTGTAGGCGGTTCCCGTCATCAGGCTGGTGATAGCTCCAGCGAGCGCACGTCCACCATCGGAGTCGTATGGAAGACCGGTGGCCATCAGGAGAGCACCCAAGTTCGCGTAACCGATACCGAGCTGGCGGTACTTGCGAGTGGTGTCACCGATCGGCTCGGTCGGGAAGTCGGCGAAGCAGATCGAGATGTCCATGGCGGTGATGATCAGTTCCACTGACTTGGCAAACTTCACTGCGTCGAAGGTGTCGTCATCCTTGAGGAACTTCAGCAGGTTGAGGCTCGCCAGGTTGCAGGAGGAGTTGTCCAGCGACATGTACTCCGAGCACGGGTTTGACGCTGTGATGCGGCCCGTCTCGGGATTGGTGTGCCAGTCGTTGATCGTGTCGTCGTACTGGATACCAGGATCAGCGCACTCCCAGGCTGCCTTGCAGATCTTCTCGAACAGCGCCTTGGCATCGACAGTCTCGATGACCTCGCCAGTGGCGCGGGCACGCAGACCAAATTCGCGGCCTTCTTCCACGGCACGCATGAACTCATCGCTCACACGGACAGAGTTGTTGGCGTTCTGGTACTGAACGCTGATGATGTCCTTGCCACCGAGATCCATATCGAACCCGGCATCGCGCAGAACGCGAATCTTGCGCTCCTCGGAAGCCTTCGTCTCCACGAACTCCTCGATATCGGGATGGTCGACATCCAGAACGACCATCTTCGCGGCCCGACGAGTGGCACCACCGGACTTGATCGTGCCGGCAGAGGCATCTGCACCCCGCATGAACGAGACAGGGCCACTGGCGGTACCGCCGGAGGAGAGCAGTTCCTTGGACGAGCGGATGCGGCTGAGATTCAGCCCCGCACCCGAGCCACCCTTGAAGATCAGCCCCTCCTCGCGGTACCAGTTCAGAATCGAGTCCATGGTGTCGTCGACGGCGAGAATGAAACAGGCCGATACCTGCTGTGGGCTGGTGGTGCCCACGTTGAACCAGACCGGGGAGTTAAACGAGAAGATCTGGTTCAACAGCATCCAGGTGAGTTCATGCTCGAAGATCTCCGCATCCTCGTCGGTGAGGAAGTAGCCGAAATCCTTACCAGCCTTGGCGTAGGTGAGCACCACTCGATCGATCAGCTGGCGAAGACTCCGCTCCCTGGCATCGGTACCCAGGGCACCACGGAAGTACTTGGTGGTGACGATCGTGGATGCATTTACCGACCAGAACTCGGGGAACTCAACGCCACGCTGCTCGAAAACGGTTTCCCCCGTCTTCCAGTTGGTCTGCACGACATCACGGTGCTCCCAGGTGACCTCGTCGTACGGGTGAACGCCGGGCGTGGTGTAGATGCGCTCAATGGTCAGACCTGCGACCTCTGGACGCCCCTTCTTCGCCGTCGTGCTCCGTGCGCTTCCCGCTGTCTCGGTCATAACTTCCCCGCTCCTTGATGTGTTGACTCTTCTGGTGATCTGGGCCGTGCTCACGTCTGTTGCGATGACTCGCGTAGAACTACTGGGTGGTCGAGTCGCTCGATATCCCCGGATTGAACTCTCGCTCCGCTCGAAGCAGAGCGATCTCGGACTCAAAATCCTCAAGCTCGGTGAAAGCCCTGTACACCGATGCGAAGCGCAGGTAGGCGATCTCATCGAGGGACCTCAGCGGACCCAGGATCGCCATGCCGACGTCGTGACTGGCAATCTCAGCCGATCCGGTGGCACGCACGGCCTCTTCGACGTCCTGGGCCAACAGAGCAAGATCGTCATCGCTGACAGGTCGACCCTGACAGGCCTTGCGCACTCCAGACACCACCTTGGAACGGCTAAAAGCTTCGGTAACCCCGGATCGCTTCACAACGGTCAGGGTCACCGTCTCGGCGGTGGTGAACCGCTTTCCACACTCGGGGCACTGGCGGCGACGACGAATGGCGGTGCCATCCTCGGCCGCGCGGGAGTCGACCACACGTGAGTCACTGTGCCGGCAATAAGGGCAGTTCATGGTGGTCTCCTCTCTGGTCCGATTTATCCCTATTCCGTGCCGTTTTCGCCGAGATTGTGGATGGTGTTGTTGATGAGTTGGGGAGAACCTTGGGATCATCAACCACAATCTGTGGATTACTTACACGGGTGTAACTACTAGATGTAGGGAACCGTAGACGTCCAGACACAACTTCGCAAGACCCGGGCGAATATTCGGCGTGTCGAGAACTGTTAACACATAGATGCAGGCCTGTGACCTGGCGGTTATTGCTTGCTAACACACAGATGAACGACCGATCGCACGCCGGATCTTCTAGCGCGGCCGCCGGCGAGGGCTACGAGGCCACCAGGGGCACGATCAACCGCTGTCCCGGATGCACCGTTGATGCCGCAGAGCCCGTGAGGCCATTGAGATCAGCAATCCGAGCGATCGTGTCACGGGGGTCATCCTCTGGTGCGATGGCGGTGGCGAGCCCCCACATCGTCTGACCGGGTTGCACGATGACCGTCGAGGTAGCAGAGGTTGCCCCTGCCGAGGTTGAGGTAGAGCTTGCACTGCTTGAGGTGATATGGCCGAAAACAGCACTGGTCAAGGCGATTAAGAGCATCAGCAGCATCGCGAACGTTCGTGCCAGACGACGGCCACGCTTGGTGAGGCGGATTGGACGTGCGTGCATCACGGGTGCCCGCATAGCAGGTGCATGCATCACTGGGGTCAGAGCCATGGTTGCCATCGATACTCCTCAACTCTTCCACATAGATCAGTCATCTCGGGCCTACGAGCCCGGCTTACCTGGAACAAGAACCGAACGTTTGTTCGATCGAACGTATATCTGATTTCTAGCAGGTGCGACGCGCCGTGTCCAGTATTAACGAACATATGTTTGAAACATGTGTGCGAAACCGTTAGCGTTAACTCCGATCCACTGAACCGGTGTCCAAGTCTGCTCAGTGGGTCTGACAGTGAACCGGCACCGGCCTTCGGTCACATCGAGAGCTTTGAGGGAGCAGCATGTCCAGCGATGACAACCCATTCGAGGACAACACCCCACGCCGCAAGGCTGGACGCCCCAAGGTTGTCGAGATCCCCGTGCCTGACGGCCTACCGGATGCCGATGGTCTCACCGTGCGTCAGCGCATCATCCTCGACATGATCCGCACGGCAGTTGACTCTCGGGGCTACCCACCCTCGATGCGTGAAATCGGCGAAGCGGTCGGGCTCACCTCCCCGAGCAGTGTGGCCCACCAACTCGCAGCACTCGAGAAGAAGGGCTACATCCGTCGCGATCCACGACTGCCTCGGGCAATGGAGGTCGTCCTGCCCGGGGAGACCAGCGAGATCGCTGATTCGGTGGTGGATGAGACCGGTTCAGGCGATCAGCGACCACCCGCCACGTACGTCCCAGTCATCGGACGTATCGCCGCTGGCGGTCCGATCCTGGCCGAGCAGTCCGTCGAGGACGTGTTCCCACTCCCCCGATCCATCGTCGGTGATGGTGAACTCTTCCTGCTGAAGGTCGTCGGTGAGTCGATGATCGATGCGGCCATCTGTGATGGCGACTGGGTCGTCGTTCGCAGTCAGCCGGACGCGGTCAACGGCGATATCGTCGCGGCAATGCTCGACGATGAGGCAACAGTGAAGACGTACCAGCGCAAGGATGGACACGTACGACTGCTGCCTGCCAACGTCAACTACTCACCGATCGATGGCGATCACGCACGCATCGTCGGCAAAGTCGTGGCGGTTCTGCGCAAGCTTTAGTCCGCCCGCTCATCAGCTGAGGCAAGCTCGTCCAGTCGTCGCAGGCTCTCGCGTACGCGCTCACCATCTGTGGTGAACCAGAAGGGTGGTAGCGACCTTCGCAGGTAATCGCCATAGCGTGCCGTTGCCAACCGAGGATCGAGCACTGCCACCACCCCACGATCAGAGGATGACCGGATCAGCCGGCCGACGCCCTGGGCGAGCAGGAGGGCCGCACGTGGCACCGACACGGCCGAGAACCCATTGCCACCAGACTGTTCAGCGGCCCTAGATCGTGCCGCGATCAACGGATCATCTGGTCGAGGGAACGGAATGCGGTCGATCACCACGAGGTGACAGGAAGCCCCTGGCACGTCCACACCCTGCCAGAGCGAGAGGGTGCCGAGCAGCACCGAGCGTGGCGACTGTGTGAAGCGTGACACCAGATCGGCCACCGAGTCACCCCTCTTCTGAACCAGTACTTCGACGTCGGGGGGAATGATTCCTCGGTCAAGTAGACGGTCGGGCAGCTCATCGACGAGGAAGTCCGCCGCCTTTTCCACTCCTCGCCAGGACGAGAAGAGCGCCAGAGTCCGCCCGCCCGCAGCAGCGATCAGATCGGCCAGCTCAGCCATCGCAGCGGTATCGGTGCCTTCACGACCAGGAGCCGGAATGCCAGCAGCGACGTAGAGAATTCCCTGTCGCTCGTATGCAAATGGTGAGCCGACATCCAGCCCTGTCCACCCATCACCAGATGTTGCTGATAGGCCGAAGCTGCGGGAAATGGGCTCAAAGGACCCACCCAACTGCAAAGTGGCCGACGTGACCACAACAGGAGTCTGATCGAAAAGTTGGGTCCGAAGGAGCCCAGCGACTGAGAGAGGTGCGATGCGAAGAGTCGGTGATCGACGCTCACCCGGATCGCACCATGCCACCGAGGTATCGTCCAGAGACAGCAGATCCCCGGCTACGTCATGCAGCTCGGTGAGCAACCCACGCGCACGCTGCCGAGCTGCCAGCGCCTCTGGATCGTCCCCTGACTTGTCCCCCGCCAGAGCGGTCAGAGCAGCATGACTGGCATCTCTGACGGCCGCACATGCCAGCAGGAGTCCACCAGTGATCTTCTCGATGCGCACTGGACCCGGCTGATCCTGAACGAGAGCGGCAAGCTCGATCTCGAGGGCTTCGGCAGCGGATTCACATCGCTCAACAACATCAGCATCGACCATGCGTCGAACGCGACTAATTGCCCGCTCAACATCGTTGGCAGACAACTCACTGGTGACTGCACCGGTGGCCCGGTCCACAAGTTCATGACCCTCATCTACGATCACTGCACTGTGCTCGGGCAGCACGGGCACGTTGTCGAGGGCATGGATCGCGAGCATCGCATGGTTCGTCACGACGATGTCAGACTTGGACGCACGCTCACGAGCAGCCTCGGCGAAGCACTCCAGCCCATACGAACACTTCGCAGCACCCACACACTCACGTCCAGACACTGAGACACCACGCCAGACACGTCCGTCCACACTCAGCGGCAGGTCGTCCCGATCACCGGTGTCGGTATCTGTCGCCCATTCACGTAATGCCTTAGCCTGCTTGCCAAGAACGCTGGTGGGCACGCTGAACAGTGCCGCATCATCGTCATCGGGTTCATCCACACTGCGGTGAAGCCTCTCTAGACACACGTAATTGTGCCGTCCCTTGAGAACGGAGAACGTGACCTTTCGTCCGATAACGGGTTCGAGTGCATCCACGAGGCGGGGTAGATCGCGGCTGATCAACTGATGCTGAAGATTCAGGGTGGCCGTGGCCACGACAACTCTGTGCTCAGCATCGATCGCGTGCAGCGCACTGGCAACCAGATAACCGAGAGACTTACCCGTGCCGGTGCCGGCTTGGACCAGCAGATGACCAACACCGGTCAATGTCCGGGCCACGGCCATGGCCATCTGCACCTGACCAGGTCGGTCCTCACCACCGATGGCCTCAATTGCAGCGGAGAGGGCGCTGCCGATATCTGGCTCACGTCCTGCCGAATCGGTCACATCACGATCCAACCACTAGTGGGGGGTGAACCCGAACTCTGTCCCCAACCACCGAGGGTCACCTACGATCCGGCAATGTCCATGAGGTCAGTCCACGCGGGCGATTCCCCATCGGCCCCTTGACGATCCAGGGCCGCGAGAAGGGAGGCAAGCGGCATGGCCTTGGCGAACAACCAGCCTTGGGCATATCGCGCACCGGCGTTCATGAGCACCTCGAGTTCGGCATCAGTTTCAACACCCTCCACAACTGGCGGAAGGTTGAGTGCTTCACCCAGCACGACAATGGCTTCGGTGAGCCTTTCCAACTGAGCCTTGGCGTCGATGCCCTGCACAAAGGACCTGTCAATCTTGATGTAGTCGACGGGAAAGTGAGCCAGATATCCCAGGGATGAGTAGCCGACCCCGAAATCATCGATGGCTATCTTGAGACCGCATGCATGCAGATCCTCCAGCACGCTCGTGGCCTCCTGAACACTGGCAATAGACGATTCGGTCACCTCAACGGTGAGGTTTCCCGGTGGTGCACCATGTGTCTCGAGGGCCGAAGACACGTCAGCGAGCAACTGCGCCGTTAGTTGATCCGCAGAGACGTTGAAGCTCAGGTTGAAATCGTCGATGTACGGGTAGTCCTTCGAAATGGTTGCAAGCGCCGCCACCGCACGATCCACTGCCAGAGCCCGCAGTTCCCCACCAAGGCCCAGATCGTCGATCTGCTCGATGAACTGATATGCCGATAGAACCCCTCGGTCAGGATGTCTCCATCGCAGGAGGGCCTCTGCACCTGCAATTCTCCGTGAAGGAAGTTTGACCACGGGCTGGAAATACATGACGAACTCGTTGTTATCAAACGCCTGGCGCAATTCCCTTTCGGCGCGAACGCGCATCAACAGTGCGTCGTGCATGTGATGCTCGAAGCGCATCAACTCAACATGCGGACTCGTTCTTGCTCGTGAGAGTGCGAGATCTGCATTTCGCAGAAGAATCTCTGTGCCCTCATCCCCTCGATCATTGATCGCATAACCTGCACTTGTCGACAGCGGCAGGACGTCACCGTCACTCAGAACCAGGCCCCCCAACAGGCGCTGAACTCGTTCGAAGATCAGGGTTGCCGATCGCTCAAGTTGGTTGCCGACCACGAGAATGGCGAATTCATCACCACCGACTCGCGCAACAATGTCCCACGGCCGGACACATCGCAGCAGTCCCTCACCCACAAGGGACAGGACTTCATCTCCGACGAGATAGCCCCGGGCATCGTTGACGGTGCGAAAGCCATTGAGGTCTATCGCGATCACGCCGACCGTACCGGCTTGCGACTGCGACAGGGCGCGAGTGATCTCGCGGCGGATCGCCGGCAGGTTCATGAGCCCAGTGAGGGGGTCGACATCGGCCTGCTGATCGAGCAGCTCGCGCATACGATGTGCATCAGTCACATCCCGGGATGTCACCACGAAACCGGTCACCGAATCTGGGGAGTCTGACACACAGGACACCGTTGACTCGGTCTGGATATAGCCGCCCGACCTCGACATCAACGCGAGTTCGAGAACCAACGGCTTGGACGGATCACGGGCGATTCTGATGAATGCGGCGTTGAGAGCCTCCCGGTGTTCAGGCGACACCATCTCAGCGAATGGGTGCCCCATCCAGGCTGTTGGCGGATGCCCCAGCACCCGAGTCACCGATGGCGTCTGGTAACCGACGTTTCCCCGAATGTCCACAAGTGTGACGACATCGCTGGATTCGCTGACAAGCGACCTGAACCACTGCTGATCGGTGCTCTCGGTGAGTTCCCGTTGAGCCGATGCAGCCGCCAGCTCCTCCATCTCGCGGCCAGAGAATTCGCGTAGTGCGACCAGGAGAAGGATCATCAGCAGCATTGCAGCAAAGCCAACGATCTCGGCAAACCGGCCGATGCCATCCCCTGCGACAACCTGATAGAGGAACAGCAGTACGGCGGCCAGGGGTGGCACCAGGGGCACCACCCGAGCAATCTGCTCCCGTCGATGTGCTTGCCCAGTGGTCTCCACTTCATCCACAGAACGCATCGCCGCCGCGATCGCGCACCATCCACCGAGGCAGGTTCCAATAACGCTTATGGTGAAGACCAGATCGAACTCGTCACCGCCGAACTCGCCACCCCAGACGTCGAATGCGATGAACAGGACAACCCACATCGCCCAGAGCCAGAGTTGCCGGGCAGGGAAGATCGGCACAAACCGATTGCGCGAGATAAGCCATACGACACCTGCTGCACCGATCGCCTGAGCGAGCATGACCCCCGAGATCATCCAGGAACTCGTGGAAGTATCGAACTCGTCCTGTCTAAGTTGGGCAAGAATAGCCAGGAATGACAGCAAAGAGATCACCGAGTCGATCAGGGCTATTCGGCGCTCGTGACTGGTGATCGTCACATTGGAGCGCAGGTGCACCAACGCCACTACATAGCAGGGTGCCGCAAGGAGCATTCCGAACTGGAGGATCTCGTCCCGCACTGCCACGTTGTTCAAGGCGGCCACCAGCAGAGCCACCGCTGGGATTCCGTAGAGCAATCCGAAGGCGGCCGCTAGCCACCGGAATCCACGACCTCGTGAGGGTGTCACCTCACGATGAGCACGGTCTGTCAAGGCAAGGACGCCGGCAACCACAGTGAGTCCGACAGTGACCGACAGGAAGAACTCGGCGCGGATACTCGTCTGATCACTCTGCAGTGTCAGCAGGCACATTGCCGCTAGCGCTGCGGCCCCAATGCCACATGACTTCACAAACCGGGTCAGACTCGCTGAAGGGGATGAGGTGGTTCCGGAACCCACGCAGGCCACCTCCATCAGAATCCGGACTCCGCACCAAGTCTGCAGGATCGAAACCAGTTGTTGCAGGTTTTCCGGCCCGAATTCAGATCGAAACCGCCACCTCGGTCAGCTCACGAGCCAATCCTTCTCCCACCCGGACGACCAAGCGGGTGCCGGCATCCTGATGCTCAACAACCTCCAGCTCACCTTCGCGGTAAGCACGAGCGACCAGATCACCCCGCTCATAGGGAATCACCACGTCGATGAGCACCGGTGCGTGTGGGAGGTCGGCCTCGATCAGCTCCATCAGCTTGTCGATCCCGGCACCGGTACGAGCGCTGACGGCAACTGAATGCGGCTCCCGGCGGAGCAACCTGGACAGCACATCCGGCTCGGCTGCGTCGGACTTGTTGATCACCACGAGCTCTGGCACATGCTGGGCACCGATATCGGCAAGAACGGATCGAACAGCGGTGAGTTGCGACTCAGGCTCATCATCACTTCCGTCCACCACGTGCACGATCAGGTCGGCGTCAGTTACCTCTTCGAGAGTTGATCGAAACGCTTCCACGAGCTGATGTGGAAGGTGACGTACGAACCCGACAGTGTCCGTCACCGTCATATCGCGCCCATGTGGTGTTACTGCTTTGCGCACCGTGGGATCCAGAGTTGCGAAGAGAGCATCCTCGACCAGAACTCCCGCCCCGGTGATTCGATTGAGCAGACTCGACTTGCCCGCATTGGTGTATCCGGCGATCACGACGCTGGGGACACCATGTCTCTTGCGATCCCGCCGCTGGGTATCACGAGCCGTCTTCATCTCTTTGATCTCACGACGAAGGCGCGCCATGGAGGCATTGATCCGCCGACGGTCGGTCTCGATCTTCGTTTCACCGGGACCACGGGTACCCACACCACCGGTGGCGCCACCGGCCCGGCCACCCGCCTGGCGAGACAATGACTCACCCCAACCACGCAGGCGGGGAAGCAGATACTGCATCTGGGCAAGAGAGACCTGGGCCTTGCCCTCACGACTTCTAGCATGCTGGGCGAAGATGTCGAGGATCAGCCAGGTCCGGTCAACGACTTTCACCTTGACGACATCTTCCAACTGCCGCAACTGACCTGGTGAGAGCTCCCCATCACAGATCACAGTGTCGGCAGCATTTGCCACGACGATGCTGCGCAATTCCTTCGCCTTGCCCGAGCCGATGTAGGTGGCCGGGTCCGGTCGATCACGTCTCTGAATAACCGCATCGACCACCACTGAGCCTGCGGTCTCTGCCAGCCGCGCAAGCTCTTCAAGACTGCGTTCAGCATCGCGGACGGTACCTTCGGTCCACACTCCGACAAGTACCACTCGTTCCAGACGGATCTGCCGGTACTCGACCTCGGTTACATCATCAAGTTCGGTCGACAGTCCGGAGACTCGACGAAGGGCCGCACGGTCGGAAAGATCCATTGATCCAGTGGTCGGATCAAGGTCGTCATCCTCGTAGCTGTCTACATCGTCGTCAAAGTCGAGATTCTCGTCATACTCACTCATCGTGTTAACAGCCTGTCACCCATCGCACTGGGACACCACTGGATTTCGCAGAAGCACATCAACTCGTCAGTTGTGAAGACTCGGCGGTTATAGTCACGCTGGCAACGATGATGGCTGGACCGCGCAGATGGAGATCATGGTTGGCATCCCTGCGGACGCTCACCATCCCCCCGGGTGATTCGATCTGATAGGCCACCTCAACGGGAGCGTCGTCGGTATAGGCCGCTGCCCACATCACTGCACAGGCACCGGTACCACATGCCATCGTCTCTCCCACTCCCCGCTCGTGGACCCGCAGCAGAAGGTGCTGAGGTGCTGCTCGGACAACGAATTCGACATTGGCGGATTCGGGGAAAACTGATGCGGGCTCAATCCTGGGCATTCTCGACAGATCAAGGGTTGCCAGCAGCTGTGAGGCATTCTCCTGTGCCGGTGGCTCGACAAACACCACACAGTGCGGATTGGCTGTCCAAACTGGCAGCCCTGGCCACTGGTGGTCTCCGATGCTGACGTGAGGCACCACGTGATCGCTGGCCCCAGCGGCCGGGCCCATATTGAGTTCGATGTCACCATCATCGTGATGAACGACCTGAGTCGGCCCACGACGCGTGGCAATGGCGTATGTCGTCGCGGCCTCGAGCCCGGCCAGGTTGAGATACCGCGCAAACACGCGCGCACCGTTGCCGCACATCTCGGCCGTCGATCCGTCGGCGTTTCGGTAGTCCATAAACCACGTCGTGGTGGACACCTGGTCTGCAACCTCCGGCACGCAGTCTGTGCGAACCACGCGAAGGACACCGTCACCCCCGATGCCACGGTGACGATCGCACAGCGCACGAACTTGCTCGGGGGTCAGATCGGCACACCCGTCGTAGTCCGGGTAGATGACGAAATCGTTACCTGTCCCATGACCCTTGAAGAGATGAACCCCATGCAGGCTTCGCAGGGCAGCGTCTCGCAGGCTGTGTGATGTCACTGTGTCAGCCTATGCGAGTGCGGCCGCACGCTCATAGGCCGCGCGGGCCAGATCCAGAACATGTGGCCAGGATTCATTGGGCTCGGTGGCGCGATTGTGATCGGCAATCTGATTGCGAAGCTCCCGGTTTTGGACCAGCCGGACGATGTTGGTGATCATGCCCTCATCATCGTAGGCAAGCAGCCCTTCGATGCCATCGCGCACGAAGGATGAGATACCCGTTTGCCCGTAGGCCAGAACCGGAAGCCCAGCGGTACGCGCCTCGAGGGCGGCAATACCGAAGGACTCGAGAAGGGCCGGGGCGATGAACACGTCCGAGGACGCCAGGGTCGCGCGCACCGCGTCGGGAGTCAGCCGACCTACGAGATCCACCGAACAGTTGGTGATGTTTTCGTCAATGGCACGACGCAGGCGGGACTCCAGCGGGCCATTGCCCACAACCACCAGACGCACGGACTGATCGGCTGGCAGTCGACGTGCGGCCGCCTGAACCATGGAAACGAGGGGAATGGCGCGCTTGCGCGGAGCAAGTCGCATCACGGCAACCAGCCGACATTCATTGGCGGCTCCAGCAACTGGATCCACCCGCCACTGGTGAACGTCGATCCCATTCGGGATCAGAGTTACAGGCACGGACGGACCGACGATGTGACGAATGGGATCCGCGGCCGCATCACTCACGGCGGTCAGGGCCACTCCCCACGAGGACCACGACGTCAGGCTGTCAGCGAGTTTTGCCACGGGTCGGAACACCCCACCCCACACACCGTGAATGGTGAGCACTGTCGGCAGGCCCAGCCCCCGGGACACCTTGGCACCTGGGTAGGCAAATGGCGACACAACTCCCCCGTGAACATGCACCACATCCGCTCCAGCGGCAACACCATCCTGTGACAGGGCTGTTCGCAACTCGCTCATGACGCGGGGGTGCACCGGAATTTCAGCGGGCATTCGCGCGGTGATTCGATGAACCAGCACTCCATCGAGAACCTCAGTACCTTCTCGCACGGCAGGACTGGGTGTGGCGGTGAGCACGTGAACCTCATGCCCCTGCTCGGCTTGCCGCATCGCCAGCGCACGAACCTGCGTCTCGATTCCACCGAGCCGCGGTGCGTAGCAGTCACTGATGTGGACGATCCGCATACCTGACTGTAACCGGTTCACAATCGCGGGGCAGGAATGCCAAGGGCAGCTGCGACACGATGCGACAATGCAGCATGCCCATGTCCACAGCGCGAACACTGGTCTTCGTTCACGCACATCCAGATGATGAGGCGTTCCTCACCTCGGGCACGATGGCGCGTGCACATGCAGAAGGTCAGCGGGTTGTCCTCGTGGTTGCAACAGATGGTGCGGCGGGGCTTGCTGCCAGTGCCATGACCGAAAACCTGGCAGACATCAGAACTGCAGAGCTCGAGGCAAGCGCACGTATCTTGGGAGTGGCCAGAACAGTTCACCTCGGGTACGCCGATTCGGGACTGCATGGCGATGAGGCACAACAGCCAGGGGGACCCATGCCGCTGTGCCAGGTGCCGATCGAGGTGGCCGCTGCCAGACTCGCGGAGATTCTCGCTGAAGAGGACGCCGATGTCCTGATCACGTACGACCCCAATGGGGGCTATGGCCACCCAGATCACATCCGGGTACATGAACTCAGTATCCGCGCAGCACAGATCGCCCACACACCAGAGGTTTTCGAGGCGACAGCCCCTCGCGATCTCATCGTCAAAGCACTTCGACTGGTGGGCACTTTCTACCGATTCCCGCCAGAGTTCGATCCCACCTCCTTCGAACGAGCATTCAGCGCCGGGGCCGATATCACCCACCGCGTCAATGTGCGCCCCTATATAGATCAGAAGCGGGCATCGATGCGCGCCCATGCCTCACAGGCGACAGCCGATTCAGGTGATCGCACCCTGGCGGCCTTTCTTCGGATTCCCAAGCCCATCTTCACTTACGTCTTCGGCACCGAGTACTACGTGCGACGAGCGCAATGACGGGTCATGAAGACGCACGCACGATCTCGACAGCTGCAGCCAAGGGGTTCTCGAATGGGATCCACGTGATTCGCTGGTCCCGGCGGAACCAGGTGTCCTGACGTCGAGCGAAGCGCCGAGTGGTGCGCCTGGTGTCCTCGATGGCCTGCTCGCGGGTCCATTCCCCATCGAGGTACTTCAATGCCTGGGAGTAGCCCAGCGCCCGGGACGCCGTGATGCCCTCACGCAGTCCACGTTGCGCCAGCGCGGCAACCTCATCAACCAGCCCCTGCTCCCACATGTGATCGACCCGCAGATCGATTCGCTGATCCAGAGTTTCTCTCGGCACATCGAGTCCGACCTGCACCGTGGGTGCAACATAGGAGGGCTCGGGCAGGGTCGCGGTGAACTCACCACCGGTGAGCTCAATCACCTCAAGCGCTCGCACAATTCGTCTGCCGTTGGTCGGCAGAATCGAGGCTGCGGAGGCAGGATCTCGCTCGGCCAAGACTGCGTGCAGTTCCTCGGGACCACGACGTTCGAGCTCGGACTCCCACTTTCGTCGGATCTCTGGATCGGTGCCCGGGAATGACAGGTGATCCAAGGCCGCCCGTACATATAGGCCTGACCCACCGACCAGAACCGGCACCTTCCCCCGTCCTTGGATCTGCGTGATGGCCGCACGCGCAAGTTCTTGATAGGTCGCGACGTTGGCCGCCTGAGTGACCGGCCAGATGTCGAACAGGTGGTGGGGCACTCCCGCCTGCTCAGCCACCGAGATCTTGGCGGTACCGATATCCATCCCCTGATACAACTGCATGGAATCAGCGTTGATCACCTCACCGCCGATCTGCCCGCACAGCCGGACCGCAAGATCTGACTTACCCGAGGCCGTGGGGCCCACAATGGCCACGACCAATGGGGATTCCATCGTCATATGCTGCCTGCAAACATGCAGATCAGACGCGGACGAGTGGGCAGCAGGCTCATGATGTTCTAGGTTAGGTCATGAACCACCCATCGACATTGCACTAGGAGCACACATGACCAGCATGGACGACGCCAAGGAAGCAGTAAGCGGCCTGCTCGACAAGGCAAAGGCGTTCATCGACGACGCCCTCGACAGCGATGCCGCTGAGAAGGCCAAGGCCGCAGTGAGCGATCTGTCCGAGAAGGCCAAGGCTGCCCTCGATGACGTTATGGACAGCGATATCGCGGAGAAGGCCAAGGCCACCACCTCAGAACTTCTCGACAAGGCCAAGGGTGCCGTCGACAGCCTCGGCAGCAGCGATACCGTCGAAGCTGCCAAGTCAGCTGCCGGTGACGCTGCCGATGCTGTGAAGTCGGCTGCAGGGGATGCCTCAGCCGGTGACGCTGCCGATGCTGTGAAGTCGGCTGCAGGGGATGCCTCTGAGGCAGTGAAGTCAGCTGCCACTGACGCTGCCGATGCAGTCTCCAACGCGGCCTCTGATGCCGTGGATGCGGCCAAGAAGATCGTCGAGTAAGTACCTCAATGTCAATGGGGCCCGGTCGACGAGACCGGGCCCCATTCATGTGCAGCGTCTGACAAGAACCCCTAGGAGCAGTTCCAGAGGGCTACGAAGTACCCAACACCGAAAGGTGCATACACGCTCAGCGACGCAGACGTCACGTGTGACTGCTCGACGCAGGCAGCAGCAAGCTGCCAGGCGGGCCACCCACTGGCCATGACCTCGGCGGAACGACCAGCGTCCAAGGCGGCAAGTGCCGACACATCCCCCGTTCGAAGGGCCCGCTCCACCTCAGCATCGAATGCCTCAGCATCTGGATGCAGATACCCCGGCGCCTTCTCGGTTCGTGCTGCGGAGCCATCACCCACGATGATGAGCGCGCGAGCTCCATCTGCGGCTGCCAGTTCCACGCCCAGTCGCCGACAGTCATCGCCGTCGGTCACCTCCTGCACTGACGTAGGACCCTGCCATTGCGCCTGCGACAACAGCCACAATCCGATAGTGCCCGCAAGTCCGATCTCGTCAGATGATCCGTCTCCGAGGGAGATCTCAACATCCACCCCGAAACCATGCATACTCCCAAGTCCAGCCATCATCAGCCGGTTATGTTCACCGCGTCCAACGATCACGACGTCGTCGACACGGTCGGTGGCGACGCGAACCACGTCGATAGAAGCCGAGCGCACGTCATCCAATTCGTGAGCAGCACCCTCCGCTACCACCGGGATCAACATCGGGGTACTGGGCACAAAGGCCACAGATGTGATCACTGCGTCAGCCGAGTAGGCAGGCCCAGAAGAACCGGAGCCCCGGAGCCAGCGCCGTGCGAGTGGCTCACCTGTGACCGGGCCTGCCAGGCATCACCGGCCCGTGTGCGTCTCACGGCACCAACTGGAATATCTGAGACGAGGTGGTGCGGGGCGGCGTACGTGATCTCCGCGGTGACCACATCACCTGGGCGGGGAGTCTCATCACCCGGGGTGAAGTGGACAAGGCGATTGTCGCGCGCTCGTCCTGACAGGCGGGCGGTTGCATCATCCTTGCGCCCCTCGCCCTCGGCGACGAGCAGTTCCACCTCGGTTCCGACAAGAGCCTTGTTCTCAGACCAAGCGATCTCCTCGACCACCTCGGCCAGCCTGCGGTATCGATCAGTGACCACATCGGGGGCCACCTGGTCGGCCATCGTGGCTGCAGGTGTTCCCGGTCGCGGGGAATACTGGAACGTGAACGCGGATGCGAAGCGCGCGGCCTTGGCCACCTCGATCGTGGCCTGGAAATCCTGCTCGGTCTCCCCCGGAAACCCGATGATGATGTCCGTGGTAATCGCCGCATGAGGCATGGCCTGACGAACGCGCTCGATAATGCCGAGGTAGCGCTCACTCCGATACGAGCGCCGCATCTCACGCAGGATTCGATCTGAGCCAGACTGCAACGGCATATGCAGTGAGGGCATGACGTTGTGCGTCTGCGCCATGGCGTCGATCACGTCGTCGGTGAAGTCTGCTGGGTGCGGGGAGGTGAAGCGGACCCGCTCGAGTCCATCGATCTCACCACAGGAACGAAGTAACTTGGCGAATGCCTGCCGATCTCCAAACTCAACACCGTAGGCATTGACGTTCTGTCCCAGGAGAGTCACTTCCAGGACGCCCTCACTCACCAGGGCCTGAATCTCGGCGAGGATATCGCCGGGTCGACGATCCTTCTCCTTCCCACGAAGGGAAGGAACGATGCAGAACGTGCAGGTGTTGTTACAGCCGACGCTGATCGCAACCCACGCCGCATATGCCGACTCTCGGCGGGTGGGAAGGGTCGACGGGAACGTTTCGAGGGAGTCCAGAATCTCGACCTGCGCCTCCGCATTCACCCGGGCCCGCTCGAGCAGCACCGGAAGTGAGCCGATGTTGTGCGTCCCGAACACCACATCAACCCAGGGCGCTCGGCGGATGATCTCGCCCTGGTCTTTCTGCGCCATGCAGCCGCCAACGGCGATCTGCATATCTGGGTTGGCATCCTTGAACGGCTTGAGATGCCCGAGGTTGCCGTAGAGCCTGTTGTCGGCGTTCTCGCGGACCGCACAGGTGTTGAACACCACGACATCGGCATCAGCACCGGGTGCCACTCGGATGTAACCCGCATCTTCGAGCAGGCCGGACAGCCGCTCGGAGTCGTGCACATTCATCTGGCACCCGTAGGTGCGCACCTCGTACGTCCGCATGATGTCCTAGCCTACGGGCATCCGGTGACCGAACAAACCGAACGAGGTGCCCTAGTTCGATGCCTCCGGCATCGCCTGCACGGGCAGATCCGAGAGGAGAAGGATCCGAAGGGTCGAGTCCCCCGTATTGATGATCCCGCGCGACGTGTGGGGGTCGATGAAGATCGCATCTCCGGGGGTTAGGTCGATCTCCTCATCGGCCAGCAGGAATCGCCCCTGGCCGTCCAGCACGATGTAGCACTCGTCAATCAGCACGTACCCGTCCGGATCGACCTCATCATGGACGTGCGGACCTTCGGTCACTCCCACGGGGATATCCCAGATCTCGCACTCCAGCGGCCACTTGAACCCCAATTCGAAGTAGCGGCGCATCGTGATCGGACCCACGCCACCGTGTACCTCGTCCATCACAAAGACGTTGTCATCACGCCGCTGCACCCGCGCCGGGCGGGGTGCCTCGGGCTGCCATCTGTTCACCATGTCATCACCCTACTTTTCAACTCGCTCCCCCACACACCTTTGCCATGACCTGTCAGCGGGCAAGTCCAGTGGCCCGGGACTCACGTACCACTGTGACGCGGATCTGACCGGGATAGGTGAGCTCATGTTCGATCTCGGCGGCGATATCGCGAGCGAGGATCTGCATCCCTACGTCGTCAACCACCTCAGGTACGACCACCACCCGCACCTCCCGTCCCGCCTGCATGGCGAATACCTTCTCCACACCCGCATGCGATGAGGCGATCTGCTCGAGCTTCTCGAGCCGCTCGACGTAGTGCTCGAGAGACTCACGTCTAGCCCCGGGACGTCCACCGCTCATTGAATCCGCCGTCTGCGTGAGAACGGCCTCCAGGGTTCGGACCTCGACCTCATTGTGGTGAGCCTCGATGGCGTGGACGACGTCCTCATCCTCACCATACCGGCGAGCCACCTCAGCACCGATCAGCGCATGGGAGCCCTGCACCTCATGGGTCAACGCCTTGCCGATGTCGTGCAGCAGAGCACAGCGCTTGGCATGTTCGATGGGAAGACGCAGCTCAGCGGCCATGATGCCGGCAAGGTGAGCACACTCCACGAGATGTCCAAGGACGTTCTGACCATATGACGTGCGATAGCGCAATCGACCCAGCAGCGCAATGAGGTCCGGATGCATCTCGCCGAGGGCCAGATCCATTACGGCATCCTCACCCGCACGGATGCATCGTGCATCGACCTCAAGGCGACTGCGCTCGTATTCCTCCTCAATCCGCGAGGGCTGAATGCGACCATCGGCGATGAGGGCTTCCAGGGTCACCCTCGCGATCTCGCGTCGCACCGGGTCGAATGAGGACAGCAGGACTGCCTCAGGGGTGTCGTCAATCAGCAGATTCACCCCGGTGACCGCCTCGAAGGTTCGGATATTGCGGCCCTCGCGCCCGATGATGCGACCTTTCATGGACTCATCCGGCAGATGAAGAACCGATACCGTGGACTCCGCAGTCTGCTCACTGGCGATTCGCTGTGCGGCCAACGTGACGATCCTTCGCGCCCTGGCCTCACCCTCCTCGCGGGCCTCTCGTTCGATCTCTCGGACCGTCAGGGCGGCCTCTCTGGTGGCCTGCCCCTGAATCGAGCTGATCAACTCTGCCTTGGCCTGTTCAGCGGTCATCGACGCTACTCGCTCCAGGGTGGCCGCGCGTTCGGAGTCGAAGAGATTCTCACGTGCGCTCAGTTGCTCGAGACGGGAACTGAATTCACGTGCCCGACCCTCGAGATCCTGCGCCCGTGCTGCAAGTGCGGTGGCATCAGCGCCGAGGAGGTTCTCGCGCTCGAGCAGCCGATCCTCACGACGGAGTACCTCATCGCGCATCCGATTCACATCTTCGCGAAGCCGCTCGACCTCCGAACGCACAGCCTCGGCCTGTGACTCGATGATGGCTCTGCGCTCCTCAGCCCGGCGCACATCATCAGCCGCCTGGGTCCGAGACTGCTCGGCAGCAGCAAGTGCAGCAGCGGCCAAGGCGCGGGTGTGATCAGCTTCAGCCTGAGCAGTTGTGCGAATCAGGTCGACCCGCTCATCGATCTCTCTCGAACGTCTCGTCAGCTCAGCATCAACCCCGGCGGCCACCTCGAGTGCGCGATCTCTGGTTGCCTGATCCAGCAGGTGACGCTGGCGAATGAGTGCCATGAGCAGAGCTCCGGCCACGACAATACCGACCACAAGGGTCGCAACAGCGACGATGTCCACGTGAGCTCCCAGCTCACACGGCGATATGCCCTACTACGGTCGTTAGACGTACTCGTTACCGCTATTACAAAGCACATCACGTGCGTATCAATGGTTAGTTGGGTTTCAGGTCGTGCAGTCAGTCGTTCAGTCATCACCGAGGCTGACCTCGGCCGTTCTTCAGGGTAACGAAAAATGGTCCGGATGTGCACCACGTGATGCACATCCGGACCATTGATTGTTACGACTGCTAGACGAGCACCTTCTCTGCTTCCAGATCGGGATCGTCCGCGATCTCGTCCTCGCCACCTTCAACCTGGAAGTGCGGCAGTATCCGATCGAGCCAACGTGGCAGCCACCAGTTGGACTTGCCAAGGATCGACATGAACGCCGGCACAAACACCAGGCGGATGAGGAACGCATCGACCAGAACAGCGGCAGACAGTGCCACTCCGAAGAGCTTGATGGTGTTGTTCGGAGTGGGGATAAAGGCTGCAAACACGCTCGACATGATGAGCGCGGCCATCAGCACAACCCGTCCAGAACCGGCCAGTCCACGACGAACGGACGTCGCGTTGTCTCCCGTTCGGGCCCACTCCTCCTGCATTCGGCTGACCAAGAAGACCTGGTAGTCCATCGAGAGTCCGAACAGGATGGCAAACACCATCACTGGCAGGAATGGGAAGATCGGTCCAGTGCCCGTGACGCCCAGGAGGTTGTTCAGCCAACCCCACTGGAATACGGCAACGGTGACACCCGTCGATGCAGCAAACGACAACAGGCTCGTGACAACTGCGGTCAAGGAGACCACCGGTGCACGGAACAGGATCATCAGCATCAGGAAGCCAAGTCCGACCACCACGGACAGGAACAGCGGCATCGCGTTCTTCATCACGGTGCTGAAGTCGGCCGTGATGGCTGTGGTGCCGCCTACATACGCCTGGGCACCTGTTTTCTGATCCACAGTCGGCAGGGTCTCGGTGCGCAGGCGATCCAGAAGTTGCTGCGTGGCCTCGTCCTGTGGCCCGGTCGTCGGCTGAACCTCGACTGCGGTAATGCTCTGATCCTTGAGTGATGGCCCAACCAGTGGAAGCATTTCCAGACTTGGATTCACCGAGGCCACCCCCTCGGTCTTGGTGAGCGCACCGATGATCTGTCCGAGTCCTTCAACATCTCCATTCTTGGGGAGTTGAACGGCGACGAAGAACGGACCATTGGCACCCGGACCGAAGCCCTCCGAGGTGAGGTCGTATGCGATGCGGCTGATACTTCCCGGCGGGGTGCCTGAGTCATCCGGGAAGCCCAGACGCAGCGACAGCGCGGGAACAGCAAGTGCAAGCACCGCACCAATCGACAGCAGTGCCGGGATCACCGGATGCTTCTGCAGGGCACGGGCGTAGTGAGCCCAGGCGCCTCCCTCAGGTGCATGTGCACCTTCAGCACGGGACTGACGGGTGAGCTTGTAGAACCATGGCCCGACTCCCGCCACCAGCGCGATGATTCCGATCACCGTGGCAAGACCCTTGGCAGCGGGTGCAAGTGACGGAATTGCACTGCTCGCAAGTAGGGCAACGCCGACAATGGTTGCGCCGATCTGAACTGGCAGTCCGTAGCGACCGTTGTCAACAGCACGCGCAGCAAACCGTGAAACCGGGGAAACAGCGCGATCACCCAGCAGGGAGAGCATGGCCGGCAGCAGCCAGACGGCAGAGAGCATCACCATGATGACGGTGCCCGATGCGGCCAGCGCCAGACCGTTGAAGAAGCTGATACGCATGATGAAAAGGCCCAGAAGTGCGATGACCACGGTCGAGGCCGCAAACACCACGGCGCGCCCGGAGGTGTTGACCGCCTCAGTTGCCGCCTTCTTCGAATCATGTCCAGCAAGGATTCCCTGACGGAAGCGATTGATCACGAACAGCGAGTAGTCGATACCCACGCCGAGGCCGATCATCGATGCCAATGTTGGGGCGAAGGTCGCCACGTCCACGAATCGCGCGATGAAGAGCAGCAGTGTGCCACCAAGGGCAACTCCGAATCCGGCAGTCACCAACGGCAGACCAGCAGCCAGAAGTGAACCGAAGGCAAGAAGAAGGATGATCAGGGCCACCGTCAGACCGATTCCCTCACTGCTGGGTGGCTCCTGACCGGCGAAACTCAGCACCTGCCCATTGGCACCAACCTGCATTCCACCGACCCCATTGGCAGCCTTCACGTCGGCGATGATGTCCTTGGCCGTCTGCGTCGGGACGTCGGTGCCATCCCCGGCGCCGCTGAACGTGACCACAGACTTGGCCACCTTGCCATCAGGGCTTACCGGCGAGTAGGCCTTCTGGGCTGCTGCTAGGGCAGCCTGAATGGCGGCAGCCTGATCTGGTGGAAGTTTCGTCGGATCAATCGGAGATGTCTGAGGCTTGGGGCACGCGGCGCCCAGACCCTGACCGGTCCGGTCGAACGGATTCGTCACACATGCAACGCCTGGCAGCTTGGAGATCTTCGTGAGGACGGGGACCATCGCCGCCGCGCTCGTGGGGTCTACCGCAGATCCCTGTGCTGGCGACCACAGGATGTTTGCCGATGCGGTTGTGGCCGCTGACGCCTGACCGCCGGGCATCTTGGCAAGGAGTTCTGTTGCTTTCAGTGATTCGGTGTCAGGAAGGGAGAACGAGTCATTGAGCTTTCCCCCGAACTTGCCACCCAACGTGAAGACGATCGCGACCAGAACGAACCACGCGGCAATGGCCGCCCAAGGTTTGCGAACGGCCCAGCGGGACAATCCACCCATTACTTACACCCATTCATCATCGTTTCGTGACAGTTGTTCGGCAACAACTGCTTACTGCTCTGTGCTTGCTGCTCGCTGCAACCCGACAACCGTCTCCGGCCCGATGGGCGCGAAATATGTGCGAGACATACAATCTTCCTGTACCCTAATTTATGTGCCCAGCACATGCAAGTTATATGCCCGACACACGCACTTGTAGTTTAAGAGGAGCTGACGTGGTCCGCACGCCCAAAGCTGCCGGCGCACATCTGCCGGATGAGCTGCTGGACACCGTCGACAAGACATTTCGTCGACTGCGCAAGGCCACGGTCCGGCCACCGTCCGCACAACTGCCGATGCCGTGCTTGGGCCATCCGCTGGATATGTCGAAGATCTTCGCCTGCAACGCCGTGGCAGACCTGTCCGAGCAGGTGTCCCCGGTCAGCGTGAAGGATGTTGCGCTGGCTCTTGAACTCGAGCATTCCACGGTGAGTCGACTGCTGGGTGAGATGGAGGATGACGGCCTGCTCACCCGTGGGGTCGATCCGGGTGATCGACGCCGAACGACCGTTGCGCTGACGACCCTCGGTTCTGAAGTCGTAAACGACGCAACAACCGCGTCCCGGTTCTTCACCCGACTGTTGCTCGCTGACTGGACCAAGGGTGAGGTCGAGGAGTTGGCCCACGTCCTAAACCGACTCGCAGCCACCATCCACGATCGTCTGCCGCTGCTGCCCGAGCTTGCCGGATCTTTCAACTGCGATGACCAGCCAACGGCGGCCACGCCGGGCGCATGATCTGCGCTACTCCCCCACGCGAGCCGCGTCACTCAAGGCGATGTCCATCGAGGACAGCACCTGATTCTCATGCAGGGTCAGTGCACGCTCCTCGTTGAGCGCCTCCCTCACCACCCGCATAGACATGCCCCCGGAGTAACCCTTGCGCCCAAGCATGGACACGAGCCGGCGGATACGGGTCTCAATACCCAGTGCGCGCGTTGACGGCAGTTTCTTGTCGACCAGGCGGCGAGCGGCCTCATATTCATCTTCTGCTGTTACCTCGTCGAGAGCCTGCTCGACGAGGGACTCGCAGACTCCGCGCTGACGCAGCTCATGGGCCAATGCCCGTCTGGATAGGCCGCGGCTACCCTGACGCGAGCGAACCCACATGGCCGCGTAGGTCTCGTCATCAATGAGACAGACATCCTCGAGGCGGTCAAGGACCTGCTCTGCCACCTCGGGATCGACCCGACGTTTGGCTAGCGCCGTGGCCAACTGGTGCCGGGTGCGTGGACCCATGGTCAACTGCCGCAGACAGATTGATCGAGCAACCTCGACCGGATCGGCTTCCGGAACCTGATCTGCCGACGAACCCGGGGTGGGTCCGTCGGCAGCTGACCTGGATTTCAAGGCCATGTCTACAGGTCGATGGGAGTGATCTCTGGCAGGTCAACAACAAGATCATCGGCAGGGAGATCCATTCGGGCACCAACCCCGAGCTTCTCCTTGATCCGCTTCTCCAACTCGTCAGCAAGATCTGGGTTGTCCCGCAGGAACTGGCGAGCATTCTCCTTACCCTGACCAAGCTGATCACCGTCGTAGGTGTACCAGGCACCGGCTTTGCGTACGAACCCCTCGTCGACACCCATATCGATCAGGCCGCCCTCACGGGAGATTCCCTCACCGTAGATCATGTCGAACTCAGCCTGCTTGAACGGCGGAGCAACCTTGTTCTTGACGATCTTGACGCGTGTGCGGTTGCCAACTGCCTCGGTGCCGTCCTTGAGGGTCTCAATGCGACGAACATCAAGGCGGACAGAGGCATAGAACTTGAGCGCCTTGCCACCCGTGGTGGTTTCTGGGCTGCCGAACATCACGCCGATCTTCTCGCGAAGCTGGTTGATAAAGATCGCTGTTGTGCCGGAGTTACTCAGAGCGGCAGTGATCTTTCGCAAGGCCTGTGACATGAGGCGCGCCTGCAGGCCGACATGGCTGTCACCCATCTCCCCCTCGATCTCAGCCCGAGGCACGAGCGCAGCCACCGAGTCGATCACGATGAGACTGACCGCACCTGAGCGGATCAGCATGTCGGCGATCTCGAGCGCCTGCTCACCGTTATCAGGCTGGCTCACCAACAGGGCATCGATGTCGACGCCGAGTGCTTTGGCGTAGTCGGGGTCGAGGGCATGCTCCGCATCGATGATGGCAGCGATACCACCGGCCTTCTGCGCATTGGCGATCGCATGAAGTGCCAGAGTGGTCTTACCAGAGGACTCCGGTCCGTAAATCTCGATGACACGTCCACGCGGGAGTCCGCCAATGCCGAGGGCGACGTCCAGAGCGATCGAGCCGGTTGGGATGACCTCAATCGGTGCGCGGCCCTCCTGACCCAGACGCATCACCGAACCCTTGCCGAACTGACGTTCGATCTGGGCTAGCGCAGTATCGAGTGCCTTCTCACGATCGGTGTCGCGTGCTGCGCCTGGAGTCTTGGAGGCTGCCATGGAGACCTACCTTTGTACGTTTCGGATATCGATGGTCTGGACAGTACAGAGAGGCTCTGACAGCAACCCTGAACCATTCTTCTGCTGAGGCCGACATCCCGGAGGGCAGGTCCTGTGGAAACCAAGAACCGAGTTGCCAGCCGCTACATCGTTCACCAGCCTTCGACTGATGAGCCCCACACTACTTCGAACGGATGTTCGACTGTAATGCGACACGCCGATTAGTCGAACATATGTACCCATGATCTCAGCGGTCGGTTAGGTCTTCTCACCGCTCACTGGCGGGCAACCGCAGTTCGGTGTGCACCGCTCGCCAGATGTCCACTGTGTCAATCCCAGCATCAATGGACTGCAGCACGGTTCGGCCACCGAGATCAGAGATCACATAGTCCGCGGCCCAGGACCGCGCATACGCAGGGCCCAGGACCGCATCCAGTCGTTCCCAGAAATCAGTCAGTCTCATGCAGTACTACGCCAGACCGAGCTTGGCACCCAGTTCCTCGTCACTGGGCTCGGCCAGATGCGTGCCATCAGCGAACACGATGGTGGGAATCGGTCGGTTTCCACCGTTGTAAGACTTGACCGTCTCATCATGCTCCGGCGACACCTCGAGATCGACGTACGTGTACGTGATTCCACGACCGTCGAGAAATGCCTTGCTGCGCCGACAGTCCGGGCACCAATCGGCTCCGTACATCACAATTCCGGCGAGGAGATCGCCATCATCGGTTTCACTCATGTGAGCTCCTCGGCTGGATTGGGATCTGGCGACAGATGCTCGTGGATCGCGAGCCAGCGGCCATCTGAGCAACGTCTGAACACGATCGTCTCACGTTCGCGCACCTCCGCCGGCTCACCGGCGATGCGCGTCCGAACGGTGTGGGTGAGAACTGCCACATCCGCACTGATCACATCGATCCGGCGGTCGGCTGTCGTACAGCCGTCCACATGGAACCCGGTGGCCTCAAGTTCGGCCCACTCCGCCTCCCACTCTGCTCGTGAACCAAGCAGACGATCAGTTGTGTAGAACATGAAGGTCGCAGCTGGATCGAAGGCAGCAAAGTAGCCCTGCGGATCGTGTGCGCCAAAGGCACCCACGAGAGCATCAGCAGCGGCCGCCACCTCATCCTGTGCACTCATGAGGTGAGATCCCGTTCCGCCAACTGGACCTCACTTGCGGCGATCGCCTCAGTCTCAGCGGCAAGGTTCAACGACCGCGTGAAGATGAAGTAGAGGGTGCCGGCCACGAGCATTCCGACGATCCATGAGATATCGACATATTGAAGATTCACCGCGATCGGCCCGACGTACGCACCGTCACCGGTGAGAACCATAAACGGAATCTCTACGAGCACACCGATCAGGTACGCCACGATCCCTCGCCAGGCCCAGACTCCGTAGATCCCATGTGGGGTAAACAGGTCAGCGATCGCGTAGTGGCCACGCCGCACGAAGAAGTAGTCCATCAGATTGACAGCCGTCCATGGTGCAAGCAGGTAGAGCATCACCAGAAGACTGTTGTTCAGAGTCTGGCTGGCATTCTCAAGAACGTTACCCAGGACCAGCCAGATGGCGGCCAGAATGAGGATGACGCTCACCCGAAGTCGACGTGAGGTGGTCACCGGCCGGATCGAATCGATGGCGGTCACCACTGTCAGCATCCCGCTGTACGCGTTCATTCCCATCGTTGCCACCAGCGCGAGCACCGAGAGGATTCCCAGAATGGTGCCAAGGCCACCAACCACGTTATTGCCGGCGTCATGGATACCCACCAGCGGATCACTTGCTCCAAGCGCTGCCCCGAACCACGCTCCAAGCGGAATCAGCCACATCGGCGATCCCGAGGCGCCAAAGAAGACCGAAGCCACGATTGACCGGACCGGTGTATCACGGGGCAGGTAGCGCGAGTAATCACTGACGTACGGGGCGTACGTGATGTTGTAGGACGCAGCCACAGTGAACATGCTGAGGAATCCGGCCAGCGTCATCTCCGCTGGCTTTGGCTCACTGCCCCCGCCGTGACCGGTCAGGATTCCAATCGTCATGACGACCCAGAACGGCAGTGAGATCCAGAAGAGCGCCTGGAACACCTTGTGAAGCCAGTCGTAGCCGTAGATCGCCAGTACAACCGCGATGATGGCGATGACCACGGCTACGACAGTCGGGCTGATGCCGAAGATCGCGTTGACACCGAGTTTGATGATGACGGTATCGACGACATTGAACATAACGAACGTGAAGGCCGTGGCCAGGAGCACGAGGATGACGCCCCGGTAGCCGAACTGTGCCCTCGACTGGATCATCTGCGGAAGACCGAAGGTTGGACCCTGCGTGGCATGAAATGCCATGAAGATCGTGCCGAACAGGATGCCCAGAATTCCCGCAATCGCAGTCTGCGCTACCGACAGGCCGAACAGGGTCGGGCCCAGGAGCCCGATGCCCACCGTAAAGGGCTGGAAATTTCCAAGAAACCAGAAGGGACCCTGCGTCCACACCTTGCCATGACGCTCGGTATCGGGAATCCAGTCGATTGAGTGAAGCTCGATCCCACCCTCGGATCGGATTGTTGAATCCACGTCAGCCATGAGAACTCCTGCCAGCAGTGATCATTAGTTGCTGGGAAATGTAGCGCCAATCCGCATAGTCCGCGCTCCAATGGGCCACATGTCCGCGTGGCTGCTGCTAACAGGGTTCGACTGTCACGGAGTCGCTGGAGTGGCGAAGGCTGTGGTGCGAACGGCAGGGGGCAGCCCAGCACAGATAAGACGGGCCTGCTGGGATCGTTGATCGGAGGTACCCGGGGACACAACGAAACTCGCAAGCCACCGGCAGATCAGGTCGACGCACTCTGCCCGGTTCGACACATCAGCGGCGTCGAGGATCGCAGCAGTCTGGTCCCGAATACCGTCCCACACCGGCCCCTCACCAGGTGAAACGGCCACCAAGAGGGCCGTTGGCTCGACGATGCGAAGCCCCACCAGCACTGGATGTGCAGCCACCGCATCACAGGCTCGCGTGAGTGCCACGGCCAGATCTGTTGACGCAAGATCAATACAGTCCTCAGCTACGACAGCAACGTCATCAGCGATGAGCCCGGCAACCAACTCGGACTTGGTCCGAAAATGGTTGTAAAGCGTTGCCTTGGCAAGCCCTCCCCGCACGGCAACATCAGACATGCTTGCCTTGCGGATTCCCTTCTCGGCGAACACACGTCGAGCTCCATCCAGGGCTGCGGCCCGGCTCCTGCCCATCGCGTTACCACCGCGAGATCGCGGAGAGCGAGCGTTAGATACAGGAACTGCCGGACGAGCGTCGGACACGTCAGGCGGCGGCGATGACCGTGGAATCGGAAACGGGCAGATCTGTCACTGGTGCCACACCCTCGAGCACGGCCACTTCATCGCTGACGGCGCGCATGACCGTGGAGATCGGAACATCTAGTGCCGTGCAGATCGAGGCAAGCAGTTCAGATGATGCTTCCTTCTGTCCGCGTTCGACCTCGGAAAGATAGCCAAGGGAAACTCTGGCGGCTGATGAGACCTCGCGGAGGGTACGACCCTGATCCTGCCGACGACGGCGAAGTTCATCACCGATGACACGCCGCAAAATGATCACTGGTGTACCTCCCTTCGTGACGGTCTCAGTCGAACACATGCTTGCGCTGTGTGTACTACGGTACCCGGCTACAGCAGCGGACGCAGGTAGAGGGCGGTATTCGTGCTGGGCGAGTCGCGAACTATCAGCCGTTTGGGTGTGCATGGGTCACCCTCCTTGATTCCTGAGCCTGAATCCAGCGATGTCTTGTGCACAGGGTGAAACGTTTCTCGGCAGGTGAATGTTCCCTGCAACCACCACGTGCCGACTACTCCGTGGCGGCAGACTCGTGCGGATCGGATGTGAGCACATCAGCGAGCAGCATGAGCGCTGCATCAACCGTGGCCGCACGGATACCGGACCGCCCAAGGGTCGGATCGAGATTCAGGGATTCAACCCGCACCGCACCCCGGGTTGCGACAGCTACGTAGACCTCCCCCACCGGACGTCCATCCTGTGGCTCAGGCCCGGCAACCCCCGTGGTACTGATGCCTACATCAGCACCCAGGCGATCACGTACGCCCGCGGCCATCGACGTTGCGACCTCCGGGTGCACAGCACCTTCACGACGCAGCAGCTCAGCGTCCACATGGAGAAGATCCCTCTTGAGCTCTGTTGCGTATGCAACAACTGCACCGCGCACCACCGACGACGCACCCGGCACGCTGGTAAGGGCACCGCAGACCAGGCCACCGGTGAGTGATTCGGCAACCGCAACGGTAGCCGCATGACCGATGAGGGCATGGACAACTTCAGCGGCCAATGCGCTCGTCGATAGCTCAGTCATCTACACCTCTCGATACCTCGCTGCTCGAGCTGGCCCGCAGTCGCAGCGCCCGCTGGATGTAATCAAAACCGGTGACGAGAGTAAGCACAACAGCAAGCGCCATGATCGCCACTCGCACGGGTGTGAACGCGTCCGGAAGTGGGAGCAGGTATAGGACGATCGCAGTCATCTGCGCCGCGGTCTTCCACTTTCCACCGCGACTTGCCGGTATCACTCCGTCGCGGATCACCCAGAACCGCAGGAGAGTAACACCGAGTTCACGCACCAGGATGATGATGGTGACCCACCATGGCAGTTCACCCAAGAGCGACAATCCGATCAGTGCCGCACCCGTGAGCGCCTTGTCAGCGATGGGATCAGCGACTTTTCCGAAGGTGGTCACCTGACCACTTCGGCGAGCAAGTTCTCCATCGACGAGATCCGTCAGAGAGGCGACCAGAAATACCGCAGCCGCCCAGAACCGAGATGCGTTGTCGGCACCACCGTCACGGAGCAGGAGCCACAGGAAAAGTGGAACCATGAACAGGCGGATAACGGTTAACCCATTGGGAATGTTCACCGAAGAGGGCTCACCTCCCGCGGGAGAATCCGCGTTGCCCAGTTCAGGATCGTTCATGTCGCGTGATCCGTCGATCGATGACTCGAGCACTGAGGTCTACTCCGTCACTGCCATCGACGATTGCTGTGACGATGTCGCCCACCACCAGATCACTCAACCGAAGTGAGGCCTGTGGATCGTCCAGCAGGAAGGTGATCCCGTCGACCTCGGGGGCCTGGTGCGCCGATCGACCTTCAACACTGCCATCCTCAATGCTCTCCACAAGCACCTTCACAGTCTCGCCTATGCGATCCTCTGCCCGCTGGGCCGTCAACTCCTCGGCCAGCGCTGTAATCCGTTCCACGCGCTCAGCAATGACATCGGCAGGTAGTTTGTCGACCAGACCGAACGCTTCAGTGCCTTCTTCATCTGAGTAGCCGAATACGCCAATTGCATCCAGGCGGGCAGCGCTGAGGAATCGTTCGAGCTCGTCCACGTCCTGCTCGGTCTCCCCCGGGAATCCGACGATCACATTGCTCCGGGCTCCGGCCAATGGGGAAAGTGCCCGAGCCCTGCCGAGAAGCTCGAGGAACGCATCGGTACCACCAAATCTGCGCATGCGCCGAAGTACTGTTTCCGAGGAGTGCTGGAACGACAGGTCGAAGTAGGGCACCACTCCCGGGGTCTGGGCAATCGCGGCGAGCAGAGATTCACGGGTCTCGGCTGGCTGCAGGTACGACACCCGAACCCAATCAATACCTTCAACCGCTGTGATCTGTGGCAGCAGTGATTCGAGCAGACGCAGATCTCCTAGATCCTTGCCGTAGGACGTGGAGTTCTCGCTGACGAGAACGAGTTCGCGCACACCTTGTTCGGCAAGCCACTGCGCCTCGTGTACCAATTCCTGCGGCTGACGGGAGATGAACGAACCGCGAAAGGCCGGAATGGCGCAGAATGAGCAGCGCCTGTCACATCCAGAGGCAAGCTTGAGTGGGGCACTTGGCCCGCTGCCGAGTCGCTGCCGCACCACCCGCGGACCACTGGCGGGTGCCATTCCCTCAGGTAGATCTGGTTCGGATATCTGCGCATGACCCGGGATCGCGACTGAGACTGCGGACCGCTCCACCGGACTGATGGGAAGCAGCGCCCGGCGATCGTGGGGGGCATGGGGAACATGTGGCTCACCAGCCACCACTCTTCGGAGTCGGTCTGCGATATCTCGATAGTCATCGAAACTGAAGACGGCATCTGCCTCAGGTAGTGAACGTGCCAACTGTTCGCCATAGCGCTCGGCCATACATCCGATCGCCACCACAGCCTGCGCACGTCCTGAGGACTTGAGATCGGCCGCGTCTAGCAGTGCGTCAACAGAGTCCTTCTTGGCGGCCTCGACGAAGGTGCACGTGTTGACAAGAACAGCATCCGCTTCACTCGCATCGTCAACCACCAGCCAGCCATCTCCGGCGAGGCGGCCGGCAAGCTCCTCAGAGTCAACATCATTGCGCGCGCACCCGAGTGTTACGAGCGCAACCCGCAGCGGAGCCGAGGAGTCAAGGGTCATGGTGAAACCCTAGTCGGTCAGACTCGTATTGTGATCGAGGCCATGTCTGGACTTCACAAGGTCTCTTTGATCCACGAGCTCACTGCATCGGATTGCCGGGGCCATAGGTGTGGCGAATCACCTGACCTGCAGTGCCCGGTGTGCCTAAGTCGTAACCGTTGACACGCAGGTTGACCGCTCCCGCATCACCAATCACCAGGTAGATCGTGGTGTCGGAGGTGAAGGTTTTCGTCTGCCCAGCGGAAAGCAGGCCCTGATAGATCGAGTCGCCGCCCTTGGTCGTGGCCGCACTCACCCAGGCTGCCTGTCCCGTCACTGTCAACTCAATCGTGGTGCCGGATGACACGCTCGTACTCGGATCAGGGGTGACTGAATCTATGGGCACAGCCCCGGTAGAGGACGTGTCGCTGGGCAGTGGCTCGGTAGACGAACTGGGAGACCCATCACCGCCCGAAGGATCCGGACTGGGGGTCGAACTCGCCGTCGGGGTCGGACGTACGCTCGCCGAGGGGCTCGCGGAAGGCACCGGCAGCATCTGACTGGAGCCGCGGTGGGAGAAGAATGTGAACAGTCCACCAGCAGCCAGAAGCACGCCGAGCGCGGACACAAGTGGCAGCCATACCCGACCACGAGGTGCGTCCTGAATACCGAGCGACCCGGCCAACTGCCGGAGACCATCTGTCCGATTGGCCCGCTCCATGATGGGCGTCGGCTGTTCGATGGGCTCCACCGTGATCGCCGACCGAGAAGGGGCGCCCACTTGAGTCGCAAACTGGTCAAGTAGGACTGCTGCGTCAAGGCCAAGGGTCGTCGCGAGACTGCGGATATGTCCGCGTGCATAGGCCTCGCCACCACAAGCGTCGAAGTTGTCGCTCTCGATCCCGACAAGCACGGCAGGGCGGATCCGCGTCTTCTCGCTCAACTCCTCGATCGACAGGCCTTGCTCAATGCGTGCAGCGCCGATCGTCTGACCGATCGTCATGCTCACCCCGAATACCCTTCATCGCACAGGCTTTGTGCCGATGTTCCATCGTACGCCCAGATTTTTCCGGCCGTGACGGACGAAGATCCACGATCCGTTCGGCTATTCGCCCAACGTTGCGAGGATGTCCGGAAGTTCCTCCATGGTCACAAGGACCTCGCGGGCCTTGCTCCCCTCAGAGGGTCCGACGATTCCGCGGGTCTCCATGAGGTCCATCAGACGTCCGGCCTTGGCGAACCCCACGCGCAGCTTGCGCTGAAGCATCGAGGTCGAGCCGAATTGGGAGGTGACCACGAGTTCGACTGCCTGGCGAAGGATGTCAAGATCATCACCGATCTCCTCGTCTACATCCTTCTTCGACGCCGCCGGTGCAGAAATATCCTCGCGGTAGGTCGGCGCGAGCTGTGCCTTGCAGTGAGCAACGATGCTGCGAATCTCATTCTCACTCACCCATGAGCCCTGAATGCGGATCGCTTTGTTTGCACCCATCGGCAGGAAGAGTGCGTCACCCTGGCCGACCAACTTCTCAGCTCCCGGCTGGTCAAGGATCACTCGACTGTCGGCCAGACTTGACGTGGCAAAGGCGAGCCGGCTCGGGACGTTCGCCTTGATGAGGCCGGTGACGACATCAACACTGGGGCGCTGAGTGGCCAGCACCAGGTGGATTCCCGCAGCTCGCGCGAGCTGGGTGATTCGGACGATCGAATCTTCGACATCACGTGGGGCCACCATCATGAGATCAGCAAGCTCATCCACGACCACCAGCAGATACGGATAGGGGGTGATGACCCGCTCACTGCCTGGCAGCGGCTTCACCTGTCCGGCGCGCACAGCCTTGTTGAAGTCGTCGATATGACGGAAGCCGAAATGGGCTAGATCGTCATAGCGCATGTCCATCTCACGAACGACCCACTGAAGGGCCTCCGCCGCCTTCTTCGGATTCGTGATGATGGGCGTGATCAGGTGCGGAACTCCCTCGTAGGCCGTGAGTTCTACGCGCTTGGGATCGATCAGAACCATGCGGACTTCATCAGGTGTTGAGCGCATGAGAACACTGGTGATCAGGGTATTCATGCAGCCGGACTTGCCAGCACCGGTGGCACCGGCCACAAGGATGTGCGGCATCTTGGCAAGGTTGGCACAGACGAAGCCACCCTCAACATCCTTACCCAGCCCCACCAGCATGGGGTGATGGTCTCCGGATGCCGTCTTGCTGCGAAGCACATCACCCAGGCTCACGAGTTCGCGATCGGTGTTCGGAATCTCGATACCGATGGCGGACTTGCCGGGAATCGGGGACAGAATCCGAACGTCTGCGCTGGCGACGGCGTAGGAGATGTTCTTACTCAGCGCGGTGACCCGCTCAACCTTGACGGCCGGGCCGAGTTCGACCTCGTAGCGGGTCACGGTGGGGCCACGCATGTATCCGGTGACCTGCGCATCGATTCCGAACTGCTCGAGGACACCGGTGAGCGCGGCGACAACCGAATCCGAGGCCTTGCTCGTCACCTTCGGAGCAGCACCGGGCTTGAGAAGCTGCGTATCCGGCAGGCTGTAGACAACATCTCCCGCAAGTGGCAGTTGCTCGATCACGTCCGGGTTGTCTGGAAGTTGCTTGGTCGCGCGACGCTTCGGCTTGACCACCTCACCGGTAGTGAGATCAACAATCACCGTCGAAACATCGTCCGGATCAAGGATGTCGTCCTGGTCTTCCATCGGAGCGTCGGTCAAGATGATCGATTCGGTCAGCTGCTCATCAGCAGAAACCTCATCTGCGCCACAATGACGGAACCACCGTCCGCGCCTCTTGGTGGGTTCGGCCAGAAGTGGAGTCTCGAATGCCTCGTCACCGGCAAGCGCACCCAGGTCCACCGCGGGCTTGCTACGACGCCAGGTTGCTGCATTGGAGAGAGCGTCAATCCCCTGCGCATCCTCGGGTGTGCCGAAGATCCGTGCATTAATCGATGCGATGCGATCAGGGATCGCAGAGATCGGCGTTGCTGTAACGACCAGAATGCCGAAGAACGCGAGAAGAACCAGAAGCAGCGCGGCAACAATCGGATGGGTTGCCGAGACCATCGGAGCTGATGCCAGCCAGCCAATCCAGCCACCGCCCGCAGCCATGGCCTCAGCCCCGTCAGCGGGAACAGCCGTGCCGTGAATGATGTGCACAAGACCACACGCAGCCAGAACAAGGGCACCGCCACCGATGGTGACCCGCCCGGTGGTTGCACTCTCCTCGGGATAGCGCAGGACCCGCCACGCCAGGCCCAACAGCAGGAAGGGCAGCACCCAGTCGAGGCTGCCCATTGCCCCCGTCACAAAGAAACTGACAATGCCGCCCAGGCCGGTGGTGATGTTCCACCAGGTGGCGAATGCGACCAGGATCGCCAGGCCGATGAAGCCAAGGCCCAGACCGTCCCGCCGGTGCGCAGGATCAAGTTCCCGCGCACCATGTCCGAGTTTGCGAGCCCCTGCACCGACCAGGTGGGCACAGCCAACCCAGATCGCGGTGAGCGCTCTCATCATCCCGGTGCCGATGCGAGTGAGCACAGAGGGTCCCGATGAGGGAGCCGGCCTCTTGGCCGTGGCTCGTGAGGTCGATTGACCAGATCGAGATCTGGACGCGCTGCCCCGACCTGAGCTCGAACGGGACGTGCTGGATGAAGAGCGCGTCGAGGTTGACCGGCCGGCGGTCTTGCTCGAGCGGCTCGCAGGGGAAGATCCACGAACCTCAACCTCAGGTTCAGCCTGAGCTGACCGAGATCGGGGCGCCGTGGAAGTACGGGTCGCCATAACACGCCACGTTACCTAATCGGTCACATGGTTCACGTACGCCACACCGTTAACAGACGTAACAGAGGCACTCGCTGAGTTAGCGGCCTGACTCAGGCTTCAACGACGACCGGGACGATCATGGGTCGCCGACGGTGCTGGTCGTTGACCCAGCGCCCAAGGGTGCGTCGCACCACCTGCTGGAGTGCGTACTGATCCGTCGTTCCCTCTCGGAGGGCATCCTCGACCGCCTGCTTGATCCTGGGCACGACGTCATCGAAGACATCCTCATCTTCGACGAATCCGCGCGCCTGAATCTGCGGGCCAGCGGTCACCTTGCCCTCGACTGAATCCACGACGACGAAGCAGGTGATGATGCCCTCGGTGCCCAGAACCCGACGATCCTTCAGCGAGGACTCCGTCAGGTCACCGACACTTGCACCGTCCACATAGACGAACCCACAGGGCACAGCACCCACAACCGTGGCTCTGCCGTCAACGAGATCGACCACTCCACCGTCCAGGGTGAGGATGATTCGTTCGGCAGGGACTCCGGTGGCCAGCGCCAGTTCGGCATTCGCCTTGAGATGACGTGGCTCGCCATGGACCGGCATGACATTGCGCGGTTGGACGATGTTGTAGCAGTACAGCAGTTCACCCGCAGCAGCATGTCCGCTCACGTGGACTGTGGCATTGCCCTTGTGAACCACCTTTGCCCCGAGCCGGGTGAGTCCGTTGATCACCCGGCTGACGGCATTCTCATTTCCCGGAATGAGCGATGAGGCGAGGATGACGGTGTCACCCGGACCGATCTTGATCTGGTGATCGTTGTTGGCGATACGCGACAGGGCGGCCATGGGCTCCCCCTGTGATCCGGTGCAGACGAGTACCACCTGATCATCGGGAAGGTCACTGAGTTGATCACTGGCGATAAGAAGGTTGCCTGGGATGGTCAGGTAGCCAAGATCACGGGCGACCCCCATGTTGCGCACCATCGAGCGTCCGAAGAAGGCCACCTTGCGCCCATGACGATGTGCCACATCGATCACCTGCTGCACCCGATGGACGTGCGATGCAAAGGAGGCGATAACGATACGTCCCTTGGCTCCACTGAAGACGCGCTCAAGGGCCGGCTCGATCTCACGCTCACTTGGAACGAACCCGGGCACCTCGGCATTGGTGGAGTCGACCAGGAACATGTCGACCCCACGCTCACCAAGACGGGCAAAGGCACGCAGATCAGTGGTGCGTCCATCAAGTGGAAGTTGATCCATCTTGAAGTCGCCGGTGTGCAGGACGGTGCCGGCGGGGGTGTCGATGAACACTGCCAGAGCGTCCGGAATCGAATGGTTGACCGCGACGAACTCGAGGGTGAACGGACCCGCCTTGGAGACCTGGCCCTCAATCACCTCAATGGTCGAGGCCTTGATCCGATGCTCCTTGAGCTTTCCCTCAAGCATGGCAAGTGTGAGCTGGGATCCATAGATGGGAATGTCCTGCCGCTCGCGCAGCAGGTATGGGACAGCACCGATGTGATCCTCGTGGGCATGGGTGAGAACCATGCCGTCAATCTTGTCCAGACGGTCCCTGATGAAGTCGAAATCGGGCAGGATCAAGTCAACACCGGGCTGGGAATCCTCCGGAAACAGCACACCGCAGTCGACGATGAGAAGTCGACCTGCATGCTCGAAGACGGTCATATTTCGACCGATCTCACCCAGTCCGCCCAGGGGAACAACTCGAAGGCCATTGGCCGCAAGCTCCGGCGGTGGTCCGAGCTCGGGATGGGCGTGAGTCATGAGGCGAACCCCACGACACCACCATCAACCAATCCTTCGAACAGCACCTTGCGGTCTTCTGCCGAGATTGATGTAAGGGGCATCCGAAGTGGGCCACCACCAGGTCGGCCGAGCTGGGTGAGGGCTGCCTTCACGGCGATGACACCCTGAGTGATACCCATAACCGCCTCGGTAACAGGTACCAACTCGTCATTGAGCTCGCGGGCAAGTTCAACATCACCGGATTCAAATGCCAGGATCATGGCAGCGATCCGGTCGGCCACCAGATGACCAGTGACACTCACCGCACCCACAGCCCCAACAGCGAGCAGCGGCAGATTGAGGGCATCATCCCCGGAGTAGTACACGAGCTCACATCGCGACATCACCTGCTGTGCGGCAAACAGGTCGCCCTTGGCATCCTTGTTGGCCACGATCTGCGGATTCTCGGCAAGACGAAGAAGGGTGGACGTCGCGATGGGCACCCCTGACCGTCCAGGAATGTCGTAGAGCATCACCGGAAGGCTGGTTGAGTCGGCCACGGTAGTGAAGTGAGCGTAGAGCGAATCCTGGGGAGGCTTGTTGTAGTACGGCGTCACCACGAGCAGACCATGGGCACCAGCCTTCTCCGCAGCCCTGCTCAACTCGATCGTGTGATGGGTGTCGTTGGTACCAACCCCGGCAATCACATGGGCGCGATCCCCGACGGCCTCGACCACGGTGCGCAGAAGTCGGTCCTTCTCATCATCAGAGGTGGTGGGTGACTCACCGGTGGTGCCATTGACCACCAGGCCGTCATTGCCCAGGTCGACGAGGTCGACAGCAAGGGCGGCGGCCGCCTTCTCATCGAGGGCTCCGTCCTTGGTGAACGGGGTCACCATGGCGGTGAGCATGCGTCCGAACGGCCGCTGGGGGGTTGAGGTTCGAGCCACGTGCCTAGCCTATCGGTCGGTTGAGTGCGGCGAAACGGCTAGGGCGCCACGCGACCATTGGCGACGAAGGCCGCATGGGTCATGGGCATGATGGCCGCCCATGCCTCCTCGTACTTCTCCGCAACCATTTCTATCTCGCGCTGGGGGTACGACGGGAAATGTGCATCCTCACTGCGCTTGCGCAGCGAAAGGAAGTTCATCAGCGCGCGCGAATTCATCGTGACGTACGCGGACGAATAGGTGTTCACCGGAAGTACGGCTCGAGCAACCTCACGTGCCACACCCGCGTCGAGCATGCGCTGATAGTGAGCGTACGACTCACGACATGAGGTCTTGATCGCATCAACGGTCAGCTCATACTGCTCTGGCGTGCCGGGCACAAAGTCATATGCCCCAGCCTTTCCAACCTGGACCAGATTGCGCTCAGGTGCAGGTACATAGAAGAGCGGCTCAAGAACGCGGTAACGTCCACTCTCCTCGTTGTACGAGGCGATGCGGTGACGCATATGCTCACGCCAGACGAAGATGGGCGCCTGCACGTAGAAGGTCATGACCGAGTGCTCGAACGGACTTCCATGCCGCTCACGCATCAGGAATCGGATCAGTCCCTCAGCACCCGCGGTATCTGCCTCAACTGAGTCCAGTGACCGCTCCCCCTGCGTCGACACCCGCGCTGCGAACAGGACGTCAGCATCGGAAGCAGCATGTTTGACCAACTCGACAGTGACATCGCTGCGAAAGGTGATTTCACTCTGCTCTGACATCCACAACTCCTACGACGACGCGGGGCGCTCGTACTGACCCTAACTCCCCAGAGTGCGCGGACCGGGGACCACCCCGCCGCCATTGGCGAATCTGGCCATTGCGAACGTCGCCACATCCGCATCCGGGGAAATCCCTTCAGCCAGATCCGCGAGTATCAGGCCCATCAGGGCAGAGAACTTGAAGCCCTCCCCTGAATCCCCGGCGGCCACGACCACCCGACCCTCCATCACGGTGTCGATGACGAAGCGCCCGTCTGGGGAATCTGTCCATGAGCACACCTGTGCGTCCAGAACCGTCGGGTCAAGCTCCGTGAAGTTGCGGACAACCCGCTCGGAGATGAGTGCTGACACGTGTGGGGACGGAACCCGGTCCAGATCAGATTCGGACCATTCCCGAAGTGAGTAGTCGATACCCAGTTTGTAGCCCCGCCCGGGCGTGGGCATGCCGTACATTCCCGGCTCGTCACCAATCGGCCCGTCATACAGGCACGGCATCAGATCGGTCGCCGGAGCCTTCCCCACATGGCACACCTGCTCAAGAACGGGTGCAAACCCCACCTCCAGGCCCATGGCCTCGAACAGGGCGCCAGCACCGGGGCCCGGCGCCACTACCGCCACATCAGCATCGAATACCTCACCGTCCTGCCCGGTGAGCCGCACACCATTCGCGGTGCTCTCGATACTGCGGATGTTCGGTCCCACTTCCAGGTGTCCGCCGTTCATAGCCAGAAGTCCCACCTGTGCATCGAGGGCAGAGGACGCCAGCACCGGACCTGCGGTCTCCTGCCAAACGCCAATCCGTCCATCAGGGCGAAGACCGGGGAACACCTTGGTGACATCGTCAGGCTCATACACCTCGAAGGGGACGTTCTCTGAGGTGAGAGCGGCCATCACCCGTGGAGCGGAATTCTCGTCCCGCCAGAGAATGCCCCGACGCAGAATCGCCTGAATTCCAGTGAGGGACTCCAACCGCTCCCAGGCCTCCACCGAGCGCAAGGCCAGTCGCACGCGAAGGGCATCGGGATGACTGAGTCGCCAGATCCGGGTGGGGCCAGATGACGACCCCAACTGGTGTGCAGGCCCATGGCGGTCGATCAGCACTGTGTCATGTCCACGGCGGGCCAGTTCAGCGGCCGCCGGAAGTCCCCAGCAGCCGGCCCCGACGACAACTACTCGCATGGCGGCAGAGTAGCGGACGTACGAGGGCCGGTTCGACTACGACCGAAATGATGTGCAGGCCGGTCGCCATCGACCTCGACCGTCTAGGCTCCTCACGTGACCTCGTTCTCTGGAATCCCGCTGTCAGCCGTCGAGTTCTATGAGCAGCTTGCCGTCAACAACAGCAAGGTCTGGTGGGCGGAACACAAGGACGTTTACGAGCACTCTGTCCGCGCACCACTTGAGCAATTACTTGGCGAGCTCGAGAGCGAGTTCGGCGCGGCTCATATCTACCGGCCGTACCGGGATGTGCGCTTCAGCAAGGAGAAGACTCCGTACAAGGATCACCAGGGGGCACTGGTCGGGGTTGAGGATTCCATCGGGTACTACGTTCAGATCTCCGCCGCCGGCCTTTATGTAGGTGGTGGCTGGTATGCGGCCTCATCCCTGCAAACACAGCGCTATCGCGATGCCATCGACTCTGCAGCTGTCACCGTCTTCGAGCCCGCCCTCGCCAAGGCACTCAAGGCCGGTCTTGAACTCAGTGATGACCTCATGAAGACCCGACCCCGCGGAGTCCCCGAAGACCACCCGCATCTTGATCTGCTCCGAAGGAAGAACGTCCTGTTGAGCCACCAATTCGGTACACCTGATTGGCTCGATACGCGGACTACGCTGACCAAGGTGCGCAGCACCTGGCGCGCGCTGACTCCACTCGTCGAGTGGCTGGCCGATCACGTCGGTCCGATGGACAGCGGAATCCCAACGGAGCCAGAGTGATCCACGACTGGCATGTACGTCGACGAACAATCACCCTCAATGCGCTCAGCGTTGGTCTGGCAACTGGGGTCTACGGCATCTCATTCGGTGCAATCTCTGTGCTCGGCGGATTGACCGCACTGCAGACCCAACTGCTCTCTGCACTGATGTTCACCGGGGGCTCCCAGTTCGCACTGGTTGGAGTACTCGCCGCGGGCGGTGGGGCAGTCTCGGCCGTCGCAACGAGTGTTCTGCTGGGTCTTCGCAATGCGTTCTACGGCGTCACCATGGCACCGATGCTTAATGTGCGTGGTCCAGCAAGACTGGTTGCAGCCCACCTCACCATCGACGAGTCCACCGCCATGGGCGTTGCGCAATCGGAGGAATCGGACGGATACCAGGGCACGAAGCTTGCATTCTGGGCGACTGGCCTGTCGGTGTTCATCTTTTGGAACCTGGCCACATTTGCCGGCGCCATGGGAGCTCAGGCCGTTGGGGATCCCAAGGCGTGGGGTCTTGATGCCGCAATCCCCGCCGGCTTCATTGCTCTGGTGTGGCCACGCCTTCGCGATCGACGTTCGTGGGCGATCGCCCTGTGCGCAGCGGTTGTTGCGTTGGCACTCACCCCATTCCTGCGGCCCGGCGTACCTGTGCTCGCCACTTCACTGGTGGCCGTCGTTGCTGGAGTGCTCGCTGTGCGCAGAAAGCTGGACAGTCCGATGCAGGTGAACACATGACCCCGATCTGGATCGCTGTGATTGCCGCCTGCCTAGGGTGCTACGCCACGAAATTGGCAGGAGCCTCCGTCCCTCACGACATCTTGGACAAGCCGATCGTGAAGGCCACCTCCGATGCAATACCGATCGCACTGCTGTCGGCCCTGGTGGCTGTGCAGACGTTCGCGACCGGCCAGACTCTCGTCGTGGATGCGCGTCTGGCAGGAGTCCTGGCAGCAGTCGTCGCGCTCCTGCTTCGTGCACCATTCGTCGTGGTGGTACTTGTGGCCGCCGTTACCGCCGCAGCCCTTCGCCACTTCGGCTTTGCCTAGGCTCAGGCAAGGTCGAGGAACGCCTCGAGTCCGTAGGTGAGGCCTGGAGTTTCGGCGACGCGACGAACGCCCAGAAGCACACCCGGCATAAAGGATGACCGGTCGGTGGAGTCGTGGCGGATTGTGAGGGTCTCCCCCGGATCACCGA
>CAXBQZ010000016.1:0-41377 GCA_963978055.1 uncultured bacterium
ACTCTTTCCCTACACGACGCTCTTCCGATCTGCGCACGCCACGAATTGGCAGGGATACACGAGCTCGGTCACGACCACCGGTGTCATGAACTGAAGGCACAAGGATTCGACGAATGGCCGTCCGTCAGTGACGAAGGATCTTCTCCATGGGACGGCCTTTGGCTAACTCGTCTACAAGCTTGTCGAGGTAGCGGATCTTCTGCATCAGTGGATCCTCAACGTCCTGGACCTTCACACCACAGACACTTCCAGTGATCAACGAGGCGTTCGGGTTCAGGTTGGCTTGAGCAAAGAAGTCATCGAATGTGGTCTCGGATTTCAGCTTTCGTCTGAGTTCAGGTCCCGAGTAGCCAGTGAGCCAGCAGATCACCTCGTCGAGTTCCTTGGTGGTTCGCCCCTTGCTCTCCACTTTCCTGACGTAGTGGGGGTAGACAGAGTTGACGCTGGTAGTGAAAATCCTGCTCACGAGCACCAATGTACCCGTGAGCAGGATTCCAATGTGGGCCGACCGTTCATCCCTCTATGGAGTTGCGTTCACCTGTACGGGGAGGCCGAGTCCCTGTGAAAGTGCCTGATGCACAACGGTTCCGTCAGTCTGCGTGATTGTGGCCGGCCAAGAGGTGGAGCCGCCTGAGTTCACCATGCTGTTGGGAATGAACAGTGAGTAGTAGCCATCCGCGATGGTGGCGACCACGGTGCCCACACCCGGCACCTCGACGGACATCGCCTTCACCGAGGAAGCGACGGTTCCGACAATCTGCATCGTGCCGCTCGTGCCGGTGCTGTCACCGACCTGCACGGTGCCCATCGCCGCACCTGCGTTCGCTGAGATCAGGTCTGGTGAAACAGGGGACTGCCAGGCACCGCTATCAGGACTGATCGACGCATTCCCCTGAGCATCGATATTGCACATGATGTGGTGGCTTGAATCTCCGTAGAGTGCCAGTGCCATCTTGCCGCGGCTGTCGATAAGCAGAAGCGGAAGTGAGCCAACGCGAACGGTCTGACTGGTCTGCGGTCCATTCGCGACAACTCCGCCGCTCACCGGGTTCCCGGCAGTGCTGACATTGCCTGAGGTGACGGTCACACCGCTCACAGATCCACCACTGCCGGTCACCACATCGCCCGAGCCGGACGATCCGTTGCCCACCACGATGATGTCGGTGCTCGCTGCGCGGCAGACCTGATCCACATGAGCGGAGTCAGCGGCGCTGAGCGTGGACGGAGTGGCCGACCATGCAGGTGAGGATCCGGTCGCTGTCGTCACTGCAAAGAGTGCGGCGGCTGCGGCGACGGACGTGCCGGCCATCACCGCTGCCTTGCGGCCCCTGTGTGGTCGCGGCCCCTGCGTCGAGCCCGCGCGGTAATCCACCGGTGGGAGGGCGTTGTTGAAGGCTGCCTTGGCAAACTCAATATCTTGGTCACTCATCGGACGTACTCCTGTTCATGAGGATCACTGAGGTCATCGGTTATCGGGCTCACCTGGAGTCGGAGTGCTGCGAGCCCTCGGTGCAGATGCACAGAGACGGTTGCAGGTGCGATGTCCAGGGTTTGGGCTACCTGCTCTGTGTCGTGATCGAGGAGCACTCGCATCACCACCACATCCCGCTGCCGCTCAGGCAGTTGACGCAGGGCCTTCAGCAGGTCAACATCCAGATCGAGCTCGGGAGCTGGAACATTGGCTGCCGGACGCAGTCGAGACCAGAACCGGCTGGAGCGCCAGTTGTCCCGATGCAGGTTCATAGCCACCAGAACAATCCACGCCTCCGGCGCAGGATGGTTGCTCACCTCTTCCCACCGCTGCCAGGCGCGGGTATAGGACTCGGCGAGCAGATCATCAGCCTCCGCAGTGTTGCCGACGGAGGCCAGGACAGCCCTAAAGCACTTGTCCTTGCTGCGACGGTAGAAGGCGTCGAACTCTGGTTGCTTCACAGTGACCTAACGATCGAGGTAGGCATTTGCTTTACCGGTTGACTGAAGTATTTTTGTCCGCCTCAGTGACGTTACAGGTGGAGGACGAGTTGTTGGCAGCGGTCTACCGTCGGCGTGGGTCAGCACACGAGGTGCTGCGGGTTGAGGAACTGCCAGATCCACATCCGGGTCCAGGCGAGGTGCGGGTTCGCGTTCACGCCTCGGGGGTCAATCCAACTGACTGGAAGTCGCGTACGGGGGATGCCCCCTTGGCCGTCGAGTATCAGATTCCGAACCAGGACGGAGCCGGGGTGATCGATGAGGTCGGTGAGGGAGTGGATGCGAGCCGTCTCGGGGAGCGGGTTTGGCTCTTCCATGCAGCGTGGAACCGGGTGAATGGAACCGCGGCTCAGTACACCGTCATTCCATCTGAGCAGGCGGTCCTGCTGCCCGAGAGTGTCGATTTCAATCAGGGTGCTGGCCTCGCGATTCCGTACATCACCGCCCATGGCTGCCTCTACCTCGACGGCCCGATCACGGGACGCACGATCCTGATCGCCGGCGGAGCTGGAGCGGTGGGCCACGCGGCGATCGAACTCGCCAAGTTTGACGGAGCACATGTGATTACCACCGTCAGCTCGCCGGAGAAGGCTGAGATCGCTCGAGCCGCCGGTGCTGATGTTGTCGTGAACTACCGGGATGTGGATGTGGTTGATCAGATCAAGGCTGCCTCGGGCGGGGTTGACCGGGTAATCGAGGTGGCACTCGGCGCCAACCTCGATCTGGATCTGGCAGTACTGCGCCCAGCCGGGTCGATCATCACGTACGCCACGGAACCAACAGGTGATCCGCAACTCCCAGTTCGTCGGTTGATGACCGACAACGTCACCCTGCGATTTGTTCTCGTCTACAACTTCACCAACGACCAGATCACTGCTGCTGTCGACGGAGTTTCACGGGCGCTAGACGCTGGCGCTCTCACACCACTGCCCGAGACGCACTTCAGTCTGGAGCAGATCGCCGATGCCCATGCTGCAGTGGAAGCTGGGATCACTGGAAAGGTGATCGTCGATATCCCGTGACGGTGAAGCCGCTCAGGCGAAGTGAATGAGCGAGATGATTCCGAAAACCAAGCAGTACACCGCAAACGGGATCAGGGTGCGAGTGGTGAACCACTTGGTCAGGAACTTCACGCTGAACCATGACGCAAGGCCGGCGACGATTGCACCGACGATCACCTGACCGTGGATGTTGGCGCCGGCCGGCCCAAACAGTGAGGGAAGCTTTAGTAGTCCGGCCGCGAAGATCACCGGGGTTGCCAACAGGAAGGAGAACTTGGCGGCATCTTCATGGCTGAGGCCGCGCACCAAGCCACCAACCATTGTTATGCCAGAGCGCGAAATGCCAGCCAGCAGTGCCGCGGTCTGAAAGAGGCCGATGATGCCGGCCTCGGCGTAGCTGAGACCCTCAAGGGAGCGGTTCTTTCCGCCCACCACTGCGTGCTCGAGTTCGACCTCTTCGACGGACGTGGGCGACATCGTTACCGCTTCGACGGATGCACGTGCGTCGGCCCTACGTCGAAGCCACTCACCGGCAAACAGGATCAATCCGTTGATGGTGAGGAAGATCGCTGCCGCTGCCGGTTTCGCGAACAGGACCCGGAATGTGTGTTCGAGCAGAAGTCCGGTGATACCAACCGGAATTGTGGCCACGATGATGAGCCAGGCGAGGCGCTCCGTCGAGGTTTCCACCGACCGGTTCTTGATGGTCGTGAAGAAGGCCTTGATGATGTCGATCCACGTGCTCCAGTAGAAGATCAACAGCGCGATGGCTGTCGCGACATGAAGTGCGACGATGAAGGCGAGGTACGGCGATGTACTTGAATCCTGTGCTCCATAAGCGGTGACGAGTTGCGCCCAGTCACCACCAATCCAAGCCGGAACCAGCACTGAGTGGCCGAGGCTGGAGATCGGAAAGAGCTCGGTGACGCCCTGAAGCAGGCCGATCACGATTGCCTGAACGTACGTGATGTCAATCAATGGTTGGACTCCACCCTCGCGTCGGCGGCCGAAGCGTCGACATCCACAAACTCAGCTGCTCTTCTTTGATCCTGTGGTCATCCAGGCACCCACGAACAGGAGGGCACCAAGTCCAGCCGCGGCAATACCGTGCTTGATGTGTTTCGCCGCGTTGGCTGCGTCAGCACCTGGGAAGAAACTGGGCAGAGCATCAGCTGGCTGCGTCAGATAGATCCCGGCAACGATCAACAGCAGGACGCCGAGAGCCACCAGAATCCACGTCAACGCGGTCGGACGAACGGAGTTCGATGAAGTCATGGGGGCAAGTCTAGGTGCAGGGGGTAGGTGTGCCCGCCTCGGCTGGCCGGGTTGACACGAACCTCACATGTTCCCGGTACGTTGTCCCTGTGGTTGATACCCAGCGCCTCGTGGCCTTCGTCCTGGCCTCAATCGCAATCATTCTCGCGCCAGGCCCGAGTGTGATGTTCGTCATCGCTCGAGCGGTGGCCTGGGGACGGACGACCGCCTTTCTGACTGCTGTTGGAAATGCCTGCGGAATGCTGGTTCTTGCAACCTTCGTGGCTCTCGGTCTGGGACCCCTCCTACAGCGCTCCCAACTGCTCCTTGAAGTCGTGCAGATCGGTGGCGGTCTGTACTTGGTGTATTTGGGTATCGACGCTCTTCGCCACCGGCGGGCACATGTGGATGCCATGGTCGAGGTAGAGGAGACCAAGCCCAGCCTGTTGAGGATCCTGCGGGAGGGATTCATGGTGGGCGTCCTCAACCCCAAGGCGATCGTGTTCTTCACCGCAGTTTTCCCGCAGTTCGTGGACCCCAAAGCTGGTTCGGTGACCGTTCAACTTTTACTCTTCGGTCTGATCTTCTCGCTCCTGTCGATCGTCCTCGATGGCACCTGGGGGATTGTGGTCGGATCCAGTCGGGACTGGTTCGTCAACAGTGATCGACGACTACTGGTTCTGCGGACGATAGGTGGCGTCGTAATGCTCGTACTCGGAATCCTGGTGATCATTCCCGTCCTCTATGAAATGGTCGTGCGGCATTGATGAGTGACATAGCGGGAGTGGACGTTGAGTCGATTCAGCGCCGGACCGTTGGTGTGCTTGCGGCCGTGCAGGTATTCAGCGGTATCGCGGTGGCTGGTGCCGTTCCCGCTGGTGCCCTGATTGCTGCCTCCCTTGCCGGTGAGCAGGTTGCTGGACTTGCACAGACAGCTGGTGTTCTTGGTGCAGCCCTGTTGGCCCTGCCATTGGCGCGTCGTGCGCTCACTCATGGTCGAAGAAGTGCCCTGAGTATCGGCTATGGCATTGCCCTCGCTGGTGCACTGCTGGTGGTTGCCGGTGGGGTCACTCGCTCGCTACTGCTGGTGCTCATCGGCTGCCTCATGGTTGGTGTGGCCTCCGCATCCGGGTACCAATCGCGATACGCCGCCATCGATCTGGCCCATCCGGATCGGCGGGCTCGTCAACTCTCACTGGTCGTCTGGGCTGGAACGATTGGTGCAGTTCTCGGTCCGAATCTGCTCAACTTCTCGGGCAATATCGCGATGTCGCTCGGACTCCCGCAGTTGACTGGAACGTACGTCTTGGCCGCTCTAATGCTGGCACTCGGGGTGACTGCCTTGATGCTGTTCCTGCGTCCGGATCCATATCTGCTCTCCCGATCCATCGCACACGTCGATGAGGTGGGAACACCCGCGAAGGCACGACTGTCGGACGGAATCGCCCATCTACGTTCACATCTACCGGCCATGCTCGGAGTCGCATCGGTGTCTCTGGGCCATGTGGTGATGGTGATGGTGATGGTGATGACGCCCGTCCATATGAAGCATGTTGACGTAGAGCTTCAGGTGATCGGATTCGTCATCAGCGTGCATGTCCTGGGTATGTATGCGTTCTCGCCACTGGTGGGTCTACTCGTCGACAGGCTGGGCCGAATGCCGATGATGCTTGCGGGTGCTGGGATTCTTCTGCTTGCTTGTGCGGTTGCCGGCACAGCCGCACCTGATGCGGTTCCGCAGCTTGCTATCGGCCTGTTCCTGCTCGGCTTGGGCTGGTCGTGCACCCTCATTGCGGGGTCCACACTTCTTACCGACGATCTCGATGAGGCTGATCGCCCGTCGGTGCAGGGCCTGTCAGACCTCATCATGAATCTGTCAGCGGCCGTCGGCGGAATCATCGCCGGAGTGATCGTTGCGTACGCCTCTTACGGAGCTCTCTGTGCCGCTGCTGTGGTGCCAATCCTCGCTCTGATCGCGTTCGTGCTGTTTGTCAAAGCACGGGCACCGCGTGGCGACCTCTGATTCGCCAGCTATCGGCGGAGGGCAGGATCGGCGAGAACTCGATCCAATGTGGAGATCAACCGATCCGCCTCCACCTCACCCCAAACAATCGGCGGCTTGATCTTCAGCACGTTGTTGTACGGTCCGTCGATACTCACCAGCACGCCAAGGTTACGCATCTTCTCGATGATGTAGCTGGCTTCCGTGTCCGCCGGCTCCAACGTCTCGCGATCACGTACCAATTCGATGCCGAGATAGAGACCAAGACCGCGGGCATCGCCGATCAGCACATATCGCTCGGCCAGCTCGCGGGCACCGGTGAGGATGCGCTCACCGATGTTTGCAGCGTTCTGCGCCAGGTTCTCGTGCTCAATCACATCGAGGACAGCACAGCCAATCGCAGCCGATACCGGATTGCCGCCGAATGTGTTGAAGTACTCCATCCCATTCGCGAAGGATGCCGCGATCTCGGGGGTCGTTACCACAGCAGCCAGAGGATGTCCGTTGCCTGCGGGCTTGCCCATCGTGACGATGTCGGGCACCAGGCCCTGTGTCGCAAAGCCCCAAAACTCAGGACCCACACGGCCGAACCCAACCTGCACCTCATCAGCAATCACCAAGCCGCCCGCCGCGCGCACATGTGCAGCCGCCGCGGTGAGGTATCCATCGGGCAGCACAACCTGACCACCACAGCCGATCATTGACTCGACGATCAGGCCCGCCAGTCCATTGGCCTGTTCCACACACCGAGCAACATCGGCGGCATACGCCTCACCGACCTCACGACCGTAGCCACGATGAGCTCCGCGATACGGGTCGGGCATGGCCGCTGTGTGCACCCAGGAAGGTGCACCCTTGCCACCCTTGCCCGCGTGCTTGTACGGACTTACGTCGATCAGAGACTGGGTATGTCCGTGGTAGCCATGTTCGACGCAGATGACGTCCTGTTGCCCGGTGTGAGCGCGGATCAACCGCAGTGCGAGATCGTTGGCCTCACTGCCCGAGTTGACGAAAAAGCACACCGAGAGTGGATCGGGCAGCAATGCACCGAGTCGGCTCGCGTATTCGATGACCTTCTCGTGCAGGTAGCGGGTGTTGGTGTTGAGTACCGCCATCTGCCGCTGGCCCGCGGCAACCACATGCGGATGTGCGTGGCCCACATGGGCGACGTTGTTGACGGAGTCCAGATATGAACGCCCCTCATCGTCAAAGAGATAGGAGCCGATTCCACGGACGATCCGCAGTGGCCTGCGGTACGAGATGCTGAGGTTTGGACCCAGCAACTGACGCCTATCGGCGAGGGTATCGGCGAGTTCGCGACGTTCAGCGCAGGTGAGCTCGGATGAAAGTCCAAGCAGTAGAGCTGGATCCGGGGACAGACCCAGCCAGAACGATCGCTGGGACGGAATTCCCACACCTGGGTAGTCCACGTCGAGGTCGAACAGATCCATGATCAACTGCACGTGCACATGTGGTGCCCAGTCACCATTGCGCGGCGGGGTGCCGACCCAGCCGATCACATCGCCGGCCGCCACCTCGTCACCCTCGTGGATCCGCTCAAGGGTGCGCGTTGAGAGGTGACCGTAGAGGCTGTAGAAGGGCACCCCTTCATCGGTTGTGTGCTCGACGATCACGACCGGGCCGTAGTCCAGATGTGCGGTGTTGTCGTTCACGCGATGGATACGTCCGGGGATAGGTGCGTGCAGCGGTACCTCCGCATGGGTCCACACGTCCACGGCCAGATGCACAGTGCGGCGCTCATCTGCCGGATCATCGGAGGTTGCGAACTCCGGCGCGGTGTACACCAGACGCGATTCACCGTATCCACCCACGGCAACGGTGTTCATGTCACCAGCGACGTCGCGACGGATGCGCACGTCGAAGGCACCTGGAGCCATATCGACCTCATTGGCGGCGAACAGATCGCTGCCAACAGACAGATCGAGATGGAAGAGTTTGTAGTCAGCCCAGGGTGAGCCCAGCATCGGCGCGGGATTCTGACGTTCAAGGTGGTCGCGAATATGTGCACCTTGTGGGTGCGGCTCCAACCCGATCGCGTCACGCAGTCGATACATCGCTCGGCGCGGATGGATTCCCGCGATCCGAGTGAGCGCAACCCAGGACGACTCCTCATCAATCGTGAGATAGGGGTCACCAGGTCGCTGGGTGCTCTGAACTGCTGCATTGACTGCGCTCATCGATAGGCGCATCGTGACAAGATCCCAGAGCAGTTCAATCTCACCCTCGGTGAGTGGGTACTCCTGGTCGAACCCGCGCGCGATATCGGCCACTACGCCAATCGGATCGTCGGCATCGTGAACGTGATACGAAGCAGCAACAGCCACATCGTTGATCACTGCGGAGTAGACCAGATCGCCGAAGTCGAGGATCCCTGCGATCTGAACGTACCGACCGAACGGATCGTCTGGATTCCCGGGATCGACCACCAAGTTGTTGTCATTGGCATCACCGTGGATCACAGCGTGCCGAAGCCTCTTCATGCGCGGTTCGATATTCGACGTCCAGCGCTCAATGATCGAGTCGAGTAGTGCCCGTCGATCGGGATCGGTGACGAACTCACGTCCATTCGTCAGTACCGTTCCGGCCTGGGCAATATCCCAGTAGAACTCGCGGTGGGCGGCTGGATGGTCGTAGGACGAGAGTGATCGCGCGAGGGCACCGACCTTGCGACCGACGTCTACTCTCAGTTCCGTGGTCTTCGGAGTCACATCGCCAAGAAGGACTCCCGGGATGAAGTCCAGGACGCGGACGAAGTGGCCGTCAACGGTGGGAATCTTCTCCCCAGTCAGTGCGCGATGAAGTGCCTGAACAGGAACTCCGGCAGCAAGCGCAAGTTCGGCAGACTGAGTCTGGGCCTCCAGCAGATCAAGGGGGTCGAGTTTGTTGGACACCTTCATGACGAACGAACTGCCATCAGCCGACGTAAGACGGAAGGTCTTATCGCGTTCACTCGGCATGACGATCGCCTGGACGTCGAGCCCGTAGACCTCAAGGGCGATACGTTCCGCATCACTCGGACTGATTGACGGCGTGTGGTCCAGCACAGACATGGCAGAACCCTATGACGAATCGGTCAAGCCGCGAAGGATGGGTCGTATCAGTTCGATGACGATGGGAGCAGCGCTCTGATTGTGTCGTGTTCGCACGCCCAGGCGTTCCACACCTGCGCCGCCCAGGTGCGGGCGCGCTGGTCATAGTCCTCAAGATCCCTCGCGCCAACCATCGACGTGATGTTCACCGGGCTCGGTGTTGGCCAGGGGTCGAGCACTGGAAGGAGTTCCTTGTGACCGACGACCGTACGCAACGCGGCCCGGGATCGAACACCGTCCCAGCCTCGTTCGAGAAGTCCACACAGGCCGACGAGGTGAACCACAACACTCTGCGCCTCACGCCGATCCGTACCATCGCCCGGGTGGGAGGCCATGTATGCGTCGACAACGATCGAATGTGCCGGGGGATATCCGAAGCGCATCATCTCGTCGGCCTGCACTGATCCAAACAGTGCCCAGCAACCAGCCGATGCCGGCACGTAGGCGTGTGCCGGCATCGTGGAGTCTTCGACCCTGGCACCGCAGGGCGTGCAGACGGCCAAGGTCATCGACGAATCGATCAAACGGTCTGGTGGGCGATACGTCCGTCGACCACTGTGAGGTGCACCGGGAGTTCGACGACATCCTCAGGAACACAGTCGGCGGGATCGGCTCCCCAGGCCACAAAGTCAGCCGGCCCACCGATCTCAAGGGCTCCGCTGTCACCGGTGACTCGAGCAGCATTGACGGTGTAGCCGGCCAGGGTCTCCAGGCCGGTGAGTCCGCGGCTCTTACCGAGTGATCGATGGTCGTCAACATCGGGTGCATAGCGACGCTGGGCGGCGAAGATTCCCAGACGCGGATCGTATGGGGCTACCGGCCAGTCCGACCCGAGGATGACATTGGCACCACTGGCATTGATCTCACCCGACGGCATCGCGTGATCACAGCGGTGGATACCCAGGCGCTCACTCCAGGGGTCGGTCATATCTGCGTTGAGCCAGCGCAGGTGAATCGGTTGCATCGAGGCCGACACCTTCTGCCGGGCGAATCGCGCCACGGTCTGACCGGGAGCGGCCTCAACATGCTCGATGCGGTGACGGGATTCACCGGGGAAGGTCTCGTAGGTGTCGAGAACCTCGCGTACGGCCCGATCCCCGATTGCATGTGTAGCGATGTAGAACCCGGCATCGTGGAATTGACGCAGCGTACGTCGGAAGTGATCCATATCTGGCCACATCGGCTCGTTGCCATCGCCGAAGGTGTCGGGCTCCTCGAGCCAGGCGGTTCCGGTGTCGATCACTCCGTCGAGCATGAACTTGACGGAATTGGCAGTCCACATGCGGCCCGCCTGATCACGGCGGGCGATCATCTCGAGTGCGCCCTCGGGATCGGTGGTGGCGTCGATCCACTGGTGGAACCGGACGCGCAGGTTGAGCTGGCCGGCCGCTTCGAGTGCTCGCAGCGCATCGATGGTCTCCTGACCACCGTCCATCTGGTGAATGGCCGTGATACCAACAGCGTTCTGAGCGCGGATCGTGTCTGCGTACCAGCCGAGCTTCTCATCCTCGGTTGGGATCGGAGCGTGGTCGGTGACGGCGTGCATCGCACTCAACTCACGAAGCTCACCGGTTGGGGCACCGTTCTCATTGCAGACGATGATCGACGCATCAGCGAATCGACGAGCACCCGTTACCCCGGCGATCCGCAGAGCCTCGCCATTGGCGAAGGCGGTGTGCATATCGAGGGCATGAAACAGCATCGGCCCGTCACCTGCGGCCTCATCGATCAGTTCATGGTGGTATTCAAGGCCACCGAGGGCGGCGTACTCGAAGGCGAACCCCTGCACCCAGGCACCCGGGCCAACCCGCTTGCGTTCGGCTCGCAACAGAGCCCGCACCTGCTCGAGATTCGAGACGCGATCGAAGTTGATACCGCGGCCCACCTGACTGCCCATCAGGAGGTGCTGGTGACCATCGGTCAGTCCAGGGGTGAGATGCCAATCCGGGCCCGACTGGATCACTGTGTTTGCATCACACTCAGCACGAACCTCAGCGGCTGATCCCAGTGCAATGATCCGTCCATCCTTGACGGCCAGAGCCTCAGCGAAGGGTTGGGCAGGGTTCATCGTACGAATCCGAGCACCGAAGACGGCAAGGTCGGCAGCCATATCTCTCACCTTCAGATCAGCGAATCTACGGGACGTTGGCAACGGGTATCCCACGCGTGGATGTGCACACCATAGCGAGGTATCTGTCAGTAACTGGCAGACAGCAGTCCGTGATCGGCATACGCTGGCCGGGTAAGGATGTCTCCGCTGCGGGCGGAGATGCACTGCTGAACCTCCTATGGTGCGGCTGACCGGGCTTACGCTCGAGAAGTGAGAGTGACCATGCGTGGCGTACGTCCGGTTGTGGGCCTGCTGGCCGCTGCCGCGATGGCTGCTGCCGTGGTTGCTGGGCAATCCGCCGACATGCTCGCCAGCGGTCACTCAACTACGACCGCGAGGGCCTACGCGGAATCGGTGGGGCACACCTCGGCAGATGTGCGCCCGAACCTGCGTGATGGACGCGGCAAGATCGTCAGCAAGGCGAAGGTCTACACGATCTTCTGGGGGCAGCAAACCGACTTCCCCAGTGATACCAAGTCGGCGATGCCACGGCTGTTCGGCGGGCTCAATGGCAGTGGCTATCTGGCCACGATCGATGAGTACATGCGCGGTGGCACTGCATCGGTGACGTACGTCCGCTCCTTCGATGATCCGAGTGCGGCGCCAACTGTGGATCCGACTCCGCAGGTGATTCTTGCTGAGGTGCGCAAGGTGCTGCGCCGCGCACATGTGGCTGCCGACACCAATGCGGTGTACCTCGTGTTCTCCAGCACCATGCCCAATGTCGACTACTGCGCCTGGCATGCCTCGGGTTTCGTGCAGGGCATTCAGACCCAGGTGGCTTATATTCCGAACTCTGCAGCATCGAGCACCTGCTACCCCACGGACAACTACACCAACGTGACCCCGTACTCCTTCGGCACCCGCTCACTGGCAGATAACGCAACCCATGAGCTGCTCGAGGCTATGACTGATCCCGTCCCTGGGACCAGCTGGGTTGATGCACAGAGCAACGAGGTTGGCGATAAGTGCGACTTCATCTACTCAACCCCCGTGGTGTTGGGCGGTGCATCGAGCGTATGGCAACTCCAATCTCAGTGGAGCAATCGGTCACACAGCTGTGTTCAGCAGTCGACGGTGAGCGCCGCGAAGCCGGTTGCCCCACCGCACAAGCGTCGTCGGTCCTGACGGCTCCTCACCATTGACCTGCAGGCGAGCAGGTCGTAGCGTCACGTCACTATCCAACGGAGGTGGACGTGACCGAGCTTCACTACCTGAGCGCAACTCAGGTGTTGCGCGCGTACAACAGCGGCGAACTCTCACCGGTTGAGGTATTCGACGCGGTGAGCGCTCGTGCCGATGAGGTTGAGCCGGTGATCAACTCCCTCATCGAGCGTGATCCGGAAGTGTCCCGCGTGCAGGCTGTTGCTGCACAGGAGCGGTACGCCAAGGGAGCACCGGCGGGTGTGCTCGACGGCCTGCCGGTGGTGATGAAGGAGGAGCAGCCGATCGCCGGTCGGGCAATGCTGCTCGGCACGCTCTGGTCGGACGGCTGGATCTCCGATGAAACCCACCCGCTCGTGCAGCGAACCTTGGACGCCGGTGCAATCGTGCACGCCCGCTCAACCACTCCCGAGTTCTGCTGTGCCGGGTTCACTCACAGCAAGCTCTGGGGAATTACTCGAAATCCATGGAATCCCAACTTCAGCCCGGGTGGATCATCGGGTGGCTCGGGTGCAGCACTCGCGGCCGGCACTGGCTACCTGGCCAGTGGATCGGATATCGGGGGCTCGATTCGCATCCCCGCGTCATTCAACGGAGTGGTTGGCTACAAAGCTCCGTTCGGGCGCGTGCCCGCGATGTCGCCCTGGAACCTCGATTCGTACGCAGTCGACGGGGCTCTTGCTCGCACCGTCGCCGACTGTGCGCTCTTCCAGAATGTGATCGCGGGACAGCATCCCAGTGACCATGTCTCGATGCCGAAGGTCACCATTCCCTCTGAGGCAGTGGAGAACCCGGACGTACGCGGGAAGCGAATTGCCTTCGCGGTGACCCTGGGCGACTTCCCGATTGAGCCGGATGTCGAGGCCAACTCCCGTGCCTTCGCTGAGGCACTGCGTCGCGCCGGTGCGATCGTGGAAGAGGTCGAGGTGCCGATCCTGCTCGAAGAGGTGCAAACCGCAGCCCTGGCCCACTGGGGATCGATGATGGGTCCGTCGATGGCTGAACTCGGCCCGATCGATGACGAACGCTTCACCGACTACGCCCGGATGTTCATTGAGTTCAGCAGTGCCGAGTTTGAGCGCATCGGGGTGTACGGAGCAGCCCAGATCGAGGGCAAGGTGCAGACGGCATTCGGATCCGTCTTCGCGGACTATGACGCCCTCATCTGCCCCACCATCGGCACGAGTGGCTTCATCGCTGGTGAGTCCTACACGGAGAACCGCATCAACGTGGCCGGACGTGAACTCGACCTCTACATCATGGCCTGCCAGACCGTGCCCTTTAACGTGGCCAACCGACATCCGGTCCTGAGTGTGCCGAGTGGACGGGCGTCAAACGGGGTGCCCACCGGCGTCCAGGTGGTGGCCCGTCCATATGACGATGTGACGGTGTTTGAGGTGGGTGCGGCGGCTGAGCGCGAACTGGGGCTCAACATCTCACCGGACTGGTGGCCGGCCTCCATCGGCTGATCCGCACCTCACGTTTGCGCAACCATTGCGTGATGTAACAGTGCGATAACCGGCCATGTTGTATGGTGCCTGATCTGGCAGTCTGTCATCTTACGTACGTCTCGACCATTCCTTCGGAAGGATCGCTCGATGGTTACTCTGCACACCCGCCGCCGTCTACTCGGCGCGATCGCACTCGGTGCGACTGTTGCGGTTACCGCCGCCTGTGGAGGCGCGCCCGCGCCGAACCCCACCGGTGGCAGTTCAGCCCCGACCTCGAACTTCGTGGTCGACACCCCCGCGCCCACCGCAGATGCCGGTGATGTGGTGTGGGCAACGTACCGTGAGACGCAGACCCTCGATCCGATCCAGGGCTTCGACTACCCCGAGCAGACCGCGGACTCGATTCTGTGTGATTCGCTGCTGCGCCAGAAGAACGACATGACCTACGGTCCGGGCCTGGCGTCCTACACCTCGCCATCTCCGACCGAGTTCGACTTCACGCTCAACGATGCCACCTTCTGGGATGGCACCCCGGTTACCGCAGCCGATGCGGTGTTCTCACTGAAGCGTGCTGCAGATCCGAATGGCGGCGGCTTCTACTCCACCGTCTTTGACCGGGTGAAGAGCATCGATGTCACGGGTGACAAGACGTTCAAGCTCACCCTCTCGCAGCCTGACTACTGGCTGCTTGGAGAGCTCTCGTCCACTCCGGGCGAGATCGTTGAGCAGAAGTACGCAGAGTCCAAGGGCAAGGACTTCGGAACGGTCACCGGCGGTGTGATGTGCTCGGGTCCGTTCAAGCTTGATTCATGGCAGACCGGTAAGGGCGTCAAGATGGTGCCGAACCCGAACTACTGGGACTCCACCCTGCCCAAGCCGAAGCTGACGAGCCTGACCCTCATCGGTGTTCCCGATGACGCCACGCTCACCGCGGGCCTGAAGACCGGCTCGATTGACGGTACCTACGCGATCGCGCTCTCCACACTCGGACAGCTCTCCAATGATCCGAACGTCAAGGTCTACCAGGGTGCGCCGTTCCTCGCCGCAGCAATGGTGATCAGCGCGACCAAGGGCCCGTTGGCAGACGCCCGCGTCCGTCAGGCCGTCTCCTACGCACTCGATCGTCAGGGCATCATCAACACGGTGTTCAAGGGTGCGGGTCACGTCCCCCATGCGCTGCAGGGTGAGGGTGTCTGGGGCTCCGCCAAGGATGTGTTCGCAGCGGGTTACGCAGCCCTTCCTGAGTTGAATCAGGACATGGCCAAGGCCAAGGACCTCATCACTCAGGCCGGGGTTGCCGGGCAGAACATCACCATCGGCGCGTCCTCCGGTATCACCTCCCTCTACACCGAGGCGCTGGCCTTCAAGTCAGCTGCTGAGTCGATCGGCCTCAAGGTGACTCTGCAGAATGTGAGCCCGTCGAACTACATCAACTACTTCATCGATCCCAAGGCCTGGGGTTCAGTTGATGCATTCGCAACCTCCAACTACGGTGACTACGCCGATCCATCGGCACTGGGCAAGACTCTGGCGGTCAAGGGTGGTTCGCAGAACTTCAGTGGCTGGACCAATCCTGATGTGACGGCCGCTTACGAGGCCGCTCGCAGTGAACCCGATGATGCCAAGCGTGCAGCAGATGTGCTGAAGGCTCAGCAGATCATCACCGACCAGATGGTGTGGGTGCCGCTGGTGGCTCCGAACAATGTCGTGATCATGAACAAGAAGGTCACCGGCGCTCCGGCCACCTTCGTCTACATGTTCGGTCCGTGGGCCGCGTACCTCGGTGGTACAGGCGCATAACGACTAGCTCATCACTCGGGAGGTAGGACTACGTGCTCCGGTTCTTGAGCAGGCGACTTGCGATGCTCGTCGCAACCCTGCTTGTGGCCAGTTTCGCGATCTACGGTGCGCTGTATCTGGCACCTGGAAGCCCAATCGCGGCACTGACCGGTGGACGTACCCTGCCTCCCGAGGTGATGGCGCAGATTGAGGCTCGCTATCACCTGAACGAGCCATTCCTGACTCGTTATTGGCTCTGGCTCACTGCAGCCATACACGGGGATCTCGGTGAGTCGATTCCACTGCATGAGAGCGTGAATACGCTCATTGCCCAACGCATCGGCACGACCTTCCAACTGGTCCTGTTCACTTCGATCCTGATCATCATGTTCGGAGTGGGCCTCGGCATCATCGGCGCCCTGGGCAAGGGCGCAGTCGACACCGGTGTCCTCTTGGCGTCAACGGTGTCTGCGGCACTTCCGGCCTTCGCAGCTGCCGTGATTCTGCAGTTCGTTTTCGGCGTCGCCCTGGGCTGGTTCCCGGTGATCGGTACCGGACAGGGATTCGTCGACACAATCAGGCACCTCACTCTCCCGGCCCTCGCGTTGGCGGCAACCAGTGTTGCCCTGGTCACGCGCGTTACCCGTACCGCAGTCCGCGAGGAGCTCGACAAGGAACATGTTCAGACGGCCGTCAGCCGCGGGCTGCCATGGCGTGATGTGGTCCGACGTCACGTTCTGCGCAATGCCGCGATTCCGATCACCACCGTCGTGGGAATCACGATCGCCTCACTCATCGCGCTCGCGGCAGTTGTTGAGACCGCTTTCGGCTTGAACGGCCTCGGCGCGTATCTCGTTCAGGCCGCACAGAACAAGGACTTCGCTGTGGTCCAGGGCATCAGCCTGGTGCTGGTCGTGGCGTTCGTTGTCACAAACGTCGTGGTCGACATCGCTTACGCCTTGCTCGATCCACGGGTGAGCCTCGGGAGCCGTGCCCAGTGAGCGCTGAGATTCTCGATCCCGTTGCTGAGGTGATTGCTGATGCCCCGGCGGGCCGTCGCCTGCCAAAGCTTGGTGTTCTCGGCTGGCTCAGTGTCGCGGTGATTGCAGCGGCCCTGTTCCTCGCTATTTTTGGGCCGATGCTCGCACCATACGATCCGGTGCTTGGTGATCTGTCGTACTCGAATGTTGGACCGATGGCCGGTCACGCACTTGGGTTCGACTATCAAGGTCGTGATGTTCTCAGTCGAATCATGGCTGGAGCGCGCACCACAATCTTCGGTGCTGGGTTCGTCGCCATTGTTGCCATCGTGATCGGCTCTGGACTTGCTCTGGTAACCGCGTGGTTCGGTGGCAAGACAGACACGTTCATCAGTGCCGCACTTGATGTGCTCTTCGCGTTCCCGGGAATCCTGCTCGCGGTTGTGGCTGCTGCGGTGTTCGGGCCCAGCCTGTTCTCCGCGGCGCTGGCCCTGTCGATCGCCTATTCGCCTTATGTGGCCCGCGTTCTTCGTGGAGCTGCGTTGAAGGAACGATCGATGACCTACATCTCGGCGCTGGAGGTTCAGGGCTTTGGTGCCTGGCGTCTCACCCTTCGTCATCTGCTGCCGAATATCTCCGGGCTGATCGTCGCTCAGGGCACGATCCTGTTCGGATTTGCCATGGTTGATCTCGCAGCGATTTCCTTCCTCGGTCTTGGTGTCCAGGCGCCGAATGCCGACTGGGGTGTGATGGTCAGCGATGGAAAGACCAGCCTGCTGCTGGGTTACCCTCTGGTCTCGCTCTCTGCGGTTCTCTGCATTGTTGCCGTGGTCGCAGCGGTCAGCTTCCTGGGTGACCGGCTCGAGCAGAACTCGCGGGGTGGCAACCGATGAGTGATCTGCTTACGGTGAAGGACCTCACCGTGCGGCTCAAGATGAGCACGGGTATGCGCGAGGTGATCACCGGTACGTCCTTGAGCATCGCCCAGGGTGAGGCGATGGGACTTGTTGGTGAGTCCGGATCCGGAAAGTCGATGACTGCCAAGGCAATCGCGCGACTGCTTCCAGATGGTGCGGAAACACTAGGCTCGGTCACCTTTGACGGAGTGGATGTGCTCGCACTCACCGGTGATGAGTTGCGTGAGCACCGCTCACAGGTGGCGGTTGTGTTCCAAGACCCCCGAGCTCACATCAATCCCGTGCGTCGGATCGATGACTTCATGACCGAGTCACTGTGCACTCTTCGTGACGTTCCGAAGAAGGAGGCTGCCTCGCGCGCGGCTGCCGTCCTGGAGGAAGTGGGCATCGACGATCCGGCCAAGCGCCTGCGGCAGTACCCACATGAACTGTCCGGCGGCATGCTCCAGCGCGTGATGATCGCGACTGCTCTGCTCAGCGAACCGCGGCTGCTTCTCGCCGATGAGTGCACCACTGCACTCGATGTCACGACTCAGGCCGAGGTCATGGCGATCCTTGACGATCTGCGTCGTGAGCGGGGACTCTCGATGCTCTTCATCACCCACGATCTCGAGCTTGCTGGCGCTGTCTGTGATCGCACCACCGTGATGTACGCGGGACAGGTGGTGGAGACCAGAGCTGCGTCACTCCTGCACTCCGATCCACTGCATCCATACAGTGCTGCGCTCGTGGATGCGCGCCCCGATATCAGCTCAACAGCTGAGCGATTGCGCGCCATCCCCGGACGTCCACTCTCGGCGTTTGAGGCGCCCAGCGGATGTCGCTTCGCACCGCGTTGCCTCTTCGTTGAAGACTCCTGTCGCGCCAACAATCAGGTGATCACTGAACTCGATGGTGGCTTCGTCCGATGTGAACGAGCATCCGAACTTCGCGGCACGTTGCGGGAGGATGCTCATGTCTGAATCTGAGATCGTCCTTTCGGTGTCTGGTCTTCGCAAGGTATTCGGCAGCCAGGTGGCTGTCGACGATATGAACTTCGAACTCCCGGCCGGCAAGTCACTGGCGATTGTCGGTGAATCGGGTAGTGGCAAGACCACGGTGGCCCGCATGATCGTCGGGCTCGAGAAGGCGACTGCTGGAACGATCATCGCCTGTGGCCGAGATCGTTCGAAGCCCTCGCGGAATGGCGCTGAGCGCAAACTCCGTGGACGTGAGGTGCAGATCGTCTTCCAGGATCCGTACTCAAGTCTTGATCCGCGACAGACCGGTGCCGATCTCGTCGATGAGGTGCTGCGCGTACATCACGGTGGTGATCCGTCAGAGCGGGCCAAGCGCGTGGCTGAACTTGCTGCTCTCGTTGGCCTGGACCAGCGTCAGATGAACGCGATGCCCAAGGCGCTTTCGGGTGGACAACGCCAGCGCGTTGCCATCGCGCGTGCACTCGCCACCGACCCGCGAGTGCTGATTCTCGACGAATCCGTTGCAGCCCTTGACGTCTCGATTCAGGCGCAGGTGCTCAACGTGCTCGCTGATATCCGTGATCAGCGGGGAATCAGCTACGTCCTCATCAGCCATGATCTGGCGGTGGTACGCCAACTCACCGATGAGGCAGTCGTCATGCAGCGTGGTGTGGTGGTGGAGCGCGGTGCCACTGCCGAACTTCTTGATCATCCGCAGCATCCGTACACCAAGTTGCTCCGGGCGAGTGTGCCAGGACCAGGTTGGAAGCCACAGCGCGCCCGCGAGCGCGCCGCAGCGGTGGTCTAACCAGCGCTTGTTACCCCGAGAGTGGTTCCGTTGTAGTTGGGGAACACCTCTTGAATCTGCGATGCCGAGGCGCCAGTGCGATTCACCAGAACGTCCGCCAGTACCGCTCGGTAGTCGGTAGTTGCGGTGAGATCACCATCCGTGAGTGCAGCGTCGGCAAGGGTCGGCCACGTACCGTGCACTGCAGTGTTCACATGACCTCCGAGCACCATCATGAGGTTGCCCCAGCCGTGATCGACGCCACCTGATTCGTTCTCCTGCACCCGACGTCCGAATTCGGAGATGGTCACCAGGGTCACCGAACTCATGGCCGTGCCAAGGTCGGTGGCAAAGGCTGCCAACGCGTCACCCAGATTGTTGAGGTTGTCGTGCATCCAGCCGTAGTCGACGGGTCCGAGCCCGGAATGCATATCCCAGTCGCCCTGGTCGATGGTGATCACGCGGGTGCCCACATTGGCCTTGATGAGTTGCGCCGAGTCGGACAGGGCCTTGCCCAGATCGGAGTTCGGATACGTGGCACCGTTGCCGGGGGTGTACGTACCGGCCGCAAGGGTGGCCGCTGTATCAAGTGCACTCAGCGTGGTGGCCGCGGTATCGGCGAGCTCGGCGGGGGCGTGATTGTGGAATGCGTTCAGGGCGGTGGCCCAGCGTGCGCGCGAGGTGGCATCCCCAGCTGAACTGAGGGAGAAGCTGTCGATCGACGACATGCCCAACACCGGCCATGGCCCCGCGAGGGATTCCGGGATATCCGTTGAGCCAAGCTGGATCGCGCCGAAGGGACCACCGGCGGTGTGCAGACCGATCGTGCGATCAAGCCATCCGGTGCGCGCACTTGTACCCGGTGCGGCTCGCTCCAATTCATCCATGGCCGAGAAGTGTGAGCGGTTCGGTGCGGGCAAGCCGGCAGCGTGGACGAAGGCAAGGTTCCCGCTCGCCCAGAATGGCTGCAGTGAGGACAGCGACGGGTGCATGCCGAACATCGAATCGAGCTGGATTGCCTTGGAGGCCGGCACGGCAATGGATGGGCGATTCGTCGCGTAGTCGGGATCACCAATCGGTGCCACGGCTGATAGTCCGTCGAACCCACCCCGAAGGGAGAGGATGACGATCGTGTCACCGGTCCAGCCGGCGTCGGCAGCGAATGCTGCGCGCATGTTCATCATGGGGGAGACGCCCGCAACAGCGGCTCCGATCCCCAGTGCTTTGAGCAGCGAGCGACGGGTGATGGTGGCTTGACGCGCACCCTCCTGGCAGCAGCCGGGAGTGGTGAGTGCGGGTTCGTTGATCAGCGTCATCATCTGCTCACTTCATTGTCTGGTACGGGGAATCAAGGATCAGCGCTACGAGCTGTGGCAGCCGCCAGTTGACGGCCGATGAGGATGAGGTGAGTGCTTTGGCGTCGGTTGCGCCGATGAACGTGAGCGCGGCCGCTCGGTGATCGGCATCGAGAGCCCGTCCAAGCAAGTTCTGCGCGATCACATCTACGAGAGCGCCGTGGGTTGCTGGTAGAACTGAACCGACCACGTGGCTGCGAAGATCTGGGCGGTTCACATCGGTCGGGTACCAGCCGGCCACCACGCTGATGGTGTTGTTCCAACGACGCAGAGTGGTGGCTGTGGAGGCCCACGCATCGGCGGTATCTGGCTGGCCAGTTGGGAAGGACTGACCGAAGGGATTGTGGCCCGCATCGTTGGCCATCCACACCAGCTGCTCACATGCGTCGACATTCGCTGAGGTTGAAGGCTGGATCCCCATCAGCCGAGCCGTGGCGATGATGTGCTCGTACGGACGGTACGTCTTCGCGCCGATCGAGTTCGCAAACTCGGTCGAGGAGAAGAGCACGCGCAGGACAGGAACGATTGCCGTGTCGTTCTCGAGATACGTCTGCGCGAGAGATGACACCAGGGCATCGGACGGAGTGTCACTGACGAATCGCGTCGCCAACTTCGTGGCCAGGCGATGCGCGGTGGCTGGATGACGAGCGAGGTAGTCGAAGTAGGTGAAGGCAACGGCCTCACCGCCCACATCAGTGGTGTTGGCGTGGGTGAAGCCGAGCACCTGCACGGCACCCATCCAGTGGTTCCAGGGCTGGAACGCGTATTCACCTGAGTCGGTATCGACGCCAAGGCCGGTGAGGATTCGGGCTGAATTGAGCACCCCTTCCTCGCCGTAGCCGGCGTCCACCCCCACAGTGTGCAGCTCCAGTAGCTCACGTCCCTGGTTCTCATTGGGATGAGCCGCGGTGGATTCGCGGTTGTTGAGGTACGTCAGCATCGACGGGTGAGTGCTCGTGGCACGAAGCAGATCTCGGAAGGTACCGAGGGCATGCTGGCGGATTGTGTAGGCGTAGTGCGCGCGGGACGAGGCGATGTTGTCGCCGGGGCAGGTGACATTGAAGTGGTTGCCCCAGAAATCCTCCATCACGGTGAGGAGCTGTCGCTTACTCCAGAGCGCCCGGCTGGTGAGGTCTTTCAGTACTGACATCTCCTGATCCCAGCCATTGAGTACGTCATTGTCGAGATCGGCCTTCACCCGCCAGATCTCGCGTGCCTGATTCGGCAGTCGGGTGAGGATTGTGTCGAACTCTGAGTCATCGATCGTGCTCGGGTGCAGCTGGGATTCAAGCCAGCCTGCATAGCCTTTGGTGTTCACCTCTTCCAGAGCTGAGGTTGTGGGTCCGTAGCCGGCTCGACGCAGTAGGTGTTGCTGCCACTGCGTCGTCAAGTAGGTGGATGCGGAGGTGAATACGGCCGGGGTTGTGATGCTGCCACCACTCTTGGCAGGTGGGGGTGCGCTCGCTGCCTTACGTCGGGCGATCAGAATCAGGTCGAGGGAGTGGGAGTAGATGAGCGCATTGCGGGCCTTCGACCAGACGTAGGGAATCTGAACCCACGTACCCTTTGAGTTGCGCAGCGAGACCACGCTCCCGGCGAAGCGGGCCGTCACCGTGACCTTCGTCGACTTGGTAACCGTGGTCACCTTGGTGGCGGCGTTGTATTTGTAAGCCAGCGCTCGGTACTGGATCACCTTTCGGATTGAGACCGCCGTTGCAGCCTCCGCAGGCGCGGCCGATGAAATCCCCAAGGCCGCCACCCCCGCTACTGCGGCTGCAGCGGAGAACAGGTGTCGCCGAGACAGTGAGCCGGTCTCGGCCATCACCTCGATGTCGTCGGTGTGAACGCTCATCGGCTACCCCCGTGGCCTGGATGTGAGCGACGTCATAAACGTCATGTGCTCTCAATGTCGGCGGGGGCGAGGCGCGAAATTGAGCCGGGGCACTAGCCCATGGAGGCGATAACTCAGAGTCACCGGTTTGGACGGAGCGAAATGACCGATTTCACCCGTTAATGACGTTTCAGCCCCAGGGGGGATCGTTCATCTCTCCAACCCCTTTTGTTCACCTTCCGCTTTCGTCATGGCCCCCCGTACGCGAGACAGTCATGGCCCAACAGGTATCACCGCGTCTGATGAGGGAGGTTCGGGATGGCCCAGCCACGATTTCAGCTGATCCCCGGATCTCGCCTGAACGGCGGCAAGGGCGGCGTCGGCTGGCGACTCCTGGGCATGAACAACAGGGAATTGGGGCGCTCAGCCCACTCGTTCCCGGATGCGGAGGCCGCGCAAGCAGCCATCTCGCGGCTGCGATCAGACGTCAGTAACACCATCGGGCACATCAGCCATGACCCGTCCGACCAGTCCTGGCACTGGAGGCTGGACGGATCTGACGGACCGATAGCTGTGTCTGGCCGCGGATTCCGACATGAGCGCGAGTGCCGCTACAACCTTGAGCAGTTCCTTGAGGCCTCCCCGGCCGCACCTTCTGCTGATCAAGTTGTTCCCAGTGAATTCCCATGGCAGCGAACTGAGATGGCCACGGCAGATTCGGAAGGATTGATGTGACTACCGCACCCGAGGTGAACTCGCTCATCCCCACCTACACCGACGCGCCGCCGACTGATGTCGTGCATGTGCGCGGTGGGTCACTCAACGCCGTCAACGTCTCGGCGTGGTTCGGCTCGAACAAGGTGCTGGAGAAGGTGTCCCTGGAGATGCCGGCCAACACCGTTACGGCGCTCATCGGCCCGTCCGGCTGCGGCAAGTCGACGTTCCTGCGCATCCTCAACCGCATGCACGAACTCGTACCGTCAGCCAAGCTCAGCGGCCAGGTACTGCTCGATGGTGACGATATCTACGATCCAGGCCATCGCATCACCGAGACGCGCAAGCGCATCGGCATGGTGTTCCAGAAGCCGAACCCGTTCCCGGCAATGACCATTGCCGACAACGTAACTGCCGGTTTGAAGCTTACCGGCACCAAGATCGGCAAGAGCGACCGTGAAGCCCTGATCGAGCGCAGCCTCACCCGCGCCGGCCTCTGGAAAGAGGTGAAGGACCGTCTGAAGGAGCCAGGCTCCGCCCTCTCAGGTGGTCAGCAGCAGCGTCTGTGCATCGCTCGCTCACTTGCAGTTGAGCCTGAGGTTCTCCTGATGGACGAGCCGTGCTCGGCACTCGATCCGACGTCGACCCGTCGCGTGGAAGAGACGATTCACGAGATCAAGGATCAGGTGACGGTCGTCATCGTCACCCACAACATGCAGCAGGCGGCGCGCGTCTCGCAGCAGTGCGCATTCTTCCTGGCCCAGATGGGTACGCCGGGCGACATCGTCGAGGCCGGACCCACGGTCGACATCTTCGGCAACCCGAAGGATCCGCGCACAGAGGATTACGTCAATGGCCGCTTCGGATAAGCCATGTGCAGACTGCCGCACCCCTACATCGGGTCCGGCTGTTTTGCCATGTGCCACAACGGGATTGGAGGGTTGAGATGACTGCACTCATGGATCCGCCGTCAGCCCCCTCCGCTCCCGAACCGACCCCGAAGGTGGTGGACGAGCCGCGTCCCATCGATCCGGGCTTACCCCGCAGCGACAAGGTCTTCTTCGGCGTCTCGCGCGCGATCGGCTACTCCGTCTTCGTGCTCATGGGTGCGATCGGTCTGTTCCTCGGACTTCAGTCGATCCCAACCTTCAAGCGCTATGGCCTGAACTTCCTCACCGAGTCACAGTGGCAGCCCGAGAAGGACGTTCTCGGCATCTCCGCTGTGCTCGTGGGTACCTTCACAGTTGCTCTCGTAGCAATGGTGATCGCGTTCCCCCTCGCACTCGCGACCGCGCTCTACATCAGTGAATACGCACCGCCCAAGGTGAAGTCGTTCTTGGTCTCGATGGTCGACCTGATGGCCGCAATTCCCTCGATCGTGTGGGGTCTGTGGGGCTTTTTCCTCCTGCAGCCCAAGGCAATTCACGTGGCGCACTGGCTTCACACCCATATGGGCTGGGTGCCGTTCTTCCACGTTGACACCGATCCAAATGCGGCCCCGTGGGCGCAGTCGCGCTATGCGGCTTCCGCCTTCATCGCAGGCATTGCTGTCTCGATGATGGTGCTGCCGATGGCCTGCGCTGTTATGCGTCAGGTCTTCTCACAGGCACCGATCGGTGAGCGCGAGGCAGCACTTGGGCTTGGCTCAACGAAATGGGGCATGATCCGCGCGGTGGTCCTACCGTTCGGAGCTGGCGGCATCATCGGTGGAACCATGCTCAGCCTCGGCCGAGCACTTGGTGAAACAATCGCCGTTGTTCTCATCATCTCACCGGCGTTCGACATCAAGTTCCGACCACTTGAGATCGGAACCTCGACGATTTCCGCGCTCATTGCTGGACGATTCGGCGAAGCGACCTCGGCTCAGCTTTCGGCCCTGCTGACGGCTGGTTTCGTGCTGTTCATCATCACCCTCATCATCAACACACTGGCGGCCATGATTGTGGCACGCAGTCGCAGTGGCGCTCAGGAGTAATCACATGAGCGATCACATCGATCTGACGGACGGGAGCATCAGCGTGTTTGCAGGTGGAACACCCTCACGTGATGAGTTGCACACCATGTCCGAATCTGAACCTCGGAGTTGGAACGACAACCCGCTGGCCCCCACCTGGGAACCTACTCCTTACACGCCGCCTGCCTACGTTGACGACCTTCTGGCGCAGCCCCCTACCGCGCCGGATATGTCCCACATCAACGAACTCGCTGCCGTCACCGTCTTTGAGGCGGCAACTCCGACGCCGACTGCTCCAGCGCCTGCCGTCGAGGCAGATGCGTTCACCACCATGGAATTGCCGGCGATTCAGGCGAGTGCCCTCGCAACGATGGCCCCCGTGGTCGCACCAGCGCCAGCAGCGACGGCAACGATTCCAGCTGAGGCCCGTATCCCGGCCCCCACCGTCTCGCCGGAGAATGCGCCCGCCGACGTCGACGATGAGCCCGATGTTCCGCGCATTATCGGCGCCAAGACGATGGACGACATCGCGTCGTTCTGGGGTGCCCTTTTCGGCTCATTTGCCTTTATCTGGATCATCTGCAACCAACTTCTACCCTTCACGGGCAGAGTCGGTTTTGTCATTCTGTGGTTCGTTGCCTTCCTTGCCATGTACGCCGGTGTCTCAGCGATGGGAAACCCTAGTCAGGTAGTACTCGACCGAACAGTTGCGGCTGCCATCAGGGCCGGTGCGATGTTGGTGGGGATTGCGCTTGCGTCGGCAGTCCTCTTCACATTCTGGCGAGGCTGGGACGCGCTTCACCATGTCAACTTCTTCACCCAAGACATGGCGGGCGTTCGTCCGACCGCACCCCTTGATAAGGGTGGCATCATTCATGCGATCGTCGGGTCTCTCATTGAGATTGGTATCGCAGTCTTGTTCGCGCTCCCCTTGGGTGTTGGCACTGCGGTCTTCATGAATGAGGTGGGCGGTCCTACTGCGCGTGCGGTTCGCACCGTGGTCGAGGCCATGACTGCTCTCCCTTCGATCGTCGCCGGACTCTTTATTTACACAGTGTTGATCGTGACGTTGGGTGTATCTCGCACTGGCATCGCCGCCGCATGCGCAATCTTCGTGATGATTCTGCCGATTATCGCCCGCGCATCCGATGTCGTTCTGCGTGTTATGCCAGGTGGCCTTCGCGAGGCAAGCCTTGCTCTCGGCGCATCGAAGTGGCAGACAGTTCAAAAGGTAGTTCTGCCGACCGTCCGCCCGGGCTTGGCTACCGCGCTGATCCTCGGTGTCGCGCGTGGTGTAGGTGAAACCTCTCCTGTGCTGCTTACTTCGGGTGCATCCACCTACTTCAACGCGAATCCATTCAGCGAACCGATGAACTCGCTGCCGCTGTTTGTCTTCGCATCGGTCCGGTCTGGTGAGCCGCTCGCCATTGCGCGCGGATTCGGTGCGGCTGCCGTACTTCTTGCTCTGGTCCTCGTTCTCTTTGTCATCACCCGACGATTGGCTCGCACGAAAGTGGGGAACCGATGAACATCTCCTCGCCGTCAAACAAGCATTCCCGGTCCTCCAAAGGAAGTGTCATGAGCGTGTCTCGCCCCGTTCGGCTAGCTGCAGTCGCTGCGTCGGTCTTGGGGCTGGCCATCGGGTCTTCCCCTACCGCCGCGTCGGCGTCGGTCATTTCTCCAATGGCCGTGGCCCATGCTCAGATCACAGGGTCCGGTTCCAGCTGGTCAGCCAATGCGGTTAACCAGTGGATTGCAGACGTTACGCAGAACGGCCTCCAGGTGGTCTTCACGTCTACCGGGTCGGCTCAGGGTCGTAAGGACTTCACAAACGTCACAACTGACTTCGCCGTTACCGACATCGGTTACCAAGGTCAGGACAAGCTGACGGGTGATGCAGACTCCCCGTGTAAGAACGTTCAAGACTTTCAGAACGGCCTTCCGGTGGGACCGTCTTGTCGCCCGTTCTCCTATCTGCCCATCGTTGCAGGTGGTACGTCGTTCCCCTATCAGATCCGCGTTGCGGGCAAACTCGTTCGAAACCTTCGTCTTTCGGGTCAGACACTGGCGAAGATCTTCACCAACCAGATCACCACGTGGAGCGATCCTGCGATCACGGCCGACAACAACGGTCGCAAACTCCCGAACATCGCGATCATCCCGGTGGTCCACTCGGAGGGGTCTGGTTCCACGGCACAGTTCACGCGCTACCTGAACAAGATGTATCCGAACATCTGGCGTCCGTACCTTCAGCAGGATGGTGACACCGAGTACTACCCGCGCAAGGGGCAGATGATCGCCCAGAACGGTTCCGATGGCGTCATCAACTTCCTCACCTCATCTGCGGCCAACGGTGCCATCGGATACGACGAGTACTCGTACGCGCTGAACAAGAACTTTCCGGTAGCCAAGATTCAGAATTCTGCGGGTTACTTCACGCTGCCGACTCAGTACAACGTCGCGGTAGCGCTGACCCAATCGCGAATCTGCGGCGTTGACGTTAAGCCCAGTGCTGGGGATCGGTACTGCGGTCTCGGCCCAGGTGGCTCGACCGAGGGATCCAAGTCGCCGCAGTACCTACTTCAGAACCTCGACAACGTCTATACGTACAACGACAAGCGCACATATCCGCTGTCCTCGTACTCGTACATGATCATTCCGACGTCAGCGTCTGACTCCCGAATGACCACGGCGAAGCGTCAGACCCTGGCTGATTACCTCTACTACTCCATCTGTCAGGGTCAGGCTGAGATGGGCCCCATCGGATACTCACCGCTGCCGATCAACCTGGTTCAGGCAAGCTTCAACCAGACAGCGAAACTCAAAGTCGCGGATCCCAACGTTGACCTGACCAAGCGAGATGTGACGACCTGCAATAACCCAACGTTCGTCAAGGGCAATCCGAAGCGCAATTACCTCGCGGAGATCGCACCCCAGCCACCCGCCTGTGACAAGGCCGGTGCTGGTCCCTGCACTGACGGTGGGAACAACGGCACAAGCGGAACTGGTGGCGGTTCGACCGGTGGTGGTTCCACGGGTGGTGGTTCGACCGGTGGTGGTTCGACCGGTGGTGGTTCGACCGGTGGTGGTTCGACCGGTGGTGGTTCGACCGGTGGTGGTGGCTCCACTGGAAGTGGCGGTTCAACCGGTGGTGGTGGCTCCACTGGGGGCGGTGGCTCGACCGGTGGCGGTGTGGTTGACCCGGGTACAGGACAGGTGGTTCCCGGCAATGGTGGCGTGACAGACCCAGGCGTCAATCCCGATGTGATGGGCACAGTTACCGATGTGGCCGCCTACCGACCCACGGATGTTGTCAGCTCCCTAGCTCCGGTGGTGGTGCTTGAACTCATTGCACTGCTTGCCATTCCACCGGCCGTCTACTTCTTCTTCCTAAGACGACGCAAGGGTGCAGCATGACAAAGCCCTCGTCACCGTCTTCGGTCAGGGTCGGACGTCGTCACCGTATCGCCGCACTCTTCGCGCTCGCATCCGTTTCGTTTGGCTTTGCTGCCATTCTGGGAGTTGCGGCAGAACCGGTTGCGGCAGCATCCGTCGATTCAATCGGTCGACTCACGAAGACGGAGAGCATCGGCCGGACCCACCTGATTCGCGGTAACGACATCACTGTTGACACCCGCGATGTGAGTGTGACGGTGTCGCAAACTCTGAACCTTCGTGATCGCCAGGCTATTACCGTGACGTGGAAGGGTGCTCACCCGACCGGAGGCGTTGTTCCCGACAGCAACTCGGCCTTCGCAGCACAGCAGGAGTACCCGGTCGTCATTCTGCAATGCCGCGGGTCCGATTCCGCGACCGCGAAAGTCAAAGTCACCCCCGAAACCTGTTGGACGGCAGAAGCTTCCGAACGCGCTCAGGGTGATCAGTCGTTCCTCTGGCCGCCCTATCGGATGGACCGATTTGCCTCGCCCTCGGACCGAAACCAGCTTGTAGGTGTTCCAACTCCCATCCCGCCCGCCTGCAAGAACGTTGCAGGCTCCCAGCACTGGATCCCATTTCTCAGTTCAAACGGCACGAGTTACGGCGGCGGACTCTTGGACCCTGAGACAGGCAACCCCTGTGCCGGAAGCGCGCCTGAGGCAGGCGCCGGCTCACAGACGGCCCCCAGCAACACGACGTATGGCTCCACCTTCCCTGATGGCACAGGCCGGGTGAACTTCGTGATCAACACCGTGGAAAGCAATGCTTCGCTGGGCTGTACCAAGGGTGTGGCCTGCAGCCTCGTTGTAATCCCGATCATGGGCATCAGTTGCGACGCCGACGGCGCTGCGTTGCCTGCAGGCGATAGTCAAAACCGGCCCCCGACTGCCGATGAAAGGACAGCGGCGCAGGCGCAGTGCCAAAAAGTCGGCCACTATCTCCCCGGTGCTTTGTCGGACGGTGGAATCAACAATGAGGATCTTGCTGTAAGCGGACTCTTGTGGTGGTCTAGCAGCAACTGGAACAACCGACTCTCCTTCCCGATTTCGTTCACGCAGTCGAGCAATGTCTGTGACTTGGTAAGTTCCGGCACGCCCGCCTACGTCTATGGGTCTCAAGCCCTTGTGCCTGCAACTCAGCAGTGGGGGCCTTACTTCTGTCTCAATCCAAAGCTGTTCAAGTTCCAGCATGTGCAGTTCAGCGAACCCGGATCTCGCAATCTGCTCGCAACTGGCTCAATCAAGGCGGCGTTCTCTGCGGGTCCGCCGCAGGAGCCCTTCGATAAGCCAATCGTGCAAGCTCCGATTGCCGTTTCGGGATTCGCAATCGCGTACCGATTGGACGGGGTTGACGGTAAGGAGGTCAGGACCCTCAACATGACCCCCCGTCTCCTCGCCAAGCTGATGACAAATAGTTACCCGGGTTCGGTTGGTGTTCAACGGGATCATCCTGGCCTTGCCACAAACCCGCTGGACATCGTCGCGGACCCGGAGTTTCGTGCTCTGAACCCTGGGATGATGACCCGTGATAATGCGTATGATTCGCTTTCCTCGTCAGTTCTCTACTCCGTGTCCAGTGACTCAGATTTGATGTGGGCGCTGACGTCTTACATCAATGCCGACCCGGCGTCACGAAAGTGGCTTGACGGAACTCCAGACCCGTGGGGAATGGTGGTCAATCCCAGTTATAAGGGAATCGCACTACCGACCATATCTTGGCCCCAACAGGACACCTGGTCCAATGACCTCATCAAGAACGTCGTTCCATGCTTTGCCGACGTGAAACTTCCGTGGTTCCCGCTCATGAATGCCCCGCTTGCCAACCCCGCGTTTGTCTCTTTGAACATGCAGTACGGCATCTCACCCTCACAGGTTGTCTGCAAAGATGCCGGGCAGCCGAATCAAAAGTTGGTCGGACTGGGGAAGATCCCCCCTGGTCGTCGGGCGGTGTTTGGGATTGTTTCGCTCGGGGATGCCGAGCGCTACCAAATTCCGGCAGCGAATCTGCTCAGTTACGTATCCCCAGCCGCAACGGATAAGTTCACATCCGCCGCAGGGCGCACTTTTGTGGGCCCGACGGATAGCGGGCTCAAGGCTGCAGTGAATCTGGCAAAGCCTGACAAGACGTTGGGAACCTGGCCGATCCCGTATGCGTCTTTGCGGACTGCCGCGGGCAAGTCGGCCTACCCAGGCACGCTGCTCATGTCGATCGATGTTCCGACGACCGGATTGTCGGCGGTTCAGGCAAAGCGTTATGCCGAGCTCATTCGTTTCATGACAACCGATGGCCAAACTCCTGGCTTCGGCGCTGGCCAACTGCCGCCCGGCTTCCTTCCGCTCAGCGCTGGAGGGGGACTTTCCAAACTGGTGGCGTACTCGGGTAAGGCCGCCGACGCGGTTGAGCAGCAAAAGGGTTTTGTGCCGTCAGTGGATGGAATTGATCCGACCCCATCTCCCACCCCGACGACATCCTCGCCCACACCTATTGCGACCCCCACCTATGGTGGCGGCAGTCCGAGCAGCACAGACTCCGGAACCGAGATACCAACCACGGGCCCTACGTCTTCGCCATCATCGGCACCTTCCAGCGCTGCTCCGTCGCCGTCTCCCTCCCCGAGTGTCAGTCAGATCGTGGCTGAGCCAGTGGGAAAGACCAAGGCGCTCAGTCCCTCATTTGGAGCCAACATTGTTCCGGCGCTGATATTGATGGCCGTAGCTTCTGGCGTCCTTTGCGTGACGATCGCACTGAGGAGGCCGTAGATGTCGGGAACGCAGACGCCGGTCGTGCCGGTCGATTCCAACGCGGAGGCCGCAGCGCCTTCGAAGCCTGTCAAGGCAAAGAAGCCGCCCATCAGCACATTCAACGGATTCCTCTTCAGCATTTTCGCCACGATCGGAATTCTTTGTGCGTGGTTCCTCATCTATCTGTTCCTTCTGACGCCATTTCAGGAGGCCCGGTCACAGACGATCAAGTACGGGAACCTACGAGAGTCGCTTGCTCTTCAAACCACCCCCATCGGTGGTGCCATCGCACCCGGGACACCCGTTGCGCTGATCGATTCCCCTTCGCTGGGACTCAGCAGTCAGGTGGTCGTAGAGGGTACATCGTCTGGCGACCTGATGAATGGGCCGGGACACCTCCGCAACTCCGTTCTTCCTGGCCAGATGGGGGTCTCGTATCTCTTTGGCCGCGCCTCGATGTTCGGCGGACCGTTCGCAAAGATCGAAAGAGCGCGACCCGGTGACCTGATCACTGTCACAACAGGTCAGGGAGTCTTCACCTATGTGGTGGAAGACGTGCGCAGGGTGAACAGTCCGCTCCCGCAACCGCTCGCCACCGGTAAAGGCCGCCTCACTCTGGTCACAGCGACCGGTGATGGGTCGGGCATCAGCTGGCAGCCAAGTGAAGCTCTGTATGTCGACGCAACGCTGAAAGGCGACGCACAGCAGTACCCACCCGGTCGGCCTTACGTGGTGACACGATCAGAACTGCCACTTCAGGGCGATCCCAGTGCGCTGCTTTCACTTGCCTTGGCGCTTCCCCTGTTGATTGGCTCGGTGGTGTTTGGACTCTGGGCACGAAACCGGTGGGGCTTGTGGCAGGCGTGGCTCGTCGCTCTTCCGGTTGTTCTTGCATCTCTGTGGGCTGTGTCGCAAGCAGCCGTCCAGCTTCTTCCAAACCTCCTCTGAGTCCTGAACCAGCGGCCGACAGGGTGACGCTGGGTGACAAGGGATCGAGCATGGTCACTATGAGTGAGCTTTCATCCCTCACATGGATCACATGGACGATTCCCACCTGATCCGTACGCATAGGTTCATCTCCTGTTCAACAACAGAACCCTCATGTGTTCCTATCGCTCAGGAGGCTATGAGCGTCGCCACGGAACTGTGTGGCGTTCGTAATGTCCATCTCTGTCCGGAAGGGGACAGCAATGCAGATCAAGAGGCTTGCGGTTGCCGCAGTCGCTTCGAGCGCCGTTGTGCTCTCGCTCGTGACCGCTGCACCGGCTTCGGCCGATTACGCTCCAACGACATCTGATGTCGTTGGTGTTGGCTCGGACACCGTTCAGTACGCAATTGACTTCATGGCCGATGGTGACTACATCGGTAACACCGGCTACAACGCCACCGCTCGCAACAAGGTCGTCAACTTCGACGCCACCCCGGATGCAAACGCGCGTCTCGCCTACGGCTCGGGCGGCCTCCCCGGTCTACAGGCCACTGGCACCCGCGCATGTGCCCCAGGCACCGGTGGCACGGCTGGTACCGGTAACGACAATGCCAACCATAATGAGGCGTCGGCGCCTTGCACGCTCAACCCCACCATTGTCCTGCGTGCTGGCACCCGCCCAGTTCTGCGCCCCAATGGTTCAGGTGCGGGCTACACCGCCCTTAAGAACGATGTCGCTCTGGGCACCCATGTCATCGACTTCTCTCGGTCGTCTTCGGCACAGTGCGGGGCAACTGCTTGCCCGACCTACTCCTCAATTGGGCTTGGAACGGACATCCTTGCGATGCTCACGTCATCGAACACCAATGCTCCCGCCGGCGGTTTGACCCTCGCGCAGTTGACCAACATCTACCTGTGCAACGCTGGATACACAGACTGGAACTCGCTGAACCCGGCTGCTCCGGTTGGCAGCACGATCGTGCCGATCCTCCCACAGCTTGGATCGGGTACACGTAAATCGTTCCTCTTGGCTCTCAACTCGAGCACCTCCGTCCAGCTCACTCCGGGACCCTGTGTCGTCAATGCCGAAGAGAACGACCCCGAAGCAATTGACGCCACCGGAACAACCAACGCCCCGAACGCAATTGAGCCGATGTCATCAGGGCGCCTCAATATGTACCTCGGCAAGGACTCAGCAGGGACTGCAGTAGGTGCTGGATACTTCAATGACCCATCCTGTACCTACGGTGCTCTGACCCCAGCCGCCTGTACGACTGTCACGGGGACCGCGCCAAACACCGTTACCACCTCAGGCAAGGTGTTGGCGCCGAACGTGTCATACCAGTACGGCGCATCCTTCCCGACTGCGTGGTCTTCGACACGCACGATGTACATCTACTTCCGTGCGCTAGATGTGGACAGCCCCACGATCTTCCAGCCGGGTGGTACCCGTAACTGGGTCCGCACGCTGTTCTACAACCCCTGCTCGGGCACCACGCCCGCCGGAGCTCCAATCTCCGTGGCTGCAGGTAACTGTACGGGTGGCGGTTTGTACGGTCCAGGTGGAGCGCCCTACATCGCGTCAGCATCTGGGCAGGCGCTCGTGTCCTCGGCCGGTATCTCACCGGTCTACACCACGCAGTCTTCGGCGGCGTAAGTAGGCCTCGGGGATCGCACAGGTCCCCATCGAAGTAATCGCTAGTAGCTAGACACGCGTGTGGGGTGGAGTTTCCTCCACCCCACACCGTGAGCCCTTCTCTCACAAACGACTCACGAAGAGGATCTCATGAACCTTCGCTTCAAGACGGCAGCAGCAGGGGTCGCCACCCTTGCGTTGGCTGGCATGGGCATTGTTGCCACTGCTGGTTCTGCGGCTGCTTATCCTGCTCCTGGTCCTGCGTCGGCGTCGCCGGCGTGGGCTGCTGGTGATACTGCTCGTAATGGTGAAATCTGGTTGTACAACGCTAGTGGTCAGCGGATCACGGGTGGTGCCAACTACAACGACCTTGGCAACTACTTTGCTGGTCAGACCACGGCGAAGACGACGGGTGCCACTCTGGCGAACTTGTCGATCGCGTTCCCGGATAACACCAATGCTGTCCCGTCAACGTGGTTCTCTGCTGCGTTGCAGCCGTCGACTGCGTTCTCGACTTCAGCGTCAGCTCCGACTGCTGTTGGTCCGGTTATCGCCAAGGCGAACTGGCCTGCTGGTACGACCCCGATTGCTGACACTCTCTCGGGTGGAACGCTGAGCACCGCGACGAACTACCAGAACGTGTTCGAGCTTCGTTCGGCGAACTCGGGTCCTGGTGTTTCTGCTGGTGGTAAGTACTGGGCTGTTGATATTGAGTTCAACCCGGCTGCTGCTGGTGGGGCTGCGTTTGATGGTCTTGCTCCGCAGGAGTGGCGTGTTCTTCAGCAGGTGAACGCGACCGCGACCACGACGTCGATCACCTCGGTAACTCCAGCTTCGCAGAACGTTGCTGGTGGAACCACCGGTTCGGTGACTGCTGTTGCTGCAGTGTCTCCTGCGTCTGCTGCTGGAACAGTCCAGTTCCTGGTTGATGGTGTGAACTCAGGTTCACCCGTAACAGTTGCTTCTGGCTCGGCTACGGCCACCCTGTCGGGTCTGTCAGGTGCGCTTACACCGGGTACCGGTCACGTGGTGACGGCGGCGTTCACGGCTGCTACCCCTGCTGCTTACTTGGTTGGATTCGGTAACAGCGCCAGCACCAACACCGCAGTCAATGCCACGATCATCTGGAACGCCGCGGACGCAACCAGCACCGCTGTGAGCCTGTCGTCGGCCAACATCAACTACGGTGTTGACACCCTCACCGCCACCGCGACCGTAACTGACACCACCACCCCGGCCACCTCGGTGAACACGGGTTCGGTGCAGTTCAAGGTTGATGGTGTGAACTCGGGTTCACCGGTTGCTGTTAGCTCGACCGGTGTTGCCACCTACGTGGTGCCCACCGGTTCACTCACTGCATCGGCTGCTCCGGGTACGGCACACACTGTGTCCGCTGTGTTCACCGATGGCAACACGTTTGCAACGTCGACCAGCCCGAACGCGACGTTCAACCTGATCGTGTCCTACGCTCCGGATGTCCAGAACATCCAGACGTCGATCACGGCCGGTACTCTCGTCATCTCGACGCCGTACCACTCAGCCAACCCGCTGGTCCTTCCGGCGATGACGCTGAACACGGCTGCGACGGAGTACTCCACCTCGGCAGCCTTCACCGGTATCTCGGTTGCTGATACTCGTCCGGGTAACCTGCCCTACACGGTTTCAGCGATCGCGTCGAACCTCACCAAGAACGGTGTTGGGTCACCGGGTGTGAACGAGACGATCAATGCTCAGAACGTGGGCTTGAACCTGTCAGGTCTGACCAGCACCAACGCGAGCCCGAACACGTTCCTGGGCTCGCAGACCCCAGGTGCTGCCACGACCGGTCAGAACTTCACCGGATTCAACAATGCTGCAGCAGCTCACGTGGCTGCCGGAGCAACCGGTTCAGCTGGTCTTGGTGGATCTAACCCGCACGTTGTTCTGCACGCGAACAGCGGCCTGGGCACCACCGTCACCAATGGAACACTGACCATCACGGCTCCATCGAACACGCTCGATGGCACCTACGCAGGCACCATCACCTTCTCCATCATCGGAAGCTGAGACCGGATCGAGGTCAGTTAACTACGGGCAAACGAAGGTTCAAGTTCCAGCCCTATTGCGCGTAGATCCGAGTGTTCACAGGGGGCTCCTGCCATAGTCGCCTGCGAGGGGTGAGGTGAAGGGCGAATTTGTTGAAGTCTCAGCGTGTTTGGGTTGCATTACCCGGCTCTGGATCGTTCAGCGCTTCCGCTGTCTGGAACGCGGCTGGAGTCAAGACCATCTGGGGTTTCCTCGTGATGCTCGTCCTCGTAACGAGTCAACTGCTTATCTCTCCGGTAGCCCCCGCGAATGCGGCTACGGGTACCGTCTTGGCCGGCGGTTCGTACGGCTTCAGCTACCCTCACGGGATTGCCTTCGACGGTGCCCATGTATGGATCACCAACGAAGCGGGGAACTCCGTCACGGAAGTGAATGCCCTGGACGGGTCGTGGGTGCGCACGCTGTCGGGAGGGAACTATGGTTTCAACCTTCCGTACGACATCGCCTTCGATGGTGCTCACTTATGGGTCACCAACGCCGGTGGGAACTCAGTCACCGAGATCAACGCGATTGACGGTTCGTGGGTGCGCACGCTGTCCGCTGCCAACTACGGTTTCAACTACCCCTACTCGTTGGCTTTTGACGGTGTGCATCTCTGGGTGACGAACTACTACGGCAATTCAGTAACGGAACTCAACGTCTCCGATGGGTCTCGGATTCGCACCGTCTTTGGAAGCAGCTATCGGTTCAACGGGCCATCCGGAATTGTCTTTGACGGCGCGAACCTTTGGGTCGCCAACCTTGGCGGAAACAGCGTGACAGTGCTCAATTCGAGCGGTGGTTCACTGGTGCGTGTCCTGTCGAGTTCAGGATTCAGGTTCAACGGTCCTGCGGGGATCACCTTCGATGGTTCGCATCTTTGGGTGGCAAATCAATACGGCAACTCCATAACTGAGATTGACGCAATCGACGGTTCGTGGATCCGCACGCTGTCTGGGGGCAACTATGGGTTCAACGGGCCCCTTGGCCTGGCGTTCGACGGATCCCACGTCTGGGTAACCAACAGCCTTGGAAACTCAGTGACAGAACTCAATTCGTTGGACGGCTCCTGGCTGAAAACACTCTCCGGTGGGGAGTATGGGTTCAACAATCCATACGGAGTCGCGAGCAACGGAGCTCGCGTGTGGGTCGCGAACCTATTCGGAAACTCGGTCACGTTGGTCTCGACGGCTGACTCCACCTCTACTGGCATCGCCCTGTCGGCCAGCAGCATCAACAACGGGGTCGACACGTTGATAGCGACCGCGACAGTCACCGATACAACCACGCCGAGCACGGTAGTCAGTACGGGAACTGTCCAGTTCCGGGTAGATGGGATAGATGTCGGCCTGCCAGTGGCACTCTCGGCCGCTGGTGTTGCTTCAACTGCCATTCCCACCCGTGCTCTCACCGGCTCTGCTCCCGTTGGAACGACGCATTCTGTGACTGCCGCCTACTCCGAGGGCGTTCGCTTCGCGGCATCCACGAGCTTGCCGGCGTCGTTCACATTGGTGTCGTACGGCGATTCTGTCCAGAGCATCCAAACCTCGATCAGCGCCGGAACGCTGCTGATTTCCACGCCGTACACACCGACCACGCCACTGGTTCTTCCGCCGATGAGTTTGAATCAAGATGGCACGGAGTACTTCACCTCTGCCGCCTTTACCGGGATCTCTGTGGCCGATACGCGACCGGGGGTGCGGCCATACACACTGTCGGCCATCGCGACAAACCTCACCAAGGTCGGTGTGGCGTCACCCGGGCTAAACGAGACAATCAACGCACAGAACATCGGTTTGAATCTCTCAGGGCTTACCGCGACGAACACGACGCCAAATACCTTCCTCGGCTCTCAGGCCACCACCTACACCCCGTGCGCACCGCCCACAGCCTCCTGTCAGAACCTCACTGGGTTCAACAACACGCCTGCATCTCACGTGGAAGCTGGCTCACTCGGTTCAGCCGGTCTTGGTGGCACCAGTCCTCATCCCGTTCTGCATGCCAGCAATGGTCTCGGAACCACGATCGCCAACGGCACGCTGAGCATCACTGCCCCAACGAATACCGTGGATGGTACGTACTCAGGAACGGTCACTTTCAACATCATTGGCAGCTGATGAGTGCATTCACGAGGCCTTTGTTCACCTTGCGTTTGGTATTCAGTGATCAGGTGATGAGTTCACCCAGAGACTGATCCGATTGACTGGGGTGTCCTATAACCCAACGTGGGAGATCTCAGGTGGCTGGCCGGCGCGGAATCTTTGCACTCATGTGCACGATTCTTCTCGTCGTCGTCGGTTTCGGGTCGGGGACGAACGCCCAGGCCGCCTACGTGAGCACGAATCCGCCCGTCTACAACAACACCTCTTCACCTGATCCAAGCTCGATCGGGAGTATCACGCTCTACAACTCTTCGGGCAATGAGGTCATAGGTGGATCACTGAGCAACTTGGGTGGCGCCATCTATGCGGTTGGTAGCAATTCACCCAGATCAGGTGCGACGAACGCTCGTCTGCTTGTGGCAGTGCCCGATAGCACCAACACGACGGCGTCCTGGTCTACGGGCGTTCTGTCGGCTGCCACGGCCTTCCCGGTGGCAGCAGGCACCGCAGTGCCGAGCGTTGTTTCTCATTCGTCCGGCCCCGTAGCAACTCTCAACGGCACTTCTGATGGAGATGTCGCGAACTTCCTTAAGACTGCCACTCTCGATTCAACATCCGGCTACGCCGGCTATCTCCAGTTGCGCGTCGTTGACTCAGGAGGAAGTTTGGCGGCAGCTACCACGTGGGCGACTCTGGAGATCGCGGTGGATATTGCGGCCGGCACCTGGCAGCAGGTCTTCCCCGTGCCTACACCTACGACAACCTCGATCTCGGCGCCCAGCTTCAATCCAGCGTCAGTGCCGTCCGGAACGCAAGTGAGGCTCACTGCCAGCGTCACTCCAACCAACGCGACCGGAGTCGTTCACTTCTTTGACGGCACGACGGATCTTGGCTCTGCCCAGTACAGCGGAGGTGCCGCCACCCTCGATGCCACCTTCACAAACACGAACAGTCAGGGCACCGCTGAATCGCACTCGATCACGGCTGCCTATACAGCCACTGGCCTGTTCAAAGACAGCACGTCCGCCGCAAGTTCGCTGACCGTCACCTACGTCAAGGCGGCAACTACAACCAATCTGACCCTAAGCAATAGCAGCGTCACCCAGCCCAATTCCGTCAGCGCAACGGCTGCGGTCACAGTGAACTCGGCTTCCGCTTCAAGCGGTTCTGTCGCCTTCTATATCGACCCATCGAACCCTGCAGCCCCAACTGGCACGCCTCAGGCAACCGTTGTCCTGTCGGCTGGGCAGGCCGTCTACGGCATCGATACCAGCACGTTGACCGCCGGGGATGGCTGCTCGAGCTCACTTCCCGTGCACACGGTGGTCGCGAAGTTCATCGGCACCGGAACTCTGGATTCGTCGATCTCGTCACCCGCCGCGACCTTTACGCTGCAAAGTGCAAGCAGTTCGTGCTCCAGCACGTCAAACATCCAAACCAACATTCCACCGGGAACCATCGCAATCAGCACCAACCTGACGCCGAGCGCACCGTTGATACTTCCCGCTCTCGTTCTCAACCAAAGTGCAAACGAGTACTCATCTTCGGTTGATCTGACGGGCATTCAGGTCAGCGATTCACGACCCGGCAACGGTCCCTACACGTTGTCACTGACCGCTACTGATCTACAGAACACCGCTTCGACTACGCCGGGAGTGAACGAGACAATCAGTGCCCAGAACCTAGGCATCGATATTGCTGCCCTCGTCAGCACCAATGCGTCGCCAAACACATTTCTCGGATCCCAGGCCCCGGGGGTGCCCACCGGAACACAGAACTTCACCGGATTCAACAACGCGCCGTCGTCGCACGTGCAAAGCAGTGATCTGGGCTCCGCGGGGCTTGGCGGGGGAGTTCCTCATCCGATTCTGCGAGCAACGTACGGTCTCGGTACCACCGTCGTCGCAGGTACCTTGCGTCTCACGGCACCGACGAACATCGTCGCTGGCACCTACACAGGAATCCTGACCTTTTCAGTGGTGGGTTCCTGAACAGGAGATGTGAGCCGCCGACACGGGCGTGATTGCCCCATGTCGGTCATCTTTTGTTCATCTTTACTTTGGTTTTCAGCAAACCACGGCTGGGTAACGTGGAGCCGTGCGTTCAGCGAGAACTTTCCTAGCCTCAGTGGCTGCCATGTCCATTCTGGCGCTGACCACGGGCCCCGCTCTCGCTGCCTCCTCATCCCCGTCTCCGTCGCCTAAGCCGACTGGCGCATCGGGCTCTGGTTCGGCGACCACGGGAGCTGCGGTGATCACCTTCGGCATCGGCCCGAGCACCAAGCAGCAGGTTGACCGGCGGCCCAACTACAACATGTTGGCTCCGCGCGGTGGCGAGGTTAAGGACGAGTTGGCTGTCGTCAACCTGACGTACCAGCCCCTCACCCTCAACCTCTACGCGGCCGACGGCCTGAATGCGGCCGACGGCTCCTTCACGCTGCAGCCTGGATATGTGAAGCCGAAAGACACCGCGAAGTGGGTCACCTTCGGTGGCCGTGGTGCCAAGGGATTCGTCGTTCTCCAACCGCGCGAGAAGGTGTATGTACCCTTCACCGTCAAGATTCCGATGGATGCGTTCATTGGGGATCACCTCGGAGGTGTCGTCGCTTCCCTCGTGTCTCAGGGCTCGACCCCCGGCGATCGGAATACGAGCATCAAGCTCGAGCAGCGGGTTGGTATCCGACTTGGGGTTCGAGTCGCCGGTGTGCTGACGCCGAAGCTTGAGATCTCTGACGTCCAGGCTTCATACGCTGGAACGGTCAATCCGTTCGGCAGAGGCACCGCAACGATCACCTACAAGGTGAAGAACACTGGCAATGTGCGCTTGGGTGGTCAGCAGGAAGTGACCGTTCATGGTGTGGTCGGTCCGGCTGCGTCAGCGGGCAAGTTGGCCGACATTCCGCTTCTTCTTCCTGGCAATTCCGCTCAAGTTAGCGTGACCGTTCCTGACGTGACCCCGGTTTTCTACGAGACTGCGGATATTTCCGTGAGCGGCTTGGGAGCCGCCGGGGATGCCGACCCGCCTGTTGAAGTGACGAGTGCGTCAACTAGTTTTTGGGCGATCCCTTGGACTTTGCTTGCTGGGTTGCTCGGCCTGCTAGCCGTCGGTGCCGGCGTGATCAGAATGCGC
>CAXBQZ010000017.1:0-40153 GCA_963978055.1 uncultured bacterium
AGCTGGACGAGGATGAGGCGCTCTTGACGCTTGGGGCTGAAAAAGACGTGGACGGCATCACGCCCCAATCCCTGGGTCGTCTCGTCGCCGACCTGCCCGGCTTTCGCTGCGCCACGCCGTTCGGCATTATCCGCATTCTCGAGCATTACGGCATTCAGTGCGAAGGCAAACAAGCGGTGGTGATCGGGCGAAGCGTGATCCTTGGCAAGCCTATGGCGCTGATGCTGATGCAGCGCGAGGCGACGGTCTGCATCTGTCACGCCAAGACGCGCGACCTCGCCCAGTTCACCATCCTCGCGGACATTCTCGTTGTCGCCGCCGGCAGGCCGAACCTGATCGTGCCGCAGATGGTCAAAACGGGAGCCGTGGTGATCGACGTGGGCATCAACCGGCTGCCGTCGGGCAAGATCGTCGGCGACGTGGAGTTTGCCGGCGCCGCCGCACGCGCCTCGGCCATCACGCCCGTCCCCGGCGGTGTGGGTCCGATGACGATCGCGACGCTGCTGGCCATCGCGAGCAGCATCGTGGCGATTACGCAACGAAACGTTTTCATGTGTTGCCTCCCGTGCGTTTGACCGTCCCGCTTCCCGGCACCACGCGTCCCATCTCCCACGCCGCCACCCCCTGCGCCGAGGCACTGCGGCACACCGACGCCGCGCCGTCCGCATCCGTGATCACCACCATGCCCACGCCCATGTTGAACGCGCGGAACATCTCCGCGCGTGCCACTTCGCCGGCCTCTTCCAGCACGGCGAAGGTGTTCGGCACCGTCCACGTGCCGGTGTCGACCGCGGCGTCCATGTTCGGCGGCAGCACACGGTCCAGGTTCCCGGGCAACCCGCCGCCCGTTATGTGCGCCATCGCGTGCACCTGGTCGAGCACGGGCTTCATGACGGCGAGATACGAGCGATGGACCCGCAACAGCACATCGGCGACGCTGCCCGCTTATCCTTGACGATATCGACGAGGCCCTTGAGACCAATGCCGAGGAGTTTGTTCGCGGCTTCGTACAGAAGGGCGGCCAGTGAGCACGTCGACAGGCCCATCTGCTGCACTGCCCGCACACTTCATGGCCCCCGGAACCTCGAGTTTCTCTGAGTTCCTCGGACGCCACGACTCATCCCTTCTTCCCTCCGGACGGATCGGCACTCCTGGAGCGATGATCGACACTCCGCATGGCACCACCATCGTTGCCCTCACCTACGAGGGCGGCGTGATCATGGCCGGGGATCGACGGGCGACCATGGGCAACCTCATCGCCCAGAAGGATGTCGAGAAGGTGTATCCAGCCGACAGCAGTTCCTGTGTGGGTATCGCGGGTGCAGCCGGGGTGGCCATCGAGATGGTCAAACTCTTCCAGGTGGAGTTGGAGCACTACGAGAAAATCGAAGGTGCGGAACTGTCGTTGGATGGCAAGGCCAATCGGCTTGCCGCACTGCTTCGAGGCAATCTTGGAATGGCCATGCAGGGTCTGGCCGTTGTCCCGTTGTTTGCCGGATTTGACGAAGACACCCACATCGGACGGATCTTCAGCTACGACATCACGGGTGGACGATACGAGGAACATCGTCATCATGGTGTCGGCTCCGGCTCTCTCTTCGCGCGTGGAGCCTTGAAGAAGTTGTGGCGTGAAGATCTCAGCCAGTCCGATGCCATCACCGTGGCAATTGAGGCTCTTTACGATGCAGCCGATGATGACTCCGCCACTGGCGGACCGGATCTGGCTCGCGGAATCCTGCCCCTCGTGGCGATCGTAGACTCCGACGGATACCGACGGGTCCCACCTGAGGAACTAGACCGGCTAGTCCGTGATGTTGTCGCTCGGCGTCAGGGATCCCCAGATGGGCCTACGGCACGTGTCGAAGGGGGAGGCGCCTGATGAGCGTGCCCTTCTATGTCTCACCCGAGCAGGTCATCAAGGACAAGGCCGACTATGCCCGAAAGGGAATAGCGCGCGGCCGGTCGGTTGTGGTTCTGCAGTACGACGCCGGCATCATGTTTGTCGCCGAGAATCCGTCTCGGGCGCTGCACAAAATCTCTGAGATCTATGACCGCATTGCATTTGCCGCTGTGGGCAAATACAACGAGTTTGAAAACCTTCGCGTTGCGGGTGTACGGCTGGCAGATCTGCGGGGCTACTCCTACGACCGCAGGGATGTCACGGGACGAAGTCTGGCGAATGCGTACGCCCAGACCCTCGGAACCATCTTCACGGAGGCTCAGAAGCCCTATGAGGTGGAACTTGTGGTCGCTGAAGTGGGAAGTACGTCCCATGACGACCAGATCTATCGACTCACCTTCGATGGTTCCGTGGCGGACGAGCATGGATATCTGGCCATGGGCGGCTCTGCGGACGCCATCGCTGCCGGTCTGGCAGCAGGATGGTCTGAAGGCCTCACCTTCGATGCGGCACTGAAACTGGCCGTCGAGCAATTGGGCGCAGCACCTGCTGGTGCGTCCACCAATCCTGAGCCGCGCCTGCTCACTCCGGGTCAGCTCGAGGTAGCCGTCCTAGAACGCGATCGGGACGGTCGCAAGTTCCGTCGAATCTCCGGGCAGCGCCTCTCCGAACTGCTGGGAGTTGCCGATGACAGCGAGGAAACCGCGGGCGATCCCTGATGAGGGTCAGCATAGGAAACTGCGGTCCGGATCGGTTGTCCCATTAGAGTGTGAATGTGGACCAGCGGATCTTTGGCATTGAGACTGAGTACGGGGTCACGTGTACATTCAAAGGACAGCGCCGGCTCTCACCAGATGAAGTGGCTCGTTACCTGTTCCGTCGTGTGGTGTCGTGGGGTCGCTCGAGCAACGTGTTCCTCCGCAACGGCGCGCGGCTTTATCTTGATGTGGGCTCACATCCTGAGTACGCCACCCCAGAATGTGATGACATCCTGAGCCTGGTTGCGCACGACAAGGCAGGGGAGAGAATCCTCGAGGGACTTCAAGTCGATGCAGAACGCCGTCTCGAAGAAGAGGGCATCGTCGGAGATGTGTACCTGTTCAAGAACAACACCGATTCGGCAGGAAACTCATACGGCTGCCACGAAAACTTCTTGGTGACCCGACAGGGTGAGTTCAGTCGGCTGGCCGACACGCTGATTCCGTTCTTGGTGTCACGTCAGATCATTGCTGGTGCGGGGAAGGTGCTGCACACGCCGCGTGGCGCGGTGTACTGCGTCAGTCAGCGGGCCGAGCACATGTGGGAAGGGGTCTCAAGTGCCACCACTCGCTCACGCCCCATCATCAATACGCGTGATGAACCCCACGCCGACGCGGAGCGGTATCGACGACTCCACGTGATCGTTGGGGATTCCAACATGTCCGAGACGACCACCATGCTCAAGGTTGGTGCTGCTGATCTCGTGCTTCGGATGATCGAGCACGGCACGGTCATGCGGGACATGTCGTTGGAGAATCCGATCCGGGCCATCCGTGAGATAAGCCACGATCCCACTGGTAGACGCACAGTCAAACTCTCCAATGGCCGCGAACTATCCGCGCTCCAGATTCAGACTGAGTTCCTTGATCGTGCGCGCACCTTCGCAGAACGCCGTGGACTTGTTGACGATCCGGATTCGATTCACTCGAGAGTCCTGAGTCTGTGGACTCGAACTGTGATCGCAGTGGAAACAGGGGATCTGCACAGTGTGGAGCGGGAGATTGACTGGGTGATCAAGCTGAAACTGCTCGAGCGGTACATGGCCAAACATGATCTCGACCTTGGTCATCCTCGAATTGCCCAGCTTGATCTCGCCTACCACGATATCTCTCGTAAGCGTGGCCTCTACTACCTGCTGGAAGCCAGGGGTGCGGTGGCACGCGTCAGCAGGGATCTGGAGATCTTCGAGGCCAAGTCCGTGCCCCCGCAGACCACGCGCGCGAAGCTTCGCGGTGACTTCATCAAGCGCGCTCAGGAGCGCCGTCGGGATTTCACGGTGGACTGGGTGCATCTCAAGCTCAACGATCAGGCTCAGCGGACGGTGCTGTGCAAGGATCCGTTCAAGGCGGTGGACGAAAGGGTCGAGCGGCTGATCGCGAGCATGTGAGGAGAGCCGCTGTTCACCCTGCGCTCACCTGTTGTGCGCCAATTCGTTGCCTTCACACGCGTCAATGGGGAACTGTGGGAGCCACAGGGACGTTTGACAGTCGACGACCGATTTCTAGGAGATCACTCATGGTTCGAAGGATTGCCGCTCTGGGTCTGGGCGCAACCCTGCTGATTGCTGGCTGCAGTTCTGCCACATCAACCACCGCTGTATCTGCGAGTCCATCGGCGTCCGGTTTCACCTACAAATCGGTGTCGGTCTCTGGTCCCTTCGGGCAGAAGCCGGTGCTGTTGATCGGTGATGATCTTCAGGGCTTGCTGCCGTTCATGGGCAACAACGGGGTGCCAGATCTGGTGGTGAAGGATGTCATCGTGGGCAACGGGCCCACTGCGACATCGACCTCACATGTGTCCGTCAACTATGTCGGTCGTACGGCGAAGACCAAGCACACCTTTGACTCCTCATGGTCGCGTGGCAAGACTTTCGACTACGTCCCGCAAGATCTCAAATTCGCTGCCTTCAAAGAAGGTGTCGTGGGGATGAAAGTTGGCGGGCGACGCCTGATTCTCGTACCGGCAGCGCTCGGTTTCGGTGACAATCCACCAGCCAACAGTGGTGTTCGACCGGGTGAGACCCTCGTTTTCGTCATCGATCTGCAATCTGTCAGCTAGTTTCGCTCACGGGTTCCGGCCCGCCTACAAGTTATGGTCATCACGTGAAAATGAATTTGTGTGTTCTCGCGCCCGTTTCCATTGCCGCCGCAACGGTGCTGGCCCTGTCAGGCTGTGGCAGCCAGACAGCATCGGATGGAGGTTCAACTCCGTCAGCGGTCAGCAGTCCAACTGTCACCTCAGCCCCATCGACGAACCCGGCTGGCGCATTCGTCATCGGAGATGCCGGCGTCACTGTAACGGGCAACATCGGCGAGAAGCCCACCGTTACCGTGGGCTCGGATACCAAGAGCACCACCCAGCTCACCGTCAAGGATCTGGTTGTCGGTACTGGACCCGAGGCCAAGGCCGGCGACACAGTCACGGCACATTACGTCGGGATCGGCGCTATCTCCGGACAGCAGTTCGACTCATCATGGGATCGTGGACAGGCGGCACAGTTCCCGTTGAACCAGGTGATCATCGGCTGGCAGAACGGTATCCCCGGCATGAAGGTCGGCGGCCGTCGCCTTCTGGTGATTCCCGGTGATCAGGCCTACGGTGCAAACCCGCCAGGCGGGGCGAATATTCAGCCCAACGAGACGCTCATCTTCGTCGTCGATCTGGTTTCGATCCCGTAGTCTCAGGTCACCGGATGTTGGGTCCGGTTCTTGACTCGAGGAGTAGGCAATGGCCACAAAGCCTGAGGTTGATTTCCCTGTCGGTGATGCGCCGGACGAGTTGGTCATCCGCGATATCACCGTGGGTGAGGGTGCTGAGGCCGTTGCGGGGGCCACTGTGCTCGTGCACTACGTCGGTGTCGAGTTCGAGACAGGTGACGAGTTCGACGCATCCTGGAATCGCGGGGAGCCGATCGAGTTTCCGCTGCGTGGGCTCATTCAGGGATGGCAGGACGGTATCCCTGGAATGCGTGCCGGGGGTCGTCGTGAACTGACGATTCCACCGCATCTGGCATACGGGCCAGCTGGTGGCGGTCATCGTCTTTCCGGCAAGACACTCATCTTCGTCATTGACCTTCTAGACGTTCGCTGACGGACCATACGTGAGCACGTCCGATCGTGCAGAGCGATTGCTGAACGTTCTGTTTGCTCTTATGGCATCGGCACGGCCGATGCCCAAGAGCGCCCTGCGCGAGGTCATAGACGCCTACCGTGAGAGTCCGTCAGAAGAGGCCTTCGAGCGGATGTTCGAGCGCGACAAGGATGAACTTCGCGGGATGGGTGTTCCGATCGAGACGATCGAGGGAACAGACGGTCAAGGCGGTATCGAGGGCTATCGAATCCTGCGTGATGCCTACGCATTGCCGGAAGTGGCGTTTACCCCGGACGAACTCTCAGTGCTGGGACTCGCGGCGAAGGTCTGGGAGCAGGCCAGTCTCGGCACATCTGCCAGGCGAGCTCTTCGTAAGTTGGAGAGCCTAGGCGATGGTTCGATCATCGAGGGTCCAGTCGGTATCGAGGCACGTATCGCCACCTCAGACAGCGCATTCCCCGTGGTGATGGATGCCATTCGCGAACGTCGGGTGGTCAGTTTCGAATACCGAAAGCCCTCCGCCAGAAATGGCGATGTGCGTGAGGTGGAGCCGTGGGGAGTCGTGTCACGCCGGGGGCATTGGTACCTGGTCGGGCATGATCGCGATCGACAAGAGCCGCGCGTATTTCGACTGTCGCGAATAGTAGGCACTCCCACGACTTCGAGCCCGCAGGGTGCCTACGAGATCCCCTCAGAGGTCGATGTGGCGGGCATGATCCGTGAGTCTGTTCCTGATCAGGTTTGGCAGGCCAAAATTCAGATCGATGCCGGCGAAGCGATCTCATTGCTGAGACGAGCTACTGATGTTGACGGGGACATCGCGGTGGTTTCATATGGTGATGTCGACGCCTTCGCCGCGGAACTGGTCCAGTACGCCGACACTGTGCTGGTGTTGGAGCCAACGGAGCTCAGGGCCGCAGTGGTTGAAAGGCTGTCGCGCTTGGCCGGGGTTGACCGATGAATCGACGCATCAACGAGACGGCTGGCACAAGACTTGCTCGGCTGCTGACGGTCGTCCCGTGGCTTAGTGCGAATGATGGTGTCACCATCGCCGAGGCCGCCAGTCATTTCGGAGTGTCGGAGAAGCAGTTTCAGGACGATCTGTGGCTGCTGATCTGCACGGGAACGCCGGGACATCTGCATGGGGACCTCGTCGATATCCAGTTCTGGGATGAGGACGGGTCGATCCATGTGCTCGACCCGCAGACTCTCGACAGACCCCTACGGCTCACGCCCGATGAGGCTGCCGCGCTGGCCGTGGCGCTCCGGTACCTCGAGCAGGTGCCAGGGGTTACCCAGCGGGATGTGCTCACCAGCGCCATCAGCAAGCTTGAAAGTGCAGCTGGTGAAGCGCTGGTGACCTTCGATGGCCTCCGGGTTGCCTCCGACGTGGTGGCCTCCAACGTGGCACAGCTCGTAGGCGAGGCGATCACGGCGAATCGACGCGTACGACTTGTATATGTATCCGCCTCTGATACGCGTTCTGAGCGGGATGTGGATCCAATGCGACTGCTCAGTATCGATGGCCGCAGCTATCTTGAGGGTTGGTGCTTGCGCGCTGAGGCGGTGCGCACGTTCAGACTGGATCGGATCGAGCGCCTGGACGTTCTCGATGAGTCAACCGCCATTCCGCATGACATCGAAGGCGTGGATCTTAGCTCGGCCCTGCGTCCGGACGGCCCTACGGTGACCTTGATGTGTGCCCCCGAGGCAGCATGGATTGCCGATGAGTATCCACATGACTCGGTGGAGGAAGGCCCGAATGGAACCCTTATCGTTACTCTTCCGGTCTCTGATATGACCTGGTTGACCCGGCTGCTATTGCGCATGGGGAGTTCAGTCTCAGTCGTGGACCAACCGGATGTGACGTCCCGCGTGGTGTCTGCAGCCAGAGCTGCCCTCGACCGATATGAGGCCCGCTAGCTCTCGACTGGTGCGCCCGGAGGGCACCCGGCCGTCGGCCTGAGCCAAATTCTCGCGGAAATTGGCTTAAGCCAGTGGCGGATTAGGCCGATGCGGTGGTTGTAACCACTGAATGTTGGTCCCCCCACGAGGGCCAATCGACCGAAGGGAGGCACACCATGGCCACCATCAAGGCGACCTGCCCCAGCTGCGGTGACGTTGACCTCGGTCCACGTCAGGTACGCGCTCATGTTGTTGAGGCAATCGAGGAGAGCGAATCACGAAGGACGTACGCATTCACGTGTACCACCTGCGGTGATGAGGTTGTGAAGGTTGCAGACGAGGACACGATTCGTCTGCTGGGATCGGCAGGTGTTCGCATTGAGCGAACTCCGGTCCCCGCGGAAGCTCGTGAGCCACATCGTGGCCGTCCCATCAACTATGACGATCTGCTCGATCTGGTCCTGTGGCTGGAGTCCCACGAGGAAATTGCCGAGGCAATGACCCTGTCAAGCGGGCGATGAAACCTATCGCGAGGGGTTATCGTTAGATGTGTACGAAGTTCGTACAGTCACGATCATGTGAGGTTTGATCAATGGCCCTGTTCGAGAAGCCGGCGTTTCTGATCCTGCTGCTTATTGTGCTGCTGCTGTTCGGTGCGAAGCGACTGCCGGATCTGGCGCGCGGAGTTGGCCGTTCGATGCGCATTTTCAAGGCAGAGACTGATGGTTTGCGCACTGATGCGTCAGCAGAGACCCCAGCCGTTGCGTCCGCTCCCGCTGCTGCCGCCCCCGTGACGGCCGCTCCGGTGTCCCCAGCGCCAACAGTGCCGGCACCTGCCCCGGTAGCTCCGGCATCGAATCCGAGCAGCCCGCGGTACCTCGTTGACCCGGTCACCGGGGAGCAGGTTCTTGCACAACCCGTGACCCCACCGGTTGACGGCAACGCCTGAACCAATGGCCACTGGCGAACCAAGCGCCAAACGGCGTTCACGTCGCCCATCGTCAGACGGCGCGATGACGCTGTTTGAGCACCTGCGCGAATTTCAGAGTCGACTCTTCAAGTCTGCCCTTGCCATTCTGGCGGCCTCGGGTCTGGCTTGGTTCTTCTACGACCAGCTCTTTGCGCTGATCACCGCTCCCTTCATGGACGTGGTTGCTGAGGCGAAGGCAAATGGGCGCAATGTCGTTCTTGCGGTGAACGGCGTAACGGATGCGTTCACCCTGCAGTTGCAGGTGGTCCTGATATCCGGGGTCGTGATCGCCCTGCCCATCTGGCTGTATCAGCTGTGGAGATTCCTTGCCCCGGGGCTTAAAGGAACTGAACGTCGCTGGGCGTATGGATTTGTCTTCTCCGCCACACCACTTTTCATCCTTGGCACAGTGATCGCCTACAAGGCCATGCCGTCGCTCCTGCATCTGCTGCTCGGCTTCACGCCGACGAACGTCGCAAACATCATCAACATCAATACCTATCTTGCCTTCACGATCCAATTGATGTTGTTCTTTGGCATTGGCGCGATCATCCCGGCCATCTTCGTGATGTTGAACTTTGCAGGAATTCTGAGTGGGGAACGACTTCTGAAGTCCTGGCGCTGGCTGGTTATCGGAGTGCTCACCTTTGCAGCGGTGGCCACACCCAGCACCGATCCGGTTTCGATGCTGGTGGTGGCGGCCCCATTCATGGTGATTGTCGCCATTGCTGTGATCATCATGCTCATCAACGATCGACGGCGGGCCCGCAAGGCGGCACGTGCGGGTGCGAAGGACTGGGCTGATGATGAGGTTTCCACCATCGAGCCCGCGCTGGTGGCACCCGAGGATCTTGTACCCAGTCCCATCGATGAGGACATCACCTGAGGTTCCAGCCTCTAGCATCAATCTATGACCCGGCCGATCATCCTTCTGGCGAATCCTGCCTCAGGCCGCGGTCGCTCCGTAGTAGCAGCCCAGGCACTTGCCGATCGGATCCAGAGATTAGGGATTCCCACGCTTACCGTCTCGGGACGTAGTGCTGCAGACGCCCGCGCTGCTCTCGCTGATGCGGTTCATGATCAGCAACCGGCGGCGATCGTCGCCTGCGGCGGCGACGGCACGGTGCATATGGCACTTCAGGCGGTAGCGGACACGGATATTGCCCTGGGGATACTGCCCGTTGGAACGGGTAACGACAATGCTGGAGCATTGGGTCTTCCGTCAGACACGGATCAGGCTGCAGCGATCATCTGTGATCTGATCTGGTCCGGTCAGACCCGAGTCGTGGACGCAGGTCGGGCAATAGTTCAAGGTGAATCTCGATGGTTCCTGGGCGTTCTGTCCAGTGGGTTCGATTCGAGCGTAAACGCACGAGCAAACAACATGTCGTGGCCAGCGGGTCAGGCGCGATATATCGCCGCCATTCTTGCCGAATTGCGGGTGTTCCGAGCAGTTCCATATCGGCTCACCCTCGATGCGGGACTCCCGACTGAGATGATTATCGAAAAGCGGGGCATGCTGTTGGCTGTGGCCAACGGTCCCCGATACGGCGGTGGCATGAAGGTGGCGCCAGATGCGCAGATGGACGATGGGCTGCTCGACCTCACGTTCCTCGACGAACTGAAGACCTCCACATTTCTTCGAGTCTTTCCATCGGTCTACGCGGGTACCCACATCAGACGTCCCGAAGTTCACCAGTACCGGGCCCGCACGGTTCGGATCGAGGCCCCTAGTCAGACCGCCTATGCCGATGGTGAACTCATTGGCGCACTGCCCGTCGACGTCGAGATTGTGGCTGGTGCGGTGCGTGTTCTGGCGCGACCAACCAGCTGATTGTCCATAGTCTTAGAGCATGGACACGCCGGCAGAACGTTATGCCGCGGCCAGGCGTAGAGCCGCCGACGAGAGGTCCGCGCTCAACGAGTTCCGTCAGCTGTACGAGTTTGAACTTGATGAATTCCAAGTAGAGGCGTGCAGGGCCCTGGAGGCGGGTCAGGGAGTTCTGGTGGCAGCCCCCACTGGATCAGGCAAGACCATCGTTGGTGAGTTTGCTGTTCATCTCGCATTGCGTAGCGGACGCAAGTGCTTCTACACCGCACCCATCAAGGCGCTCAGTAACCAGAAATTTCATGATCTGGTCGAACGATACGGGGCCCACAATGTGGGCCTCCTGACGGGGGATAACTCCGTCAATGGAGATGCCCCGGTGGTCGTCATGACCACGGAAGTCCTGCGAAACATGCTCTACGCACACTCCAGCACCCTAGATGGCCTTGCCTACGTCGTGATGGACGAGGTGCACTACCTTGCTGATCGTTTCCGCGGAGCGGTGTGGGAGGAGGTGATCATTCACCTTCCCGAGCATGTCGATGTGGTTGCGCTCTCGGCCACGGTGAGCAATGCCGAAGAGTTCGGCGAGTGGTTGGGTGAAGTGCGGGGTGCAACCACCATTGTCGTGGAGGAGCACCGGCCAGTTCCGCTCTGGCAGCATGTCATGGCCGGTGACCGCCTCTTTGACCTCTTTGCAGATGATCAGCAGACAGTGCTGAATCCAGAACTCGTACGGCTGGCACGGGAGGAGGATCGCAACAGCAGAAGCGGTGCCGACAATCGTCGTCCTGGGCGCGGCGGGAAGCGACCTCGCAATCGGAATGTGCCGATGAGATACGAGGTGGTTGAACGGCTCAACCGAGAACGGCTGCTACCAGCAATCAACTTCATCTTCAGTCGCGTTGGCTGTGATGCCGCGGTAGATCAGGTGTTGGCAGCAGGCTTGCGGCTGACCAGTAATGAGGAGCGTGAGCGGATCAGGGAGATCGTCGAAGATCGCTGCGCAGACCTGCCGCAGGAGGATCTCACCGTTCTTGGCTATCTGGACTGGCTGGATGGACTGGAGCGTGGCTTCGCGGCCCATCATGCTGGCATGCTCCCGACCTTCAAGGAGACGGTTGAACATCTCTTCCAGCTCGGGTTGGTGAAGGTGGTGTTTGCCACGGAGACCCTCGCTCTGGGCATCAATATGCCGGCCCGGACGGTCGTTCTCGAGAAGTTGGTCAAGTGGAATGGTGAGACCCACGCAGATATCACCCCGGGGGAGTACACCCAGCTCACCGGTCGGGCAGGCCGTCGCGGTATTGACGTTGAAGGTAATGCGGTTGTCGTATGGCATCAGGGCTTCGACCCGGGAGCACTGGCTGGTCTTGCGTCAACGCGTACCTACCCGCTGAAATCCTCGTTCGGTGTTTCCTACAACATGGCGGTGAATCTCGTTGGTTCCGTGGGTCACCATGCCGCTCGCGAGATCCTCGAAACCTCCTTTGCCCAGTTTCAGGCCGACCGCGCCGTGGTGGGGATGGCCACCCAGGTGCGTCGCCAGGAGAGCGCTCTTGACGGCTATCGAGAGTCGATGTCATGCCACCTCGGTGACTTTGAGGAGTACGCCGAACTTCGTCGTCGGCTGAGTGATCGTGAGAAGGAGATCGCTCGGGATGGGGCAATCAAGCGCCGTGCCAGCGCCGCCGCGTCGCTGGCAGTGCTCAAACCCGGGGACGTGATCATGGTGCCCACGGGACGTCGGTCCGGTGTGGCAGTCGTCATCGATCCAGGTCTGTCAGATAAGGATGAGCCACGGCCCACGGTCCTGACCCTCGATCGTCAGGTGCGGCGCCTGTCCGTGGTGGATTTCCCACAACCGGTGGATCCTCTGGAGCGAATTCGGATTCCGAAACTGTTCAATCCGCGATCAGCGAACTCCAGGCGTGACCTTGCAAATCGACTCAAAGAGACTGTGGGCGATCTTCGCGTTGAAAGACCCCGTAAGACAGCAACCGGTGATGACCAACAGATTCTGGAACTGCGCAAGCAGATTCGCCAGCATCCCTGCCATGGCTGTGATCAACGTGAAGACCACGCTCGGTGGGCTGAGCGATACCATCGCCTGCTACGAGAGACCCGTGGACTTGAGCGTCGGGTTGAAACGCGCACCAACTCGATTGCGCGTCAGTTCGACAGGGTGTGCGCGATTCTGGCCAGACTCGGGTACCTGAGTTCAGACTCCGACGATGCGCAGGTCACCCAAAGCGGTCGGCTTCTACAGAGGCTGTATGCAGAACTCGACCTGGTTGCCGCCGAGTGCCTTCGGTCAGGACTGTGGAAGGATCTGACTCCGGCTGAACTGGCGGCCTGTGCGTCGGTTCTGGTGTTTGAGGCACGGCAGACCGAGGAGACGACACCTCCGCGCCTTCCCACCGGTCGCGTGCGGGACGTGATCTCTGAAACATCGTCCATCTGGTCCGAACTGCGTGAACTTGAGTCAGAAGAGCGAGTGCACTTCCTGCGAGAACCAGATGCCGGCTTCGCGTGGGCGGCATTTCGATGGGCCTCTGGCGGAAGGCTGGATTCGGTCCTTCGAGATGTCGATCTGGCAGCCGGTGACTTCGTTCGATGGTGCAAACAACTGGCGGATCTGCTGGGGCAGATTGCAGATGCGGCGGGATCCGGCAGCGACCCAGACAGTCAGGCGCTGGCCAGAGTTGCCCGGGAGGCCGTCGACTCGGTCAAGCGTGGAGTGGTTGCGTTCTCATCGGTCTGAGGTCTCACCCGCGGGGGATGATCCGAGCACCTGCAGAACACGCGAAACGGAGGCCCTTACGTTCCAACGCTCGGTCAGTGCTCGTAGCCCCTCTACGTCTGCGGCCTGGGTAGGAAGCGCGATGTTGACGTGTGGAATGTCGATATCGGTGACCACTCGAACAACTGTCGGTGCGACATCAAGATATGACGAGGCAGTGCGCACCTTGGCGTGAATGCTGGCGCGGATTGCAGGGTCATCTCTCTCAGCAGCGCGCCGCACACCGTCCAGACTTCCATACTCTGTGATGAGTGCAGCAGCAGTCTTGTCACCTACCCCTGGCACACCTGGTAGCCCATCTGAGGGATCACCTCGCAGCGCAGCGAAGTCGGCGTATGCACGTCCGGGGATCGAGTACTTCTCGCTGATGTAGGACTCGTCAACCACATCACCCCGGGCGACACCCCCTTTGGCCGTGTAGAGCACACGGACATCGCGTACATCGTCAACGAGCTGGAACAGATCTCGATCTCCGGTGACGATGACAACGGGACGCGTCGCCCGCGTTGCAAGGGTGCCGATGACGTCATCTGCCTCAAAGCCGGGTACGCCGATGCGGGCTATCCCGAGGGCCGCTAAGAGATCGACGATGATGGGCACCTGAACCTCGAGTTCGTCGGGAACCACTTCACCCAAGGTTCCATCAGCAACACGATGCGCTTTGTACGAGGGGATCGCTGCCACTCGAAAGTCCGGACGCCAGTCGTCATCCCAGCAGCACACGAGCTCAGCGGGCTCATAGTCCTTGACCAGACGAGCGATGAAGTCCAGGAATCCACGCACGGCATTGACGGGTGTGCCATCTGCAGCACGCACGTCATCCTTCATTCCAAAGAACGCGCGAAAGTAGAGGCTGGCCGAATCCAACAAAAGCAGGGACTGTGTCACGCTCAGACCCTAATGGCTCGGGACAGCGTATTGTCAGATGGTGACCCGAACCGCACACCCACCCATTGATGATCTCGCCAATCGGCTTACTCGGGCGCAGCTGGCCACGCGCGCCGTGGGCGCGAGCGCACTGCTGATCACGCCCGGCCCTGATTTGCGTTACCTGACCGGATATGACGCCGTGCCACTTGAGCGCCTCACGTGTCTGGTGCTGCTTGCGGATTCGGATCCGGTGATGTTGGTGCCCAGACTCGAATTGGATGCCGCAAAGGCCAGTCCGCTCGGAGAGTTGGGCATGATCATCGCGTTTTGGGATGAACTCGACAACCCCTACACCAAGGTGGCCAGGCTCTTGCCTGATAGTGGCTGGGTCGGTCTTGATAACCACATGTGGGCTGAAAAGGTGCTGCACCTGCGAGAAGCCATGCCCAATGTTCAACAAGGACTGGCAGGTGTTGTGCTGCAGGAGCTGCGGATGCGCAAGTCCGCTGACGAGATCGATGCCTTGCGACGTGCCGGTGCGGCCATCGATTCCGTCCATGAACAGGTGCCAGCCTGGCTGCGTGCGGGGCGGACCGAGCGTGAGGTGGCGCAGGATATTTCCGAGGCGATTCTTGCCGCCGGACACTCCAGAGTGGATTTTGTCATCGTGGCAAGTGGGCCTAATGGAGCCAGCCCACATCATGAGGTGTCCGATCGGGTCATCGAGACGGGTGATCCGGTGGTCGTCGATATCGGTGGCACCATGCCAGACGGGTATTGCAGTGATGAGACCCGCACCTACGCGGTTGGGTCAGCACCTGCGGAGTTCATCGAGTACTACAGCGTCCTTCAGGAAGCACAGGAAGCTGCGTGTCAGCAGGTTCGGCCCGGCGTCTCGGCAGAGAGCGTTGACGCCGCCGCTCGCTCCATCATTACTGACCGGGGCTACGGTGCCCTCTTCATCCACCGCACCGGGCATGGAATTGGACTTGAGACACACGAGGATCCCTATATCGTGGCGGGTAACGACGAACTGCTCGAGCCCGGAATGGCCTTCTCCGTTGAACCCGGCATCTACCAGTCGGGTCATCATGGAGCGCGGATCGAGGACATTGTCGTGTGCACGGAATCAGGGTTCGAACGCCTCAACAATCGCCCGCGCGATCTGATCATCACCTAAGGACGTAACGTGGAAGAGATGGACATCGCCATCGTCAATCTCCTCGCCCAAGACGGCCGGATGTCCTACACCGATCTGGGCAGGGAGACGGGTCTGTCAACCTCAGCGGTTCACCAGCGGGTGCGTCGCTTGGAACAGCGTGGAGTTATTCGCGGGTACACCATCGCGATCGATCATGACCAGATCGGACTGCCGCTTACGGCACTGGTGTCGATCAAACCCATCGATCCGGCGGCACCTGATGATGCCCCTGAACGGTTGCGGCACATCGGGGCCATCGAGGCCTGCTGGTCCGTGGCCGGAGACGAGTCATATGTGCTCAAGGTGCGCGTGGGTGGACCGGGTGAACTCGAGGTGCTGCTAGCTGAAATCAGGGCGGCAGCCCAGGTGTCGACCAGAACCAGTGTGGTTCTGTCGACACCTTTCGAGGGTCGACCGCAGCCGCTGTGAGGTGATCGCTTAGTCGTTGGAGTGGGCCGCTTCGGCCTCTGCCACTGACTCACGAGCATGTTCAGCCCACCACGCCTGACCAGATGCGGGCAGCGTATGGATCGGGTCGTAGTACTCGTACGTGCGGCTGAGAGCGGCAGCATCTGTGGTTTCGATCCCGGTCCGGTAGTTCTTCGTCCAGTACGAGATGCCGCGCTCGCGGTCGTACTCATGCAGCTGGTGCACCCAACGCTTTCCGACGTAGGGCACATCACAGACGATGCGAGGGGTAGCAAATCCGGGTAGGTAACCCATGATTCCGTGCTGGAGTTCCTGTGCCTCCCACACCGCAACCCGCCAATGCTCAGCCGCGGGGATCATGTCGCACATGTAGAAGTAGTAGGGCAGGATGCCCGCCCCATCCATGAGGGCGAAGCTCAAATCAAGCAGATCCGTGGTGGTGGCGTTGACCCCACGCATCAAGACGCCCTGATTTCGAACATCGCGCACACCCGCCTCGAACATCGCCCGCGTGGCCTCTCGGACGAGCGGGGTCACAGACTGTGCGGAATTGACGTGCGTGTGGATAGCCAGGCCCACCCCACGAGAGCGCGCAGTGGTAGCCACTCGTTCCATACCGGCCCGAACATCGTCTTGCAGCCAGTGCTGGGGGAGTGCCATGAACGCTTTGGAGGCCAGACGAATATCTCGAATGTTGTCCATCGTCAGGAGTTCGGAGATGAACGACTCCAGACGAGGCCACGGCATGTTGGCCACATCTCCACCGGAGACAACCACATCCCGCACCCCAGGACTCTCACGCAAGTACGTGAGCATGTCCTGCAGGCGGGTATCAGGTTTGGTGATGAACTTGAGCTTCTCAACCGATGGGGTGGAGTTACCCACCAGATCCATACGGGTGCAGTGGCCGCAGTATTGCGGGCAGGTCGGAAGAAGTTCGGCAAGAACCTTGGTCGGGTAGCGGTGCGTGAGCCCTTCGACCTTCCACATCTCGTGTTCATGAAGTGAATCACGAGTGGAATGGGGGTGGCTCATCCAGTCCGTTCGACGATCAGAGAGCACCGGCAGCATGTAGCGGCGCACGGGATCCGCATAGAACCCTTCGGTGAGCGAACCAGCCCCTGTTGGTTCAACGCCCGCGGCGAACGTGTTGAGCATCTGCGGGGGAATGAGCATCGACATGGTCGCGGCACTGGCGATATCGGCCTCGATATCAGCGTAGAACCTGTCGTCCACGAGATCGCCCAGGACAGTCTTCAACTGAGCGGTGTTCTTGACGCAATGCGATCTCTGCCACTGCGCTGAGCGCCACTCCTGTTCGGTGACATCAGCCCAGCCGGGGAAGCGACGCCAATCGGGTTCAACGAGTTCACGTCGCTGGTAGGCATATGGCTGTGGCAGCGTCGTCTCAACCGGCTCCAGCAGATCTGTCATGGGATCGTCCTTTGTCGCAGAAATGTCACCAAGCGGAATCGTGTTTCACGCACAATCTTCCGTATAGTGTCAATATACAGGAAAATCTGCGTCAGATTCGATACATATCGGGAGTATCTGCACGCCGAGGTTGATGATGAAGGATGGTCGTGACCCACGATTCGAGCCCAGTGGGGCTGCACAGAGTTCTTGAGCCATCGGGGGTGCTGCCGCAGGCAGCATGGAAGCTCGATGCCAATCCAGAACTGCATCCTGGCGAAGTGCGGATTCGGGTCCATCGGCTCAATCTCGACGCCGCCAGCTTCCGTCAACTCTTCGATAAGCATGCCGGTGATGGACCGGCCGTGCGAGCTGAGGTTCTGGAGATCATTCAGACGCGCGGAAAGATGCACAACCCCGTCACCGGGTCCGGTGGCATGCTGGTCGGAGAGGTTGAGGCGATTGGGCCAGATAGTGAGCATCACGAGCTCGCCGTGGGCGATCACGTCACCACGTTGGTCAGTCTCACGCTTACCCCGCTGCTGATCGAGGATGGGTTGCGGTCGTGGGACGGGCTCAGTGAGCAGGTGCCATGTGACGGGCATGCCATCTTGTTCGACCGAACCATTGTGGCCAAGGTCCCCGATGATCTTCCGGGCCCGCTGGCCATGGCGGTGATGGACGTGTGCGGGGCACCGGCGCTCACCGCGCGAGTTGTTACCTCCTATGTTGAGCGGGGGAGGGCCCCGCGCGTTGCGGTCATTGGCGGTGCCGGCAAGAGCGGATCTCTGTCACTGGCGGCGGCTCGACAGGCAGGCGCTCAGTTGACCGTCGGAGTGGTTCCACATGCTCGCGAGAAGGACTCACTGAGCGCTGCAGGCATCTGCGATGCGGTTGCTCTTGCCGATGCCCGTGATCCGGTGGCCCTATCCGATTCCATCAGTACCGCACTCGGCGGAGCTGCTGACGTTGTGGTGGTTTGTGTCGATGTGCCGGGCTGTGAGCACGGTGCGATCCTGTCGACGGCCAGTGGTGGAACGATCATCTTCTTCTCGATGGCGACCTCGTTCGCGACGGCGGCACTCGGTGCCGAAGGACTGGCAGCCGATGTCACGATGTTGATCGGAAATGGCTTTACACCCGGCCATGCCGACCTGGCGTTTGACCTGCTGCGCTCGGAGGCCGGAGTTCGCGAACTCTTCACAAATCGACTCGCGGCCGAGGGGCATCTGTGAGGATGGGCGTGGCAATCAGAGACCGTGGAGGAGTCACATGACGCAGTCGAGATCCTCGACACAGCGCAGCCTTGAGTTGGACCCGATCACGATCCGCAAGGCTCGGACTCTGGCGCGCAAGGCCGGTGCACCTGTTGTCAGTCTGGCCAAGCGCCACACAACTGTGTCGGTTGAGCGCGCAACACTGCGGCTGGCTGGTCTCGAGGGTGCCGATGTTGAAGGAATTCCGTGGGTCAACCGCGTCGTGGATCTGGTGCGGGAGCAGGCCGGACTAGAGCACGGGATCGCCTTGCCGGTGTGGGACGCGATGCTGCGCACCGATCAGGATCTTCTGACAGTCGCCCAGAAGGCAGCGGCCGGATCCTTGACGTTCCATGTGCCAGAGGGTCGTGATGCGGTGCGGGCTGGGAAAGCCGCTCGTGCGTCCATCGCAACCGGGATGAGACGGATCGATGCCAATCGCAGACATCGCGACAAACTGATCGCACGTTACGGCAATCCGCCGGCGCCATGGATCTACCTCATTGTGGCTACCGGAGACATCTACGAGGACATCCCTCAGGCACAGGCCGCTGCCCGTGAAGGTGCGGACGTCATCGCGGTCATTCGATCGACTGGTCAGTCGTTGCTCGACTTCGTACCGGAGGGCGCAACTCGTGAGGGCTATGCGGGAACCTATGCCACACAGGCGAACTTTCGCCTCATGCGCGCCGCGCTGGACCAGACCAGCGCCGAACTCGGCCGGTATGTGCGTCTGACCAACTATGCATCTGGGTTGTGCATGCCCGAGATCGCCTCACTTGCCGGTCTCGAGCGGCTCGACATGATGCTCAACGACTCGATGTACGGAATCCTGTTTCGCGATATCAATCCGATCCGAACATTCGTCGATCAACGGTTCAGCCGACAGATCCATGCTCGCGCGGGAATCATCATCAACACGGGTGAGGACAACTACCTCACGACTGCAGATGCGGTGGAGGCCGCCCACACGGTAACCGTCAGTCAACTGCTCAACGAGTATTTCGCCAAGGAGGCCGGGCTGGCGGACTGGCAACTCGGATTGGGCCATGCCTTTGAGATCAGTCCGACTGTGCCTGACTCATTCAGGCTCGAACTTGCACATGCCATGTTGGCCCGTGCGCTGTTTCCTGACGCCCCGTTGAAATGGATGCCCCCAACCAAGCACATGACCGGGGATGTATTCATGGGCTTCCTGCACGATGGCTTCTTCAACCTTGCTGGGGCACTCACCGGTCAGGGAATCCTGCTGGTCGGCATGATGACCGAGGCAGTTGTGACTCCGTGGCTGTCCGATCGCGATCTTGCCTTGCAAAACGTTCGGTATGTGTTCAACACCGCGGGCCAGTTGTCGCAGGACTTTCACCCCGCTCCTGATGGGTTTATTGCCCAGCGGGCGCGGCAGGTGCTTGGAGAGGCAGTAGAGCTGTTGGAGAAGATCGTTGACGATACGCTCCTTGAGGCCATCGGTGATGGCACGTTCGGCTTGATGAAACGGCCCGCACATGCCGGTAGAGGACTTGATGGAGTCGTCAAGAAGGCCAGCGGCTACGTCAATCCTGCCGTCGATCTGCTTGACGAAGGGCTGGCGCGATGACGAGTGATCAGGTGAGCGCCCAGTCAGCACCGAGACGATCGAAGAAGGCCGCAACCTCAACCGGGTCCGCTGCCGAGAAGACGATCGTTCGACCTTACGGTGACACCACTGGTGATGGCATGGTGCAGATGTCCTTCACCCTGCCAATCGCGCACACGAAGAAGGCAGAGGGTGCAGCCCTCCAGTTGGCCAAGAAGATGGGCATGGATCCTGCCATGGTCGTCCATGCGAAGGCCATGGGTCCAGATTTCACTTTCTTCGTCGTATACGGATCGGTGAACCATCTGGTAGATCTACGCGAGGTGCAGGTGGTCGAGCGCGACTATCCGCTGCTGTCTCCCAAGGAGGTCAATACGGCGGTGAAGAAGGCGCTGCGTCGGCCGCTCGTTGTCGTGGGTGCATGTATTGGCACCGATGCCCATACCGTCGGGATCGATGCGATTCTCAATATCAAGGGATTCGCGGGGGAGAAGGGGTTGGAGTACTACACCGAGCTCAAAGTGGTGAATCTCGGAGCCCAGGTCGCGATCCCGGATCTGGTTGAGCAAGCGCGCATTCACAAGGCGGATGCGGTTCTGGTGTCTCAGGTGGTAACGCAGAAAGATGCCCATCTGCACAACACCCGCGATATGACGGCTGCCTTCCGAGAGGCCTTCCCAGCGGATCGACGACCTCTGTTGGTGATCGGCGGACCGCGATTCGATGAGGCCATGACCGCCGAACTGGGCGTTGACAGGATCTTCGGCAAGGGCACCACGCCTGGCGAAGTTGCCTCATATCTTGTGCATGCACTTCTAACCCAACCTGGAGGTCGACAACGATGACGAGCATTGAGCGGTTGGGAATGTCTGTCACCCATCGTCGATATGTCCCGTATTCACATGCACATTACGGTGGCAATCTGGTGGACGGGGCATACGTATTGTCGATGTTCGGAGATGTTGCCACTGAACTCCTCATTCGCAGTGATGGTGATGAGGGATTGTTCGCCGCGTACGAACAGGTCAACTTCACCGCCCCAGTTATGGGCGGTGATGTCTTGGAAGCGACCGCAACGATAACGAGGGTCGGTACCCGTTCCCGCGGTATCAGTTTTGAGGCGCGAGTGGTGTGCAGGGCGACCCCAGAGGTGTCTGCTTCGGCCGCAGAGGTGCTGGGCAATGCCCTCATCGTCGCGACGGCGACGGGAACCTGCGTAGTTCCCTAATCGTTTCCCAGGGGACTGCGCGTTACGCGAGTCACCGAACAGTTCGTTGACGACCAGGTGGTCAAACTCACGTAGGCTTAGGAAGTGCCCCAGTTGAATCCGCGCAGTCAGATGATGTTGCGTGTATCTGGCACGATAGCCAGCGGAATTCTTCTTGTTCTGGCGTTCCCACCACATGACCTCTTCTGGTGCGCTCCAGTAGCTGTCGCCGTTGCGACCCTGAGTTGGCATGGCGCATCCACAAGGGCCGGGTTCCTGCTGGGGATTCTGTTCGGATTCAGTTTCTTTCTCCCACACATCACCTGGATGAGGGTGGTTGGCGACGACGCCTGGGTCATGCTCAGTTGCCTGTTCATCCCCGCGTTCGGTCTGCTCGGTGCAGGTATTGCCATCACAAGTCGGCTGCGATTCTGGGTGCTGGCCGTTCCACTGCTGTGGGTGAGTACCGAGGCGCTGCGCAGCAGGTTCCCCTTCGATGGATTCCCGTGGGGACGGCTCGCGTTCAGTCAATCGGAGTCGCCACTTGCGCCCTATGCAGCAATCGGCGGGGCACCCCTGGTCACGGCCGTGGTTGCGACAATGGGAGCACTTCTGGCGTTGGCGTGGGTGATGCGACGCCAACCGCGTATCTGCGTCGCGAGTCTGATCGGTGTCGCGCTGCTCAGTACTGCGGGCGGATTGGTGCCGCTGCCGACCGGCGGTTCTACCGTGGGCGGAGCTGACAGTGTGACGGCCGCCGTGGTGCAAGGTGGGGTTCCCGGAGTCGGCCTAGACTTCCTGGGCCAGCGCGAGGCAGTCCTTGAGAACCACGTCAAGGAAACCTTGGTGCTTGCGGCAGATGTGCGTCGTGGCAAGGTGGCACAGCCGGATTTCGTCATCTGGCCGGAGAACTCCACCGACATCGATCCGCTGATGGATGCACAGGCCGGTGCGCTCATCCAACGAGCCGTCGATGCAATCGGAGTCCCCATTCTTGTTGGTGCTGTCGTGAACGTCCCCAGCGATCCGTCACATGTCTGGAATGCCGGGATCGTTTGGATGCCAACAGCATCGGCCACGCCAGGCCCGACCACCTTCTACGTCAAGCAACACCCCGTGCCCTTTGGTGAGTACATCCCGATGCGGTCCCTTCTGGCACATCTCAATGATCGGCTCGCGCGCATACCCCGTGACTTCGCAGCGGGGGAGTCCACCGGGGTGCTTCAACTGGGACCGGCCAGAATCGGTGACCTGATCTGCTTCGAGGTGGCCTATGACGGACTTGGCCAGGCAGCAGTTCTCGGGCAAGGTGTTCAGGGGCCATTGGCTGGGCGTGGGGCTCGACTGATGACGATCCAGACGAATAACGCGACCTACGCACACACCGGACAGCCGGAGCAGCAACTGGCCATGTCTCGGTTGCGCGCGGTTGAGCATGGTCGGACGGTTTTGATCGCGAGCACGTCCGGAATCTCTGCGATCATCGAGCCAGACGGATCATTCGCGGGTGTTCTGGGTGAGGTAGGGGCCGGTTACCTCGAGGCGAAGGTTCCCCTTCGTGACGAGCTCACCCTTTCTGATCGTCTGGGACCGTGGCCGGAGAGACTGGCAGTTCTCGCCGCCGTGGGAATGGTGCTTGCGGCCGCCGTGTTCAATCGTCGGGAACGCCGCGTAGGCTCTCCTGTACGCACCCCGTCAGCCGACTCGATCCAGGAGCCTGTCAGTGACCAATGAAGACTTCGCCGACCTCGGCCGAATCTTGGTGATCATTCCCACGTACAACGAACGTGAGAATATCCAGCGGATCGTCGGTCGAACCAGGTCTTCAGTTCCGCAGGCACATGTCCTCATCGCGGACGACAACAGTCCTGACGGCACCGGGGAGATCGCCGATGATCTTGCTAGCCAGGATGCACACGTGTACGTGATGCACAGGGCTGGCAAGGAAGGTCTGGGTGCGGCATATCTGTCTGGATTCGCCTGGGCCATCGATGCTGGCTACGACGTCATCGTCGAGATGGATGCTGATGGAAGCCACCAACCGGAGCAGCTGCCAAAACTGCTGGCTGCACTTCGCAATGCGGATGTTGTACTTGGTTCCCGATGGGTAAGTGGGGGATCGGTGGTCAACTGGCCCAAGCACCGCGAGTTCCTGTCTCGGGGTGGAAATCTCTACACCCGAGCGATGCTCGGCATCCCACTTCATGATGCAACAGGTGGCTACCGAGCTTTCCGCGCCGATGCCCTGCGCACGCTGGATCTGAGTGATGTGGAGAGCAAGGGTTACTGTTTCCAGGTCGATATGGCTTGGCGTGCGGTGAGATCTGGCCTGCGTGTTGTGGAGGTTCCGATCGAATTCATCGAGCGTGAGCTGGGGGATTCGAAGATGAATCAGAAGATCGTTACCGAGGCTCTCTGGCGCGTCACCCAATGGGGTGCAGCAGACAAGATCGCCAAGAGTCGAAAACTGCTTGCCTCGGTGACCCCCAAAGGTACGAACTGACGGCAGTCATGAATCCGCTCATTCTGCTGGGCTTCGCACTATACCTAGGCCTCGAATGGCTGGTTGCGCGCCTGCTCGCCTCCTACATCGGCTGGGGTGGAGTGGGGTTGGTGATGATGGTTCTTTTCATCATCGGAACGGCGGTATGTCGTCGTGCTGGATTCAGTCGGCTGCGGGCACCAATCGTGGTGGATGGTGTCACGATCGCGCCATCGACGGGTGCTGCGGTCGGCGACAGTGGACTGCGCTTTCTTGCCGGACTCATGATCGCCCTACCAGGCCTGATCACAAGCACTGCAGGGTTCCTGCTGCTGATTCCCGGGATTCGCCGTGCTGCCGGGGATTTCGGTGCATCGCGCATCCGACGAAAGGCCGCCGCGATGGGGGTGGTGTTGGATCAAGACTTTCGCCCATCGCGATTCTCAGACGGTGCTGTACCGGGTGAGGTCTACCGCCCCGAGTCACCTCGATCGCGTGACCGACATGTGATCGAGGGCAGCGTGGTTGATGACGGCTGACGATTGTCCCGCAGCCTCACGTAAAACGACCGCGGTGGAGGGGAAGGCCTCAACCGCGGTCGTTTGGTCTGTTGACGACTAGGCGCTCTTGGGGGAGCGCAGATCACTCAGGAGTTCCAGTCGTTCCTGAAGGAGCACTTCAAGATCCTCGATCGTACGACGCTCCAAGAGCATGTCCCAGTGCGTCCGAGCGGGCTTGACTGGCTTCTCCTCAGGTAGAACACCATCGGTAACGAGCGCGACGGCTCCACAGCGGCATTCCCACACCACTGGAACCTCAGCCTCATCCGCGAACGGGATCGTCACAGTGTGGCCCTCGGGACAGTGGTACGTGACCACGTGGCGAGGAGCCAACTCAACATGATCGACGTTCTCGTATGAAGTTGTGCCAAGGCGCGTACCGCGCAATGAGGTCTCGTTAATCATGTTCAATCACCCTCCGTACCGGCAGGACTTGTGGCCTGCTCTACTGGTCTCAACGCGTGAGACGTGCGAAGTGTTCCCCCGGATCCAAGGAATCAAACCCTTTATCTCACGGTGATCATTTCGTGACGTCCCCCGAATGGTCACAGGGACAAGGCTGCCCGAGGGACGTCTGAAGGACCTATGGTGAACCTGAGTGTCACCTGAGAATCGGGCGAAATCCGGGCAGAAGCTCTAGATCACCTGGGGGAGTTCATTGCCCGCAGCGGTGATCCCCTTGGCCATGTTCACTCGACGGAGCAGGAAGCCGCCGATCACAAAGAAGATCAGTAGGGCAATGAGCGCGAGCCGGTATGAGCCGGTGAACTGGTGGACGAGTCCGAATACGAGGGTGCCCAACCAGGAGGTACCGCGCTCGGCAGCCTGGTAGAGGCTGAAGTACTCAGCCTCGCGACCACGGGGAATGAGCTGGGAGAACAATGAGCGGGAGAGTGCCTGAGTACCAGCAACCACTAGTCCTATGGCGGCAGCCATGGCGAGGAAGGCGGTGAATGTGTGCGCCGGAACGAAGAATCCGGCGATGACGACAACGGTCCAGAGAATGAGGGCCACCAGAACCACCCGGTAGGCGCCGCGTCGCTCGGCCTGCTTGGTCATGATCAGTGCACCGATGATGCCCATGATCTGAACAACGACCACCGCGATGATCACGTTGGTCACGCTCATCCCGAGCTCTTGTGAGCCGTAGACAGCTGCAACAGCGATAACTGTCTGCACGCCATCGTTGAAGAAGAGGAATGCGATCAGGAACTTGAGCGTCTCCGGGAAGTCGCGGACATGGCGAATGGTGTCGCGCAGCTGGACGAAGCTGCCAGTGAAGGACACAGCGGCCTGCTCGGACTCCACGGCGCGATCCCTGATGCCGAGGTAGGGCACGAAACTGAAGCCAAACCACCACAGTCCCGCCAGCAGGAAGCAGATCCGAACGGCCATCTCTGAGGACAGGCCGAACGTGTCATGCAGCTCCACGATTACCAGTGACAGGATCAGCAGGATCAGGCCACCGACGTAACCGAAGGCCCAGGCATGTGTGGAGACACGATCCCGCTCATCGGGTGTTGCAATCTCGACCAAGATGGCAGCAAACACCGTCAGGCTCGCGATCAGTGCGACGTTACCGATGATCATCAGCAGTGCGCCAAGCTGCCAATTCGTACCTGTGACGAAGAACAAGCATCCCGCGGCTACCGCACCCACGAGTGCATATCCGAGCAGCCAGGAGCGCTTGGATGAAGAGCGGTCCGCTAAAGCCCCGACGATCGGCATTGCAAGGAACGACAGCACCGTGGCGATCGTGATCACGTAGAAGACCGCGGAGCCGGGTGAAACAGGGATACCCAACACATTCAGGTTCTGGGTACATGGATCGGTGTCTGTGCCGGCGTGACCACAGGCGGCAGTCTCAGCGATCGCGGTCAGGTACGGGGTGGCCAAGACGACGCTGACAGTTGTCACAAATGCGGACTGGGCCCATTCGTACCAGTACCAGGCGCGTTGTTCGCGTCGACGAATCTCCGGTGGATCGTAGTCACGAACTCCCACAACTGTGCTCATACCGCACATGATGACGCGCATTTACCCGGAATTGGTGGATATGAGCCCACAAGTCAGGGAAATCGCCTCATAGCACCACGTGTAGGTCGTTCGGATATCCGATAACGGACATTATGTAATGTTAAGGGGAATCCGCGACTGAGCGGCCAGATGGTTGAATATCCCCACCATGACTACAGACCTCACCCCCGCAGAGCGGCCAAAATTCGCAACGGTCCCCACGAGTCTCTATCCGATACTGGCAACTCTGTTTGTGAGTTTGTTACTGCTGTCAAACATCGCCGCCACCAAACTGATCGCCTTCGGACCACTTATCACCGATGGCGGCGCATTCCTGTTTCCGCTGACGTACGTCCTGGGCGACATCCTCAGCGAGGTGTATGGGCTCAAGGCCACCAGACGAATCATCTGGCTGGGCTTTGCGATGGCCCTACTGGCCGGTTTCACCTTCTTCCTGGTGCAGTTGTCACCCCCTGCACCGGGCTGGGAGAACCAGTCAGCCTTCGAAGCAGTGCTGGGATTTGTCCCCCGGATTCTGCTGGCCAGTGTGAGTGGATACCTGGCTGGTGAGTTCCTCAACTCGTACGTTCTGGTGAAGATCAAGGAGCGCACCCTTGAGAAGCGTCTGTGGCTGCGCCTGGTCGGCTCCACCGTGGTTGGTGAGTTCGCTGACACCCTCGTGTTCTGCACCATCGCCTTCTACGGCGTGATTACCGGGGCCGAGTTCATCAACTACGTCTTGGTTGGATACATCTACAAGACAATGCTCGAAGTATTCCTGCTTCCAGTGACCTATCCGGTCATCGGATTTGTCAAGAGTCGCGAGCCCAGTTATGGCGATAACGTGCTCACAACTGCCTCAGGGGTCAGGCAATAGGCGCTTTCAGGCGTCCCAGCACCTCTGCTCGCAGCTCGTGAAACGTATTGTCGACAATGCTGGCTCGAATCCGATCCAAAAGCCGCACGATATATCGCTCGTTGTGAATTGTTGCCAGAGTTGATCCCAGCATCTCCTTGGCACTGAAGAGATGATGGATGTAGGCGCGGGTGTAGTTCTGGCAGGTGTAGCAATCACAGTCGGAATCAAGTGGCTCGAAATTGCGTCGATGAGCCGCATTGCGCACATGCATCCTGCGATCCCCTACATACACCGTTCCGTTGCGCGCATTGCGCGACGCCTCAACGCAATCGAAGGTATCGGCGCCCTGTTCGACGGCGGCGAAAACATCGTCAGCCTGACCAATGCCCAGAAGGTGCCGCGGCTTATTGGCAGGAAGTTCCTCGCACACCCATCTGACGATGGTGCTGAGCTCGGACTTGTCGAGGGCTCCCCCGATTCCGAAACCATCAAAGTCGAGTGCTGCCAGTTCCCGGGCTGACTTTCTGCGGAGGTCTTCGTATTGCGCGCCTTGGACGACCCCAAAGAGTGCTTGGTAGGGCCGATGTGAACGTTCCGCAGTGAGCCGTTGGTGTTCGAGAACACAACGAACAGCCCAGTCCTGAGTTCGCTGGACGGACATCTCCTGATAGTGGCGAGTATTGAGCAGTGTTGTGCACTCATCGAAGGCAAACATGATGTCTGCACCAATCTGGTGCTGAACCTGCATCGAAACCTCTGGGGTGAAACGGTGCATCGATCCGTCGAGATGGGACTTGAACGTGACACCATCATCGTCGACATGGGCCAGCCGATCCTTGCCGTCAGCAATCACATCATCGGCTTGAACGGTCGAGGCATTCATGGCAATGACCTTTTTGAACCCGACCCCAAGTGACAGCACCTGAAACCCGCCAGAATCAGTGAAGGTGGGACCGGACCAACCCATGAACTGCCCCAGTCCCCCGGCTGCGTCGACGATGTCGGGTCCCGGCTGCAGGTACAGGTGATAGGCATTGGCCAGAATCGCCTGGGCACCCAACTGCTTCATGGACTCGGGCAGGACAGCCTTGACAGTAGCCTTGGTGCCGACAGGTATGAAGGCAGGTGTGGAAATCGGACCGTGCGGTGTGCTGATCGTTCCCGCACGGCCCAGACACGGTTCGCCGTGGGCATCGAGCAGAGGCGCGTCGAGGGTGAACGTGAAATCTGACGGCGATGCGGGGGAAATCTGTGTCACCAGCCAACCGTACGGGTAGCTGCTGGGATTGGTGCACGCAGGATCGAGCAGTGTTCCTTCCAACTGGCCAGTTCATCGGAGTAGTCGATGACAACCTGTGCAGTGACAGCGGCCGGGGTCTGGCCATCCGCGGCCCGTTCTGCTTCGTAGACGATGATCCCATTCGGCGAGATGATGCGACTTGCACCGAGCTGTGTAACACCGCCGTTGGTTCCGCACTGGTTGACCGAGATCCACCACAAGCCGTTGGCCAACGCGTGAGATGGATACAGAGTGTCCCACCACTGCTCAGCGGCAACCTCGTACGCACATGGATGTACGACGATGGTCGCTCCCCCTGTGGCCAGTTGCCGTGCGGTTTCGGGGAAGTCTGCATCAAAGCAGGTAGCTATCCCGAGTCTGCCGATGTCGTTGGTTTCGACAACCACGTACTCCGAACCGGCGGCGTAGATCAAATCCTCGCCGAGCGGCGTGTAGAGATTCACCTTGCGATGAGTGGCGATCAATTCACCGTCGCGGTTGAACAGCAGAGCCGTATTGAAGATACGCCCGTCAACGAGTTCGGGAACGGAACCGGCGAGAACCCAGGAATTCGATGCCTTGGCGGCCGCGCCCAAGCGCTGCGTTCTCGGGCCATCGAGTGGCTCGGCGGTGGCCCGCGCGTCCAGTGCTGCGGTATCACCAGCACAGGCGTTGGGCCATAACTCAGGCAGGACGATCAGATCACTCCCTTGCTGTGAACGCATCTGCTCACATGCATAGGTTGTGTTCTGATCGCCCTGCCCTGGAACTGGCAGCCACTGGACAATGCCAATGGTCAGCTGAGCCGGCATTAGGACAGTTCGTGGAGAACTTCTACTGGAACCACGTCCTGCTTGGCAGCCTTGGCCCAGAAGTAGTACACGAGACCAGTGACGATGAGTCCGACGATCCAAGCGATATCAGCGCCACCCAGCGAGTCGACGAACATGCCCTTCCACGCCGACGACGGGTTCGCGAATGGAGCCTCGGCGAGGATGCCGATGAAGTACGACCCAATCGCCACCCAGTTGAACCGGCCGTAGATTCCGCCCGTCTCGTGGAAGAAGGACTCTACGTGGTACTTACCCTTGCGGATCAGGTAGAAGTCGACGAGGTTGATCGCGGTCCACGGAATTAGCATGTACATCAGGATCAGTACGAATGCGCTGTAGGAGGTGAGGAAATCGGTCAGCGTGAGCGCGATGTACAGGGCCAGGATGATGAAGACGGCTCCGATGATCCAGCGACCGATCGCTCGCGGAATCCACTTAGTTGCAAAGGTCTGGATCACGGTGATCGTGCACAGTGTTCCACCGTAGAGGTTGATGGCATTGGACTGTGACGCGGTGAGGAAGAACAGGATCATGAAGACCACGCCCAGACTGCCCACTGTGGTGTTGATGCCGTTAATTGCATCGGCAGCATCCGGGATGGCGAGTGCAGCCATCACGCCCCACACCATCGGCAGGATCGATCCCAGGGTGCAACCCCAGTAGGAGGCCTGGAAGGCGGCGCGAGCACCCTCATCGTTCTTGGGCATATAGCGTGAGTAATCAGAGACATAAGGGGCGTAGGCCAGCTGCCAGGTGGCAGCGATAGACACCATGCCGAGGAACGCACCGAAGCTGTCACCGATGCCGCCACCGCGGGTGAAAAAGTCGGCCGGCAGACCATGGGTGACGACCATGATCATGCCGATGATCATCGCGATACCAAGCACGACGGTGGCGATCTTGTTGAGCGTGTGAATCAGGTTGTAGCCGAACACCACGACAATGAGGGCGATCACAGCGGCGAGGATCTGCCCGACCTTGGGATCGATGCTGGAGTTGGCCAGGTTCAATGTTTCACCAGCCAGCGCCAGGTTCGAAGCGAAGAACCCGATGTACATGAACACGGCAATAAGAACGACGATCACACTTCCGATCGAACCGAACTGTCCGCGGCTTTGGATCATCTGCGGGACGCCGAGCTTGGGGCCCTGGGCGCTGTGCAAGGCCATCAGAAGTCCACCACCGAGGTTGCCGACGATGATGGCTGCGAGTGATGCGGTGAAGTTGAGTCCGAACACCGCCGGACCGAGCGCGCCCGTGATGATCGTCAGCGGAAGGATATTCGAGCCGAACCAAATCGTGAACAGATCGCGCGCCTGACCGTGACGCTCATCGTGAGGAATGATGTCGATCGTGCGTTGTTCGATAGAACTGGCCATGGTTACTACCCATCTCTCATAGGCAGAGCACTCAGTGCGGACGCTTGAGTGTGCCGCTAACGGCCGATGTCGGCAAGCGCAACCGCCCTATGTCGCCTGCCAACTTTTGACATGGATCACCAGGCCTGCCGGATTAGGTCCGCTGCCCGCTCACCAACCATGTAAAGCGTCACCATGGGATTGATGGTCGTCAGGATTGGGAAAATCGATGCATCGACCACTCGAAGACCAGCAACTCCCCTAACTTGTAGTTCAGGATCTACCACCGCCATGGGGTCATCGACTGCACCCATTCGACAGGTGCCCGACACGTGATAGACGGTGTGGTTTGTCCGTCGAACCAGCTCGGCCAAGTCCTCACCGTCAACATCCGGGCCAGGGAACACCTCACGGACGATCCACGACTTCATGGGCTCGGTTTCAGCGATCTTTCGCGCGTACTCAAGCCCCTTGAGCAGCATCGCCTCGTCGTGGCCGTCTGGATCGGTGAAGTAGCGGTAATCGATCTTTGGTGGGACCGATGGATCAGCAGATTCCAGCCAGACCCTCCCCCGGCTTCGCGGGCGTGGGACGTTAGGAGTGATCGATACCGTGTTCGCTGGCAACACGTAGCCATGAGTTTCTGCATGAACCCCGAAGGTCATCAATGGAAGGTGAAACATCAGGTCGGGAAATCCCTGGGTGCCATCAGCACGAGCAAGGATTCCAGCATCCCAGTCGGAAACTCGAGGATCTGTGATCGGCTGTGTCGACTCCCAGATGATGAGACCCTCAGGGTGATCCATAAGGTTCTCACCGACACCGGGTAGATCGACAATCGGGGCGATACCAAGCGAGGCTACGTCAGCTGCAGCACCTACTCCACTCCGAATCAGGAGGGCAGGAGTATCGATAGCGCCACAGGCGAGAATCACCTCTCGGTTCGCGGTGATCACCGTTGGTTCCCCGCCGCCAGAGGAAACCAAGACACCGGTCGCCCGAGTGCCTTCGAAGATGACCCGTTCAGCCACTGTCTCGAGCAGGACGGTGAGGTTTTCTCGCTCATGCATGATCGGATGCAAGTACCAGACTGATGACGATCCGCGAACACCCGTCGAAGGGTCGTAGGCAACAGAGAAAAAGCCTGCCGCGGTTCGCAGTTCTCCGTCGTTCCAATCCTCGACGTCCGGCAGGTTCAGAGCGCGCCGTGCAGACTCCGTCACATCCGCTAGGTAAGGATTTCGATGCTCAGGGATTACGGGCTGAATTGGCGTGAGGAGGCGTTCAAAGTACGGATGTAGCGTCTCTGAATCCCAACCCTGCGCACCCGCGGCAACCCAGGTGTCCAGATCCTCGCGGGGCGGTTTGAACGCGATCATCGTGTTGTGCGAGGTGCAGCCACCAAGGATCCGGGCTCGGGCCTGACGGATATCTGAGTTGCCTCGCTCTTGCTCGACACTGCGATAGTCCAGGTCGTACTCACCCTCGAGCATCTCGAACCATCGGGACAGCTGCAGAGCGCGGGGTTCATGCTCATCAGACGGACCTGCCTCGATAAGCGCGACACTGATCTTCGGATCCTCCGACAGTCGGGCCGCAACCACCGCCCCGCTGGCCCCACCTCCAACGACGACGTAATCGAACATCTGGTTTGTCACGCCCACTCCTTAGCTGATCTCGGCCGCAGACTAGTCCCTGACCACCGATCCGCTGGGCCTACTCCCCCGCCGCGCGCGGTGGCTATGGTCAGGTACAGGATCCAGACGAGTGTGAGTAAGGAGCCAACGATTGAGATCGCCGATGGCACCAGCTGTGAGGTGGCATCACCCACACTCAGCAGGATCACCATCGGAAGCCATACAACGGCCGCTCTGATTACGATGCCCCAACGACCGTCATCGCCGGAAGGCACCAAGACGAGTCCAAGCAGGGCCTGACCGGGGGTGCGACCGATGGCCAGTGGAATGACGATGGTGACGAGGAGAAGACCTGTGATGAGGCCCAACCGTCCAGCGACACTCGCAGACTCGTGGGTTCCGGTGATGACATTCGCGACTGCCACGCCGATACCCCCGACGGTGGTGGCCACCAGGTAGTCGATCAGTGCCGCCAGCAGCCGCCGTGGGATTGTGATCACCTCGTTCACTGGCTCGAGTTCATCAGATTGACGTCGGGTGGGTATGAACACCACGAGTGGAGCCAGGAACCAACCCAGTGCCGCACCTGCCGTGTTTGCCATCAGATCATCAACGTCGAAGGTTCGATAGGCACAGTCATAGAGCCCCCATACGCCGGTCCACTGGGTGAGCTCGAATGCAAGCGAGACCCCAAAGGCGATGAAGGTTGACGTCACGAGAGGCTTGCGCCACCAGCGTCGAAGATAAACGCCCAGAGGGAGCAACAGCAGAACATTGAAGGCGCGAACCACAAATGCAGGATTTCGCCACAGGCCCGTGAGCCCAGTGCCCTGCTTCTCGGCAATTCGAATCGTGTCGCTCACCCATTGAAATGGGACGAGTTGCGCATTCACATGGCGCACACTGCAAATACTGCTGTCGAGATCCGGAAACGGCATGAGCACCAGAGCCCAGGCGCAGATCATGAAGAGCAGGAAACTGGCCGAGACCCAGAGCCTACGCGTATCCACTCGCCCGTAACGGCGGTACAGGTGGATCACGTATGGAATGAACAGGACTATCGCCACAACGATGAAGATCTTGAGTCCTGAGCCGATCGGCTCGGCATACTGCAGGTAGATGTGCCCTTCGCGATGGGTCATTAGGCTGACGTTTCTGCTGGCACCTCATCGCGACGCTTGGTGTCGGCGGGCAGGCGCAGGGTTGCCAGTAGGCCTAGAAAAACGAACGCGGCAGCCGTGAATGAGGTAAATCGGACAGCTGAGGCAAACGCCTCGCCGGCGGCCTGCGCGATTGCCGCCCCTCCGGGCTTTTGTGCAAGCGCTGGAATGATGGTGCCCGCGGTCTGCTCGACCAGATCTGAAATCTGCTGGCGAGCGGCATCATCCAATCCAGGAATCCGGGCGAGATTGTCGAAGGTGAGTTTGGCCAACGACAGGAACAAGACCGTGCCCAGGATCGCTGTTCCCAGGGCTGACCCCAACTGACGTGCGGTGCTCTGCGTCCCGCTGGCCTGTCCGGACTTGCGTACCGGGACGTCGGCCAGAATCAGGCCGGTGAGCTGAGCACTGGCATATCCGACGCCCACCCCGTAGATCACAAGCCAGAAGGCGATGATCCAACCACTGACCGAGGTGGAGATGGTCAGGCCAAGCCCGACGATGCCCACGATCTCAAGCGCCAGTCCTAGCTGAGCGACGAATCTCTGTGATCGACGCATCGCCAGCGTGGCCGCCGTGGGACCTGCGATGAAAGCTCCGACCGCCAGAGCTGCCAGCAGGGCACCCGCTCCGAACGCGGAGTAGCCCAGCACACTCTGCAGGAACAACGGAAGCGAGAACAGGATGCCGAACTCCCCCAGGCTGACAATCATGGCCGCAGTGCTGCCGAGACCGAACGTGGGAATGCGGAAAAGCCCGAAATCCAACAGAACCGATTTACCCGCAGCCGTACGTCGAGTCTCCAGAACATAGAGACCGACAATGCACAGAATCGAGATGACGAACGCCCAGAAGACCGGCGACAGTGACCCCGCCGGCCAGTTCATGCCAGCGATAGAAGAGTCCTTGACGGTGTGGATCCAGCCGTAGTTACGCCCCTCGATCAGCGCAAACACGAGAGTGCCGACCCCAATTGTTGAGAGCACTGCGCCGCCGATATCGATACCGGGGGCGATGTGAGCGTCCTTGAACTCGGGGACGACCATGACGGAGCCGATGATGATGATGAGGGCAATCGGAACATTGATGTAGAACGCCCAACGCCATGAGTAGTGCTCGGTGAGGTAGCCCCCCAGCAGTGGGCCGATTGCGGCCATTCCTCCGATGATGGAGCCGTAGATGGCGAACGCTATGGTACGAGCCTTGCCCTGATAGATCGAGTTGATGAGAGACAGTGAGGTCGGCGACATCATGGCGCCGCCAACACCCTGCAGGGCGCGAGCGGCGATCAGCGCCTCGCCAGAGCCGGTGCGAGCTGCAACGATGCTCGCGATGAGGAACACTCCCGCGCCGAGAACGAAGATCAGACGACGGCCGAAGCGATCTCCCAGACCACCCATGACGATGAGAAGGGCGGCGAAGGTCAGCGAGTAGATGGCGTTGACCCACTCTGCATCGATCGAGTTGATATTCAGATCTTTGATGATCGACGGCAGAGAGACGTTGACGATCGTGGCGTCCATGATGATGAGCGCGACACCAAGCCCGATGAAGAGCATAGGCAGCCAGGTGTTCTTATGTTCTTTCTTCAACGTCTCAGACATGCCCCAAGGCTAGCGGTTTCAACGCATGCAGGCGTGTAGTGAGGCATCATGGAGGTATGAGCGGTAACGACGAGATCGAGCGTCTCCTGCGCGAAGTAGATGCGAGCCTCACGGGTTCCCGGGCCAGCTCAGGTGCTGTGACACCTGCCTCCGATGCGACGGTACAGAAGGCGGCGACGGGTGGGCCTGGAACCCTGACCAAGGCACTTATCGCCGCGGTTGTGTGCGGTGGGCTGGTGTTTACGGCCACGTTCTTCCTGCAGTGGCTGCCGCTGATCGACAATCCTGTGAGCAGCGGTTTGGGAGCCGCCGTCGGCGCATTCTTGACTGCCCTGGTTCTCGGGCGTCCACGTAAGCGCTAGGGGTTGCCAAGTGCGTAGAACGTGATCGCGGTTGCCGCAGATACGTTGAGACTGTCTACTCCCGGACGCATCGGAATTCTGACTCGGAGATCACAGTGCGCAAGCGCCGCGGGAGTCAGCCCCCTTCCCTCCGTTCCGACCATGATGGCCAGGCGTTCGGTTCGAGTCACATCTGTCAGCGTGAGTGAATCTCCTGCCGGCGTCATGGCCAGAGTGCGGAACCCTGCCTGCTTGAGCTCCGTGAGGGCGTCCGGCCACGGTTCGATCCGCGCCCAGGGAACCGCAAATACCGTTGCCATCGAGACCTTGATGCTCCGTCGATACAGCGGATCGGCACAGTCTGGCGTTAGGAGCACGGCGTCAATTCCCAACGCAGCCGCGTTCCGGAAGATGGCGCCCACATTCGTGTGGTCAACCAATGCTTCGAGAATCACCAAGGTCCTGGCTGAGGCCAACAGCTGACTCCAACGTGGTTGTGTGGGTCGCTCCATGGACATCAGTGCGCCGCGGTGGACGGGGTATCCGGTGATACTCGTCAGGATGTGCTCGTCGGCGATGTAGATGGGACAGTCGACATGGGTCAGCAGGTCAGCCAGAGACTCGAACCACCGACGCGACATCAGGGCCGAGCGCGGCTGGTGACCAGCCTCAAGGGCCCGACGGATCACCTTCTCACCCTCGGCGATGAAGAGCCCCTCGCTCGGTTCGCGCACGCGCCGCAGGTCGACGTCCGTCAGTGACGTGAAGTCACGTACCCTGACATCGTCAACATCGGTTATCTCGATCGGAATCATCAGCGTCGCCAGATACTGACTGCCGCCGCGATCAATCCGATGGTCACGATCAGGAGCCGCAGCGCGGCATCTGGCATCCGTTTGGCGATCGGAGCACCAATGAACCCACCCACAAGTGCCCCGGAGCCCACGGCAATCGCGGCCGGCCATGACACGGCCCCCGCGATCACGAACACGAGTGCCGCGACGAAGTTGCTCACGCCCTGCAGCACATTCTTGGCAGCATTGCTCACCTGCAAGTCGGTGCTGTACATAGTGCCCAAAACCGCGATCAGAACGATGCCCTGGGCGGCGCCGAAATACCCCGCATAGATGCCCACCAGAAACATGAGCGGATAGATGGCCGATTTCGGCAGATTGAGCGGATCGATACCTCGGGAGCTGATGAAACGACTGATTCTCGGTTGGATCACAACAAGGACACAGGCCGCGATGATGAGCCAGGGCACCACTGTCTCGAACACGCGGGCCGGCAGGCGAAGCACCAGGGATGCGCCGATCACGGCTCCCACACCAATCATCAGCATCAGTCCGAGGATGATGGTGCGACGGCCGGAGAGCTTGTTTCGGTAGACGAACGCTCCCGCAGCGTTGCCCGTTGAGATCCCCAGAGAGTTGGTTCCGTTTGCTACGACGGGCGGCAGACCAGCAGCAAGCAGCAGTGGGTATGTCAGCAGGGTGCCACTCCCCACAGCCGAGTTGATGGCCCCCGCCGCCACGCCCGCGGCTGCGAGCAGAACCACGTTCACCGCGCCCACGCCTCGAGGTTGGATCCCACCACGACGGCAACCCTATTGGGTAAGCGTCAGGATTTGTTGGCGTCACCCTCGACTGTGGGTTCGATCGCAGCAGGCGGTGTGGAATTCGGTGCTGGCTTGAGGAAGGCGGAACCCAGCGTATCCATCGCCTTGGAGAGTTCGGCTGGGATCACCCACACCTTGTTGGACGAGCCCTGCGCCAGGGCTGGGAGCGCCTGGATGTACTGGTAGGCAAGTACCTGTGGATCTGCCCCACCGGAGTGAATGGCATCGAATACCTTCTGGATAGCCGCCGCTTCGGCCTCGGCGCGCAGGACCCGCGACTTTGCTTCACCCTCAGCTCTCAGGATTGCTGATTGACGCTCACCTTCTGCTGTGAGAATCTGCGACTGCTTCAACCCCTCTGCGGTGAGGATCGCTGCGCGCTTCTCGCGCTCGGCGCGCATCTGCTTCTCCATGGTGTCCTGCACGCTTGTGGGCGGGTCGACAGCCTTAAGCTCCACTCGGTTGACCCTGATCCCCCACTTGCCGGTCGCTTCATCCAAGACCCCACGAAGTGCATTGTTGATCTCTTCGCGCGAGGTGAGGGTCTTCTCCAGATCCATGCCTCCGATGACGTTGCGCAGGGTGGTGACTGTGAGCTGTTCGATACCGGTGATGGGACTTGCGATCTCATACATCGCAGCCTTCGGATCAGTGACCTGAAAGTAGATGACGCTGTCGATGTTGACGACAAGGTTGTCCTCGGTGATCACCGGTTGAGGTGGGAAGGACACGACCTGCTCACGCATATCAACCAGTGGCCGCAGCGTGTCTATGTACGGGATCAGCAGCGACAGTCCAGGGTTGAGCGTGCGGTTGTAGCGACCAAGCCGCTCGACGACTCCCGCTCGCGCTTGCGGAACGATCCGCACGGCACGCGTCAGAGTCAGCACGACGAGCCCGACCACCAGAAGTGCGATGACTGCTGTAACGATTGCTCCGGTATTCACTGACCCACATCCCCACATTCGGTCTTGCGATACAAGACATTAGCCAACCAGTGCTGTGACACCTTCAATTGCGATGACCTGGACGGTCTCCCCCACGGCAAATGTGCTGTCGCCGTCGTAGGCCCGAGCACTCCAAACCTCGCCGCCAATCTTGACGCGGCCAGTATGTGAATCAACGGGCTCCAGCACCACGGCGTCCGAGCCGGGAAGAGCGGCCACCCCGGTGCGGATGGCCGTTGGTGGATGCAGGTGACGCATCGCAACCGGTCGCACGAACCACACCAGAGCACCTGAGACAACCGCGAAGGTCAGCACCTGCGGGATGACTCCCCCTCCCAGTGCTCCGACAACGGCCGCTCCCGCAGCCCCACCGGCGAGCATCGCGAACACGAGACTGGCTGTCATGATTTCGGCCACGATCAGCAGCCCCGATGCGATCAACCACCAAACCCCCGGATTCATGATCCGAGCATAACCCTCTGCCGAGCAATCGAAACATCTAAATTGCGCGGGCAGTCCACCGGTTGCCTTCGCGGGTCACGGACAGGGGCAGTCCAAAAGTCTCGGACAGGACCGGGCCCGTCAGCACATGTTCAAGGGGACCTGCCGCCACGGCGCGACCACGCTTCAGGAGCAGTGCGTGGGTGAAGCCAACCGGTATCTCTTCGACATGGTGGGTAACCAACACCGTGGAAGCGGCTGTGAGGTCAGAGGCGATCGTGCCGAGACGTCGAACCAGATCCTCGCGCGCACCCAGATCGAGGCCCGCAGCCGGTTCGTCGAGCAGTAGCAACTCCGGATCCGGCATCAGGGCCCGGGCGACCTGGACCCTCTTTCGCTCACCCTCACTCAACGTCCCAAATCTCCGATTCGCCAGATGGCCGACACCGAGCTGTTCAAGGAGTAGCTGAGCTCGAGCGTGATCAAAAGGGTCATAGTCTTCGCGCCAGCGGCCCGTTACTGCATAGGCTGCGGTCAGGACCACATCGGAGACGATCTCGTCATCAGGGATTCGCTGAGCCAATGCAGCACTTGCCAATCCGATGCGAGGGCGCAGTTCGAACACATCGGTGCGGCCCAGTCGTTCTCCGAGGATCTCAACAGTTCCCCTGGTCGGATGCATCAGTGTGGACGCGATAGCAAGGAGGGTTGTCTTTCCTGCGCCGTTGCCGCCGAGCACCACCCACCGCTCACCAACCTCGACGTCCCACGAGAGCCGATCAAGAATCGGCGTACCCCCGCGGACAACGTCAACGTCGACGAACCTCAGAACATCTCCCACGACCCGAACAGTATCGGTCCATCAGTTCCGATTAGGCTCGTGACGTGATTGTGTCGAGTGATGCCGGTCGCTTTGTTGCATGGGGAAACGCCTACCTGACAGGCACTGTGAGCCTTGACGAGGCTGCCTTTGCAATCACCGGCGAGGTGGACATACACAGGGTTCAGGCCTGGGATGACACCGCTGACGTCTTTGCTGTGACGAACGCCCTCGGGTTGATCCGGGGATCTGGGATTACCGGTTTGCGACTCGTTCTTCCAGTGCCCGGGGACGTGGTGGGGGTCCCGGGACCCGCATCCGCGGCCGCCTTGGCAACGCAGGCAGGTGAGGCCGTGGTGACGGTTGCGGAATCGAACCTTCCGGCCCACATGTTGATCCCGACCCGGACTACCGAGAGCCCCTCACAGCGTTCCACGACCTTGTGGACACCCACGAAGGTGGATATCACGCGAGCCCCGTTCGGACTTCCAACCCTTTCTGAGGCTGAGAGACAGTTGACGCAGGCCATGGCCGATTCAACCCAGGCTCTGACCACGCTTGATACGGCTCGGGGACGCAGTGAGTTGGCTGGGGAGATTGCCGCACTGACGAGGTCAACTGAGCACATCAACCTTCCGCCGGGCCTGCCTGCGCGCGCTCAGCGGATGATCGCATCCGGACATCGCCTTCGTGGGATCGTCGACCTCGCCCGTCGTACCGATGGCGCGGGCGCCTCTGCCAGTTCTGCCAATCTGCGCCGGGATGCGCTGACCCCGCTGGATCAGGCTGCGCGTTACGCGCTTTGTGCCGCGTATTCGGCGCAGGTCGAACTCGTCGAGCTCGACAAATTGCGCCGAGGGTTCAGTCGCTAGCGCCCCTTGGCGCTGTGAACGAACTCAGGTGACCTGCGTGAGGAGCCAGTAATGCCCAGGGCCCGTTGAAATCAATCACGGCCACGCCACAGGTTGGATACTTCGATGCGATCAGCTTG
>CAXBQZ010000018.1:0-39625 GCA_963978055.1 uncultured bacterium
CGCGGACTGATCCGGATGGAATCCTCGCGGTACCTGTCACCACCCTCAAGCGTCATGGTGCCAAGCAAGATATCGACGAACTGGCTGCTTTGATCATTGACTACGAACCGTTGGAGATCGTTGTCGGCCTGCCGGTGACCCTGCGCGGGGAGTCCGGTCTGGCTGCCGAGGCCGCAGTTGCATACGCCTATGACGTGCATGACAGCCTGGTCGGGAACCAGGTTCTGGTTCCCATTCGTCTGATTGACGAGCGAATGAGCACCTCGCAGGCACATAGGCAACTGCAGTCGGCGGGTCGTGACTCGCGCAAAGGTCGTAGCGTGGTGGATCAGGCGGCTGCTGTCATCATTGTTCAGCAGGCAGTTGATCAGGAGCGTGCCACCGGGGTACCTCCCGGTCGATTGCTGGAGTTGACGTAGTGAGGGACGTGCAATGAGCCAACTCGGCTTGCGGATGACGTACGACGACCCCCCGAAGGGTCGCAAAGGTCGATCGACGATCCTGCCCATTCTCGGCTCACTTGCAGCTCTAGGAATCGTCGCACTCATGGCGATCGTGGGTATTCGTGCTCTGGCCGGCGGCCCGAATGATTTCACTGGCGACGGCACGGGGTCAGTTACTGTCGTGATCAATCCAGGTGACTCGATCCGGCAGATGGGTCGGGCGCTTGCTAATGCAGGCGTCATTGCCACCTCCGATGCGTTTGTATCGGCTGCAGCCAGTGACAGTCGAGCCCAGAGCATCGCGCCCGGGACCTACAAACTACGAAGTGGAATGAGCGCTGCATCGGCCATCTCGCTGCTGCTTGATCCAACGTCCCGTGATGTGAAGCGACTCGTGATTCCAGAAGGGTGGCGTGCCGACAGGATTCTGGCCACGGCCTCCAAAGTGACAGGTATTCCCCTTGATGAGCTGAAGGCTTCGTTCAGCCATGCTTCTGATCTTGGTCTACCCGCGTATGCCAAGGGCAATGCAGAGGGCTTCCTATTCCCGGCAACTTACGAGCTGGCGCCAAAGGCGACGGCTGATGATGTCATCCAGGCCATGATCACACGCTTCAACAAGGAGGCCGACAGCATTAACCTGGAGTCGTCGGCTGCATCTGCTGGACTAACTCCGCTGCAAGCGGTCACGATGGCGAGCATCCTCGAGGTCGAGACTCCACCTGCTGTGTACGCCAAGGGTGCGAGAGTGCTGTACAACCGCCTCGATCGGAACATGCGACTGCAGCTGGACTCCACCGTCAACTACGCGCTCGGAACTCAGGATCTGCAACTTACGGCTGAGCAGCTCAACGTCGATTCCCCGTACAACACCTACAAGCACAAAGGCCTGCCACCCGGTCCCATCAACTCACCGGGTGATGCAGCGCTGCAGGCCGTGCTGAACCCGGCCAAGGGCACCTGGCTGTACTTCCTCACCACCGACCCAGCTACCCAGACCACGGAGTTCGCCAACACCTACGACGAGTTCCTCGCTCTCAAGCGCAAGTATCAGGCGAATGTCGGCTGAGGTGCGTCGAGCGGCGGTCTTGGGACATCCAATCGCCCACTCACTGTCGCCGGTGATTCATCGAAGGGCCTACGAACTCCTGCAGCTTGCGTGGACGTACGACAAGGTAGACCTGACGCCCGACCAGTTGCCCCAGTGGCTGGACGCACGCGATTCGGAATGGATCGGTGTATCGCTCACCATGCCGCTCAAAACCGACGTCTTGCCGCTGCTCGACCGCCTGGATCCGGTCGTACGCTCTACGGGCGCCGCCAACACAGTGATCTTCGAACCGGGCATGCGATGTGGGTACAACACCGATGTTGAAGGCATCGTGATGGCCGTCAGGGAGGCTGTTGCTCAGTCTGAACGGGCGCAAAACCTGGCTTGCGGTTTTGACAGAGCCCTTGTGGTGGGCGCGGGCGCAACCGCACGATCTGCTCTTGTTGCGGCTGCTGATCTTGGTTGTCGGTCCGTTGATGTTCTGGCCCGCCGTCCAGAAGCCTGCTCAGATCTGCTGACAACCGGTGCTGCGGTGGGCGTGGAACCCGAGATCTTGCCCTGGCGTGATGAGTTCGAGTTGGACTATGACCTTGTGATCTCCACGGTCCCGGCGGGGGTGGCCGATGACCTCGTGGCACGAGTGCCAGAGTGGCCCGGTGTGCTGTTGGATGTGGTCTACCAATCGTGGCCCACGCCTTTCGCTCAAGCGTGGACCGATCGCGGGGGACACGCCGCCTCAGGTCTGGAGATGCTGCTCCATCAGGGGGTCAGGCAGATTTCGCTGATGACCGGCCTCGACGTCGATCCCGGCCTGATCCGGCCGACCCTGCTTGCTGCAGCCGGGCTTCACGGCTGAGCAGATTCACCGGTGCCGCGGCTCAAGCCGGGAAGGCAGCGTGTCGACATATCTGAGAGCGGAGAATGCGGTTTCTCAGACGTGGGGTGCACAATGTTCGATGGACCACCGGCCAGCCGGGGTAGCAAACTTGATCAGGCCCTGCGCGACCTGATGGCCGCACTCCCAGAGCTTCAAGCCGCAGCTGTCGTGAGTTTCGATGGTCTGCCCATGTGCAGCGTGCTTCCCGCGGATATGAACGAAGACCGTGTCGCAGCCATGTCAGCGGCCCTGCTGAGCCTGGGAGAGAAGGCATCGGTTGGTTTAGGACGAGGTGAGCTCTCCCAGGTATTCATCGAAGGTGAGAGCGGCACGGTATTTCTCGTCTCGTGTGAATCCGAGGCCGTGCTGGTTGCTGTGGCAAACAGTGGCGCTAAGAAGGGTCTGGTGCTCTACGAGGTTCGTCGGACCGCTGCAACGGTCGGTGCGGTCCTACGCGATGTACCGGAGTCTGATGTTGAGGATGGCTGGCGGAACGAAACTGCGGTGGAATCGGACGTGTTCGCACAAGCTCTGGCCGATGCCGAGGCTGCGTATCAAGCACATCGTGCCGAAAGCCAGTGGGTGCCTGAGCCAGCGCTCACCGACGTCAACGTGGTCTATACGCCCACCAACGTGATCCCCACGCTTGAGCCACCATTGCCAATAACACCTGCGCCAGAGGTAGACGCTGGGCTCTCATGGTACGAAGAAAATGCTCGTCGCTGGGATGTGCGCTGAGTCATGTGCGCCCACGGACTAGGGGAGGCCTGAGATGAAACTCGAAGGCTCCCTTGACGCGTTTGGACTTCCAGATGTGTGTGCACTTCTGGCATCGACGGGAAAGTCAGGTGTCCTTGAACTCACCCGAACCAAGCCTGCTGACCAAGTGCACGGTCAAGTCTGGTTCAAAGTGGGCGACATCTGTGGGGCCACAGCCGATACGAGTCGCCAGAGTTTGGCGCGCCGCCTGATTGGCAGCGGCGTCGTTGATGACCTGGCGCTCAGACATGCAGTTGCCCGAACAGTTTCCGGTGGGACTGGTGTAGCACGAGCCCTCCTGGAGGCTGGTGCGACTGACGCGCAGGTCGTCAAAGATGCCGCTCGAGAGCAGCTCACAGATGCACTGTCTGAACTGCTGACCTGGACAGATGGCGAATTCGCATTCAATGGGGACGCCCAATTCACCGACGACGTCGGTCTTGCCGTGAGTGTGCCCCAAGCCCTCAAAGATGCGACTGACAGGCATGATCTGCACGCCTCACTCACGGGAATTGTTTCAAGTGTCGATGCTGTGCTGACCATGACACCGGGTGTCGTCTCGAACCCGTCGCTCACCCGTGAGGAATGGACTGTTCTCGCGCTCATAGATGGCAAGCGCAGTGTTCAGGACCTTTCCGAACTCACGGGAAGTGGGATCGTCGGTGTTATGTCGGTGCTCTCCGGGCTTCTTGCTCGGGGCTTGGTGCGGGTGAAGGATCCGACAACCTCGGACCATGTATCGACAATTGAGCGTCGACTGGCGATGCTCGGGTCCATTGAAAGCGGTGCTGAGCCGGTACAGCCGACCGTGGTGCAGGTCGCTTCACCGCCCGTACCAGGGGGGCTGGGAGCTACTGCTGCTGCCGCGCTGACATTTGACCCACCGCCTGGTCCGGGGTTCGCCAGGAACCGATCCATCGACGAGTCGTACCGGGTTCCGGCAGATGTCGACCACCACGTCGTGGAGTCAGGGCCTACCACCCAGGGTGGTTTGGGTGCGTCGATGTCCGTTGCAACGCCGATGCCGGGGGGCCTCGGCGCTCAGGTGGTGGCTGCTCACACCGGATCCATGGGTCACGGTTTCGATAGTGCTGCGGTCCAGACGGCCACCGCGCCGGTCAACTACGCCGCAGAACTGATCAGGCGTGATCCCATGATGAATAGGACGCTATTGCTCAGGCTGATCGCGGGAGTGCGTGGGCTCTGATGAATACGCGACGTCATAGGAGACAGGGCAGCAAGGCGGTCAAAGTTGTCGTCACCGGGCCGTTTGCTGCTGGAAAGACCACCTTCATCCGCACTATCAGTGAGATCACGGTACTTTCTACCGAACGTGGTATCACGGACGAATCGCGATCTGTGAAAACTGGCACTACCGTAGCGATGGATTTCGGTCGGATCACGATCGACAGCGAGTTGGTGCTCTACCTCTTCGGGACGCCAGGTCAGACGCGGTTCGAGTTCATGTGGGAGATTCTCAGTGATGGGATGCTGGGATTCATTCTGATCGTCGATACCCAGGACCCCACGAGCTTTCAGGATGCTGCCCACATTCTGTCCTCGTTCACAGATATCGCCCGGGTCCCCTTCGTGGTGGCAGCCAATAGGTGTGAGGTACTTGATCCGGTGACCGAGCACGCCATTCGCCAAACCTTGGGCTTGAGTCTTTCTACGCCAATCGTGGCGTGTGATGTAACTGATCGCGAATCCGTCAAGTCTGTCCTGCTCTCGCTTCTTTTTGGGGTTCTGGATCAGATCGAGGCCTACACCACCTCAGGTGCGGGCCGGATTTAGAGCGGAATTCCGCTTCAGCCGAAGCTGATATCTGCCGAACAGGTGAATAGGGCCTCGAATGATGCCTGTTCGCTGAAAGGTGCATCGTGAAGCAACTGGGTGACATCCTGCTCGAGGGCCGTCTTGTTTCACCGGAGCAGTTGGCTTTCGCAATCGGTGAGCAGGAGCGGCTTGGGCGCAGTCTGGGTCGCATCCTCGTCGATCAGGGCGTGCTGAGCGAATCACAGCTCGTGGCGGCCCTGGCAACGCAGATCGGGATGCGCTTCGTCGATTTGGGCGAGTTCGCCGTGGATATGACGGCAGTTGGACGGATTCCCGGCCACGTAGCTCGAAGGCATACGGCGATTCCCATCGGTTTCGAAGAGGGCAAACTTCTGGTGGCCATGGCCGATCCGGCCAATGTCTTTGCCATTGACGACATCAAGTCCATCGCCTCAGCAGTAGGCCATGTGGATGTTCGTCCCGTCGTGGCGACCAAAGCGGACGTGATCGCAGCAATTGATCGTTATTACCGTGCCGGTGACGAGCTAGATGATCTGACCACTGAACTCGACCTCGCCGATGTTGAGGAAGAGGACCTGTCCAAGGTCAAGGAGATCACCGAGGATGCGCCAATTGTGCGCTACGTAAACCTCCTGATCACTCAGGCAATTCAGGATCGTGCGTCAGATATCCACCTTGAGCCAACCGAGACCGATCTTCGCGTGCGGTACCGCATTGACGGTGTTCTGCACGAGGTGATGCGCTCGCCCCGGTCAATTCAGGCTGGTGTCATTTCTCGACTGAAGATCATGTCGGATATCAATATCGCTGAGCGACGGATTCCTCAGGATGGACGACTCTCAGTAACCACCAACGGCCGCAAGGTGGATCTTCGCGTGGCCACCCTCCCAACGGTGTGGGGGGAGAAGGTGGTCATGCGAATCCTGGACAACTCGACGGCTCGCATGGATCTGGCGGACCTTGGCTTCTCACAGCACAACTACTCGATATTTGAGCAGTCATTCACCAAGCCGTACGGCATGATTCTCGTGACTGGCCCAACAGGTTCAGGCAAGTCGACGACTCTGTACGCCACTCTCAATGTGGTGAACCGACCAGAGGTCAACATCATCACCGTTGAGGACCCCGTCGAATATCGACTGCCCGGCATCAATCAGGTGCAGGTGAACCCCAAAGCCGGTTTGAGCTTCGCCTCGGCCCTGCGCTCCATTCTGCGTTCTGACCCAGACATCGTCCTGATCGGTGAGATTCGTGATCACGAGACAGCCCAAATCGCCGTTGAAGCCTCACTGACTGGCCACCTGGTGCTGTCAACGCTGCACACCAATGACGCCCCCAGTGCGATCACTCGACTCACCGAGATGGGAATTGAGCCATTCCTGGTGGGCTCCTCTGTTGACTGTGTCTTGGCCCAGCGGCTCGCGCGGCGACTGTGCTCCAAGTGCAAGGAGCCCTTCCTGCCAACCGATGAGCAGATCACCGCTCTGGGTTTTCAACCCAGTGACTTCAGTGAAGCAACCTTCTTCCGCCCGGTCGGTTGTACGAATTGCTCCCGCACGGGCTATAAGGGCCGACTGGCCCTGCATGAGGTTATGGCCGTGAACGAGCAGATCGAACGAATGACAGTCGAGCGTGAAAGTGTCAGTTCCATCACCCAGGCAGCCATTCAGAGTGGTATGCGGACCCTACGCATTGACGGTCTGTCCAAGGCTGCCCAAGGGGTCACATCCCTCGATGAGATCCTGCGCGTGGTTGCCTAGCTGCCCATGATCCGCGGATCAAAATGCTCAAGGCCGACTCTCCGATGGTCGATGTCCCAGATGAGGTGCATCCGCATCATGCGCAACGGAGGGAAACGACGTGGAAGCCAGGCCGGATCTTGATACCCCGGAGCAGTTCTTTGCCGCGTCGGGGTATCTGAACCCCACCATGCCTGCTGATCCTGCGGCCGAACCGGGACAGGTATCTGAACATGGCTCACCTGCCACGCACGATGCGTATGCGTCCGCGTATGCACCGGAGCTGCCATCGTTCATCGCTGAGCTGCCGCCCGTCACAATTCCAGCGGTACATTCCCCTGATGTCTATGTTCCGGAGCCGGGATTCGCTCCGGCGGTCGAACTCGGCCACTCGGTCGAGGTAGCCCCATCCCGACCGGGGACTGAACAGCAACTGCGCAGTGATGACATCTCACTGGTTGACGTACTGACGGTAATGCTCGACAAAGGCGCCTCAGACCTGCATCTGACTGCCAGCGCCCATCCCACCGTGCGTCTGTCCGGATCCTTGATACCCCTGGACACGTTTCCGGTGCTGACCGCACCGGTGATTCAGCGGGTGATGTTCTCCATCCTGACTCAGGCTCAGCGAGAGAAGTTTGAAGAGGATCTGGAACTCGACTTCGCCTATTCACTCCCCGGCCGCGCTCGGTTCCGAGTGAACCTCTATCGACAGCGTGACGCTGTGGGAGCTGCATTTCGGGTGATTCCATATGAGATCAAATCCCTCGAGAGCCTCGGGCTGCAGTCGAGTATCGGCAACTTTGCCGCACTGCCACGCGGCTTCGTTCTGGTGACGGGGCCCACCGGATCCGGAAAGAGTACGACGCTAGCCGCTCTGGTGGACCTTGCCAACAGGACGCGGTCGGACCACATCATGACTGTTGAGGATCCGATTGAGTTCCTGCACAAGCACAAGAACTGCATTGTGAATCAACGCGAAGTGGGGGAGGACACCTGGTCCTTCTCGAACGCCCTCAAGCATGTTCTTCGACAGGATCCAGACATCATCCTCGTAGGTGAAATGCGAGATCTTGAGACGATCCAGGTGGCGCTCACTGCCGCGGAGACCGGTCATCTCGTATTCGCGACCCTGCACACCCAGGATGCGGCCCAGACGATTGACCGCATTATCGATGTCTTCCCACCGCATCAACAGCAGCAGGTACGTCAACAACTTGCAATGTCACTTCAGGGGGTGGTCTGCCAGACGTTGTGCAAGCGATCGGATGCACATGGTCGTGTGGTTGCCACGGAGGTGCTGGTGGTCACGCCTGCGGTGCGCAATCTGATTCGTGAGGGCAAGACTCATCAGATCTACTCAGTTATGCAAGCCGGTGCCGCACATGGCATGCACACGCTCGACCAGAGCCTTGCCGAGCTGGTCAAGAATCGGATGATCAGTTATGAGCAGGGTCTGGACAAGTGTCACCACGTTGAGGACTACAACCGACTTTGTGGTCGGGCCTAGGCGGATGAGTTGAATGGCAGCAACAGCAACCTTTGAGTACTCGGTCCGTGATCGTGCGGGCAAGATCGTCACGGGGAAGATTGAGGCGGACTCCCAGGCCGCGGTAGCCAGCAAACTGAAGAGTATGGGCTACGCGCCCATGAAGATCACAGAGCAGCGCACCGGTGGTCTGAAGACGGAGATCGAGCTTCCTAAGCTCGGTTCGCCAGTGAAACTCAAGGAACTGGCGATCTTTAGTCGACAATTTGCCACGATGATCAACGCCGGTCTTTCCATGTTGCGAGCACTGTCAATTCTCGAGGAGCAGCAGCCCAACAAGAAGTTCGCCGCTGTCATTGGTGAGATGAGAACGGCCGTGGAGGCGGGTTCCGCACTCTCCAGCAGCATGGCTGAGCACCCTCGGTATTTCCCACCGCTGATGGTCAATATGATCCGCGCGGGCGAGGTCGGCGGATTCCTAGACAAGGTGCTCGGTCAAGTGGCCGACAACTACGAAGCCGAAGTGAAACTGCGTGGCAAGGTCAAGTCTGCAATGACCTATCCGGTAGCTGTTCTCGTGATGGCCGTTGTGCTCTGCAGCGGAATGCTCCTGTTCGTTGTGCCGACCTTTGCCGGACTGTTCGACTTTCTGCACGGAACGCTCCCACTGCCGACCCGCGTTCTCGTGGCACTGTCTGACATGTTGAAGGTGGGGATCATTCCCATCACCCTGCTGTGCGTTGCACTATTCGTCGTATGGATGCGCGTGCGCCATCGTGAGGGGGTTCGCAATATCGTCGATCCGCTCAAACTCAAGATCCCTGTCTTCGGAGCTTTGTTCCAGAAGATCGCGCTTGCGCGGTTCTGCAGAAATCTCGGAACCATGCTGGCCTCCGGTGTGCCCATTCTGCAGAGTCTGGACATTGTGGCCGATACCTCGGGCAATGTGGTGGTGGCCAAGGCTGTGCATGAGATTCAGGACAGTGTTCGCCGGGGCGAGAGTCTGACGGCACCGTTGAGCCAGCACAGCGTGTTCCCCTCAATGGTTGTGCAGATGTTGGCCGTTGGTGAGGACACCGGTGCCCTGGATCACATGCTGGGGAAGATCGCTGAGTTCTACGACGAAGAGGTGAACACGATGACCGAGCAAATGACGGCGCTGATCGAGCCGATCATGATTGCCGTGCTTGGTGGTCTCGTGGGTTCCATGATCATCGCCCTCTACATGCCTATCTTCAGCATCTTCGATCTGATCGGCGGACAGACGAAGTAGCGGCGAAAAAACCGCCGTAAAGAAGGCTCAAGTTTCGTTCAGCATGTGTCGACAGAGATCTGTAGTAGGGGGCGGACAGCCCCACACACCTAACGGGAGGGCTCGTCCCATGTTCGCTCGCATTCGCAAGGCCACGCAGAACTCAGAGCAGGGCTTCACCCTGATCGAACTTCTCGTCGTGATGATCATCATCGGTATTCTCGCGGCTATCGCGATCCCAACCTTCTTGAATCAGCGCAAGAATGGTTACCGTACCCAGCTGAAGGCGGATCTGAAGAACGCGGCAACGGCGATTGAGTCCTCTGCTGTGGACAAGAACGGTGACTACACCGCGATCGGCCTCACGACCACGTACGCCGCACTTCCGACGGCCATGACGTTCGCGGCCTCATCTGGCAATACGATCACTGCGAAGTCGGTGACCAATGGCTACTGCGTGCAGGGCGTGAACTCGAACCTGACCGGTGAGACCTGGTACTTCAGCAAGGCAGATGGTGTCCCTGTGGATGGTTCCACGACACCGCCTACTGGCTGCTGACACTGAACCACCGGAGGGACCATCAGCCACGTGCTGGTGGTCCCTCCGCATGTTCGGAGGCACACACCTGCGGCGCTGCGCCATCTGGGTGAACTGATCACAGATCTTCTCAGTGAATGTTCAAGACCTGTCCAAGTTCGGCCGACAACCAAGGTGTCAATCAAACGACAGGACCAAGACCCGAGGCTCCCGTGGGGGAGAACCCTCAGGAAGGTCGAAATCCGGTCATCAGTAAAGGAGACAGGGCAATGCTCGCTCGCATTCGCAAGGCCACGCAGAATTCAGAGCAGGGCTTCACCCTGATCGAACTTCTCGTCGTGATGATCATTATCGGTATTCTCGCGGCGATCGCGATCCCAACCTTCTTGAATCAGCGCAAGAATGGTTACCGTACTCAGCTGAAGGCTGATCTGAAGAATGCGGCAACTGCGATTGAATCTTCCGCAGTGGACAAGAACGGTGACTACACCGCGATCGGCCTCACGACCACCTACGCAGCACTTCCGACGGCTATGACCTACGCGTCATCATCCGGTAACACGATCACCGCGAAGTCTGTAACCAACGGCTACTGCGTCAAGGGCGTCAACTCGAACCTGACCGGTGAGACCTGGTACTTCAGCAAGGCAGATGGCGTACCGGTGGATGGTTCGACCACACCACCAACCAACTGCTGACATAACTGTCAACGAAGGGGCACTCACCACAGCGGTGAGTGCCTCTTAGTTTGCATGGGCATCTGCACTTCCAGATCAGATGTGCTCAATCCTCAAGATTCGTTCCTAGGGCGCCGAAGCATTACGCAGGGATGTACCGGAGGAGAGCCATGAACTGGGTGGATCGGATGGGTCGCCGTAACGGTCGACTCAGCTGGCGTCGCCGCTTCATCGGAGATGAACAGGGAGTATCCCTGGTCGAACTGATGGTCGCCCTGACCGTCGCGGTCGTCATCCTCACGGGTATTGCAAATGGCCTGGTTCGGGCCCTGTGGGTCTCGGGTGATTCGAAGAATCGTGAGGTTGCAACAAATCTCGCCGCAGCAGCGATCGATCAGGCACGAGAAACCACGAGTTACTCGACACTTCTAGGTTCGACCACCGTGCAGAACGTGAACGGCATGGACTTCACGGTCCTGCGCACCGTGACCCCCTACCTGTCGTCGGGCTCCGCATCGCCCTGTGACGGATCAGCATCCTCGTTCATCAAGTACAAGGACATAAGCATCAAGGTGACCTGGCCGACAATGCCTGCCACCACAGATGCAGTGCGCGCGCAGACTCTCCTTGCGCCCAACGTCAACAGCTTCGACCCGACGCTGGGGAATGTGGGAGCAAAGGTGGTGAATGCCCTTGGACAGCCCGTTGAGGGAATCCTTGTCACCCTGGTGGGTGGAACGACAAATCTGACCCAGTTCACCGACCCGGATGGGTGCGCGTTCTTTGACAGCCTGGCAGCGGGCTCCTATACGGCCACGGCCAATGCCACCGGGTATGTCTCTTCGGCCGGAATTGATCAGCCTTCGGTACCGGCGAGTGTGAGTTCGGGAGCGACGACCCCAATCATCTTTGATTATGACAAGCAGGGGAAATTCAACGTACAACTCGGTGACGCGAACTATCCCGCACCGCTGACCGTACCCGTGGGAATCGGCAACTCATCTCTGCTGCCAGATGGCACCCAGTCCGTGACCGGATCCGGTGCGTCACGACTCATCAGCAATATTTTTCCATTCCCGAGCGGTTACACCGTCTGGGCAGGGAGTTGTGCAGATGCCGATCCGGAGGGCAAGAACGCGGTAGGTCCCTACTATCCGGCGAGTGTCAGGGGGGCCGCGGTCATGGCATCGGCGACAAATCCGCCGACGGTCACACCCGCAATGGCCAAGCTCCGCATTGTCATCCTCACCCCTAGTGGGGCTGCAGTCGCCGGGGTGAGTCCTGTGTTGACTCATGCGGGGACGGCACCATGTGATGTGCCTGAGTCGTACAGTCTGACCGCGTCGAATTCCAATGGAGAGGTATTCGCCTCGATGCCATGGGGTACCTGGGACATCTCCGTACCGGGACGGAATCTGATCGCTCCCGTCACCCCGACCTTCAGCCCAACGACGAGTGAGATCTACGTCGAGGTGAGAGCCACATGATCAACGTGGTGTCCTCGATTCGTCACAAGGTGCGGAGCCTTCGCTCAGATGAGAGTGGCCTGACAATTATTGAAATGATGGTCACGCTTCTGCTGATGGGCATCGTCGGTACCATCATGTTCGCAAGTGTTGTTTCAGTGACGCAGACCTTGACGCACAGTCAGGCCAATTCTGACAGCCTCGATATTGCCCGGGTTGGGATGAACCGACTGGCCAAGACGGTACGTTCGGGCATGTCGATTCAGCAGAATGGCAGTGCGGACCTCCCGCCGCTGGTATCGATGGCGCCAAACCAGCTGACGGTCTACGCATCCCTGGGTACGGTTCCGGCCAAGGTCACCTACTCAATAGATGCCAATCGACAGTTGATTGAGTCGTGGTACGCGGGGGTGGCGACCAGTTCCCCCTACTGGACCTTCAGCGCCACGCCGCGTACCGAGGTCATAGCTCGACAGATACCGACCACAGCCGCGTCGCTGTTCACATTCCTCGATGTGAACGGGTCGCCGGTGGCCAATCAGACCTCCACCAACTCTGCGGATCTGGCGCTGGTTCATGCAGTTGCCATCACGCTGACCATTGACTCGAATCCAGCCAAGGGTGGCGGTCCCGTGACGTTGGTCAACACCGTTTCGATGCCAAATCAGGGGATAGCCAAGCGATGAGCGGGATGGTGAGTTTCGTCAGGAACCGGCTTTCTAGCGCCGGTCAAGAGTCCGGCATGGCTCTGGTCACGGTGCTTGGACTGGGTGCATTTTTGATGATTCTGATGTTCACTGCCACGGGCTTTGCAGTGCAGCAGGTTCAGCAGGTACGTGGGGATCAGAACTGGAACAGTGCCTTTGCTGCCGCCCAGGCAGGCGTGGACGACTACATCGCTCACTTGAACGCAGATGGCACGTACTGGCGATATGGCAACCCGTCCAGCTCGTATTCGGCGGGCTCCACGCTGAGCCTGCCCACGGGCGCTAATGCCAATCCAGCATTCAGCGGTTGGACGGCCATGCCCGGATCCGGCTCCATCGGATACTTCAGATATGACGTCGACAACTCGCTCTTCACCACTCAGGGGATTCTGAAGCTCCGTTCTTCCGGAAAGGTCGGCAGCAAGATCCGCACGGTCGAGGTGCAGGTGCGACGACGCGGGTTTATCGACTATCTGTACTTCACCGATTACGACACCAAGGATCCGGCGGCCTACGAGACGGTGGTCGGAGACAGCTATACGCCGACTGTCGCTGAGACGAAATGTCACAAGCACTCATATGAGGGCCGAGTCGACAAGATCAATGGTGTCAGCACGGGCTGCACGTCGATCCGCTTCATCGGATCTGGTGGTGTGACCGATGTGATCAACGGCCCCATGCACAGCAACGATTCGTTCTACACCTGCGGCTCACCAAAATTCCAAGGTTCCACGTCCACCTCATGGACTGGCAACGCCGGGGTTCGCTACATCAAGGACACCAGTTGCTCCGGTAGCCCGATCTTCAGTACGGCTGGGGATCCGCACTACGCGTCGCTGCTGACCATGCCACCAAGCAACAGTGCCATCCGCAATGAGGTCGATCCGACCAAGACGAATCCGGTGGGATGCCTGTACACCGGTCCAACCTCGATCGTCCTCAATTCGACGGGGACGATGAATGTTCAAAGTCCCTGGACCAAGAATGGGGGTGCGGCATACTGCGGAGTCGGAAACAATCTCTCGCTTCCCGCCAACGGGGTCATCTACGTCCAGAACGTTCCTGCCGTGGCTGACGCGTACACGAACTCGACTCCGACGACAGCGTGCAAGAACTCGGGGGCGGGTAACCCGCTTGGCTACCCCCAGACCAATGACATGGGTACGTTTGCCTGCAAGAACGGTGATGTCTTCATCGAGGGCACGTTGAAGGGTCAGCTGAGCATCGCTGCGGAGAACAACGTCATAGTGACGTGGCACCTCGACTATGCCGGCGGTTCGAGTGGCACAGATCTGCTTGGCCTGATGGCCAACAACTACGTTGAGGTCTACCACCCAGTGCAGTGCACATCGTATTCCGGTGCTGAGTGCACCAACGGCAGTAACCTGACGCCCACGGGAAAGTCGACGACTTTCACCAACACGCGCATCAATGCTGCGATCTTGTCGGTGAACCACTCCTTCCGAGTTGAGAACTACCGGTGGGGGAGCAGCCTTGGAACGTTGAATATCACTGGAGCTATCGCCCAGCGGTATCGCGGCATTGTGGGTTCGGGTTCATCGGGATTCGCGAAGAACTACGTGTACGACTCACGCTTGCGGTACGCGTCGCCGCCGAAGTTCCTCGATCCTGTTCAGTCGGCCTATCAACCAAGTCTGTGGTCCGAGTCAGCTCCGGCATACACGAGCTGACGGAGTGATGATCTATCCCGTGTTTGTTGAGACCTTTACCCGGCGGCACGACGTTAGACTCGCGAAGCATGACGGCTGATCATCTGGACTCCCTGGTCATTGCCGGCTTCTGCGGACTTATCGGACTGTTCGTCGGATCCTTCTTGAACGTTGTGATCCATCGAGTACCGGTAGGTGAGTCTGTCGTCAGGCCAAGGTCACGCTGTCCTCGATGTGGCACCCAGATCCGCTCCTTCGACAACATCCCCGTCGTCTCCTGGCTCATTCTCGGTGGAAAGTGCAGGGACTGCGCGCTGCCGATCTCTGCCCGGTATCCGATGGTGGAGGCGGGTACGGCAGTTTTGTTCGCGGCTATGGGCTGGTGGTTGGGCGCTTCCTGGGAGTTGCCCGCATTCCTCTACTTGGCCGCCATCGGTGTCTGTCTGTCGCTCATTGACCTGGACACGCGGCGCCTCCCAAACAGCATTGTGCTGCCTTCGTATCTCGTGGCATTCGCTCTGCTGGCAGTCCCCGCGGCGGTGGATGGGCGCTGGCCGGATCTGGGCCGGTCGATTGTGGGTGGGCTCATCGCTTTCGGGCTGTATTTCATCCTCGCGATGGTCTATCCGGCAGGTATGGGCTTCGGAGACGTGAAATTGGCAGGTGTTCTGGGTCTCTATCTGGGCTGGGTCGGCTGGGCAGCACTGGCCGTTGGGGTTTTTTCGGCTTTTGTCATTGGCGCCGTCGTCGGAATTGGGCTGATGGCGGCACATCGAGGCGGACGCAAGACTGCCATCCCTTTCGGGCCGTTCATGTTTCTCGGTGCTCTGGTGGGGTTGTGGGCAGGCCCGGCCATCATGTCCTGGTACGGGTCTCTCGTGGGGGCTGTGTGACACCTGTCGATGGTCAAATTGGCTCTGCGAGCCCTCAAGACGCTGCTCTGGACGGCCGATGTAATACCTGACGTGCTGCTACCAGCGGCCGCAGGAGGGTGGGGGTAATGGCCAGTCGAACTGCCATCGGCTTGGACATCGGAACCTCGAGTGTTCGAGCAGCGCAAGTGACTGTGGCGAAGGGCAGTGCTGTCCTTGACCGATTCGGTCAGGTGCCGCTACCGGCTGGAGCCGTTCGTGATGGCGAGGTCGTCGATCCGGATGCGGTCGGCCGAGCGATTAAGCAGCTGTGGTCCAGTACGAAGTTCTCGAAGAAGGACGTCGTGCTTGGTGTGTCCAATCAGCGCGTTTTCGTGCGGCTCGTGGATATGCCCTGGATGCCGCCCCAGGATCTCAAGAACGCTCTCCCGTACCAGGTGGCCGATCTGGTCCCTATGCCCGTTACCGACGCAGTTCTGGATTTCGTTCCACTTGATGAGATCAGGTCGGACAGCTCCCGTCAGATTCGTGGTCTCTTGGTCGCCGCCAGCCAGGACATGGTGCTCGGAGCCATCCGAGCCGTTCAGAAGGCCGGCCTGAAGGCGACAACCGTCGACCTCACACCATTCGCGCTGCTCCGATCGGCCGGTACCGCTGACCCACTGAGTCAGTACGGCCCTGAGGCCGTCGTCGACATTGGCTCGCGAATTACCAACATCGTCGTGCATGAGGCGGGGGTACCTAAATTCGTCAGAATCCTGCTGCTGGGTGGCGATGACGTGACGACCGCAATCGTTGAAAGGCTTGGCATCCCGGTCGCTGAAGCAGAGCGGATGAAGCGAGATGTGTCTTTCCTTGCTTCGGATAACGGGGCAGAGGCGCGACGTGTCATTGATGCTGCACAAGCCGAATTCGTCGACGAAGTTCGCGGATCGATCGACTACTACCTGGCCACGAGTGCGAGTCGGCCGCTGTCGCGGCTGGTGCTCTCGGGCGGAGGGTCTCTTGCTCCTGGACTCGCCCAGAAACTCGCGACAGCTATTCGAACCCAGGTTGAGTATGGCAAGTCCTTCGCTCAGTTAACGATAGGCAAAACGGGGCTGGCGCCCGAGCAGGTTCGCTTTGTGGAACCGCTCGCCGCTGTGCCCGTCGGCTTGGCGATGGGAGCGGCATCATGAAGCTTGGACGAAGGTCCGCCGAGCCGGGAACTGTTGAAGTCCCCACACTTGCCTCAAACCTGAGCGTGAGTGCGGCGGCATTTCCCCGAGTGAATCTGATTCCGCCTGCGGTTGCTCAGGAAGGCAGGCTCAGAACTGCCAAATTGTCGGTTGCGGCGGCAATTGCACTGTCACTTCTGGCCGTTGGTGGGCTGTATGTCATGGGTCAGGGACAGGTAAGCGCAGCCCAGGAGCAACTTGATTCGGTTACGGCCAAGACCGCCGCTCTCAACAATGAGTTGGCCGGTTTCCATAACTTCCAGAGCGCCCAGGCGGATCTAGCAGATGCCCAGAAGGAGCTTGATCTCGCCATGGGTGGTGAGGTCCGATGGTCATCGCTTATCAACGACATCTCCTTGACGCTGCCATCAGGAACGGCACTCACGGAGTTCAAGGGGTCCATTGACGGAATCTCTCCGACGTACGCAACGGGCTCGACGTCCGCGTCACAGTCGGCGGCCGCCGCTGGGAACACTCCTGTGAGCGTGCTCGGTCACCCCGGTATTGGACTCATTACCTATTCGGGGGAAGCCAGCAACTACCCAGCTGTTGCCTCGTTCCTCGATGTGATCTCCAACCAGCACACCATGCTCGATCCGTATCCCAACAGCATTCAGATCAACAACGCGGCGTCCACCTCAGGTGCCGGACAGGGGCTGATGTTCTCGGCCACCGTGACGATCAACGACAAGGCCCTGTCTCACCGATGGACGATGAAGGCGGGAGGCTGACATGAAGAGCATGACCAGCGTCAAGGCTTGGTACATCGGGGCGGGGCTCGCCGCAGCTCTGGTGCTCGTGGCCGGATGGTTCCTTTTGGTGAGTCCGCTGCACAGTCAAGCCGATGACATCGCGGCCACGGTGGATGCCAAGTCGGCGAATGTGTCGACTCTGGAGTCGCAGATCGCCAAACTGAAGGTGGAGTCGAAGACCCTCGGCGCAGTTCAGCAGCAGGTGAAGACTCTGCGGGGTCATCTTCCATCAACGCCGAGTATGCCTGCACTGATCCGTGATATCTCGGCACAGGCGAAGGCTGCCGGCGCTGAGCTTGTCGGCATCACGCCTGCCCAGCCGGCCAAACTCTCCGCCGGGTCGATAGCGAATGCTTCTGGCGTCGTGGATCTGTCTGCACCGGGCCAGGTAAACGAGATTCCGCTGACCATCCAGATCACCGGAAACTACGCCGCTGTGCGAAACTTCCTGACCAACATCGAGAACCTCAACCGTTCGGTACTTATTACTGATGTTGACATCACACGAGGGGATACGGCGAGCAACGCAGCGAGTTCCAAGGAGCTCAAGGCAACTCTCTCCGGACGCACGTTCATGGCGAATCCGGGTACCTTCTCAGATCCAGCGGCACAGCTGCCTCAGGCAGCCGCGGCGGCTGGTACTGCGACTGCAAACTAGGGGATGCGATGACACTCACCGATACCTTCACACCGCAGGATGTCGAACCTGCCGATGATCAGGAGCCATCTCGTGGTGGCTCCAAGCGGGTCCTGCTGCTTGCGGTTGGTGTGGCTGCGGCGGCGGGTGTTGGAGCAGCCTTGTACTTCATGCTCGGGGTTGGCTCTGGGGGAGATGATGCGCAGTTCCGGCTCGCTCCGACAGTGACAACTCCCAACGCACAAGCCCCCAGCACAGCGCCCGTGGTACCTGTGACGCCAACCAAGATCGGATCACGTGATCCGTTCAAGGCCCTGAAGCCTGGGGCGGTCGCGGCGCCCATTGCCGCTGCGGATACGACGTCAGCAACCTCGTCAGGTAGTGCTGGCTCAGCGTCGTCGGTCGGATCTGCTCCGGCACCGGCCTCATCAGTGACGGTGAGTGTGACGTCGATCAACCCAACTGCGCAGACGGCGGTCATTGATATCGACGGCAAGAAGTATGCCACCGGGGTAGGCAAGGTTTTTGCGCAGAAGTACAGCGTCTACAGCGTCTTCAATGCACAGTGCGTGGGCCTGCTCTATGGGTCGTCAAGTACCCCGGTCTGCATTGCCACACCCGTCACCATCACCCCGTAGCACGGCATCGAGACGATTGCCGGTAAGGGTTGTCGCTCATGCTGCCCATCCGGCGAGTGACTTGTGCGGGGCGATCTGCGATTTTCCACCTTGACATGGGAACATTGACCCATGTTGCGTTGGCTGACTGCTGGTGAGTCACATGGGCCCGCCCTGACCGCGATCGTCGAAGGTATGCCCGCGGGTGTTGAGGTGGGCACTGCGCAGATCGATCGCGATCTGGCCCGTCGTCGACTGGGCGTGGGTCGAGGGGCTCGGATGAAGTTCGAGCAGGACGTCGTGTCAATCAACGGTGGCATTCGGCACGGTCTGACTCTCGGTGGACCGATCGCCATTCAGGTCGCCAATAGCGAGTGGCCGAAATGGAATGTCGTGATGGCTGCTGATGCTGTGTCTGCGGAGGAATTGGAGGGCCTGGCGCGCAACGCGCCCCTCACAAGACCCCGACCCGGGCATGCTGATCTCGCCGGGATGCAGAAATATGGGTTCGAGGATGCGCGACCAATCCTGGAGCGGGCCTCAGCCCGCGAGACCGCTGCGCGTGTGGCACTGGGTGCGGTTGCCAAGGCATTCCTTGATCAGGCGCTGGGTGTGCAGGTGCTGTCTCATGTTGTCGAACTCGGCACCGTCAGAAGTACTGGTGCGACCCTGCCACTTCCGCAGGATCTTGACCTGATCGATCAAGATCCTGCGCGCTGCTTTGATCCGAATACAAGCACGCGGATGCAACATGAGGTTGAACAAGCCCACAAGGATGGTGACACCCTCGGAGGTGTCGTCGAGGTGCTGGCATATGGATTGCCACCTGGCCTGGGCAGCCATGTGCACTGGGATCGTCGACTCGATGCACGTCTGGCGGCAGCCCTGATGGGTATTCAAGCGATCAAGGGTGTTGAGGTCGGGGATGGCTTCGACCTGGCGAGAACCCGAGGATCGTTGGCTCAGGATGAGATAGAGAGCCGCGACGGACGCATCATCCGCGCCACCGGCCACAGTGGTGGAACGGAAGGTGGGATGACCACTGGTGAGGTACTTCGTGTTCGTGCTGCTATGAAGCCGATCTCGACGATTCCGCGCGCACTGAGGACTATTGATGTCGCTACCGGCGAGCCGGCTCAAGCGATCAACCAGCGTTCGGATGTTTGTGCCGTACCGGCCGCGGGAGTCGTGGCCGAGGCCATGGTCTCCCTGGTCTTGGCAGATGCTGTTCTCGAAAAGTTTGGTGGAGACTCTGTCGCGGAGACCCGACGTAATGCGCAGGCCTACCTCGCCGGTCTTGTGGTCTCGTAGAGGTATGTCTCCTCGTATCGTGCTTGTCGGTGTCCCCGGTTCGGGCAAGACCACCGTCGGCCAGCTTCTGGCACATGCTCTTGATGTTGCCTTCCGCGACACTGACCAGGACATAGAGCGCCAGGAGGGGCGCGCCATCTCCGACATCTTCATCGATTCCGGTGAGCCGTACTTCCGCGAAGTTGAGCGTGCTGCGGTTGCGGCGGCCCTTCGTGATCACGACGGGGTACTCGCTCTCGGTGGCGGTGCGGTGTTGAACGAAAATACGCGCGCACTTCTGATGCAGCAGCCGACAGTCTGGCTCAAGGTCTCAGCCGCTCAGGGGGCTCACCGGGTGGGGCTGGACGTACCGCGTCCCGTGCTGCTCGGCAATGTCCGAGGTCGACTCAGTGCGTTGCTCGCCGAGAGGGGACCGCTCTACAGCGAGGTTGCCCAATGTGTCATCGACACAGACGGACGGGACCCGAAAGCCGTTGCTGCCGACATCATGGATTGGCTCGGTCCGCATGAGTAGCCTCGATCGCGTGAGCAGCATTGCGGTGAACGGTGAGCGTCCGTACAACGTCGTGATAGGGCGTGGGTTGGACGGTCGTTTGTCCGAGAGTATTGCCACCGCCAGGCAGGTCGCCGTGATCCATCAAGACACAATGCAGCAGGCAGCCAGAGACATCGCAGCGGCGTTTGAGCGCTCGGGGCTGTTGGTCACGTTGATCTCGGTACCGGATGGGGAGGCAGCCAAGACGGCTGATATCGCGCAACGTTGCTGGGCAGTCCTAGGGCAGGCGGCCTTCACTCGAACCGATGTCATCGTCAGCGTGGGTGGTGGTGCGACCACCGACCTAGCGGGTTTTGTCGCGGCCACATGGCTACGGGGAGTTGGCGTGGTCCACGTCCCCACAACTCTGTTGGCCATGGTCGACGCGGCAGTAGGTGGCAAGACCGGCATCAACACGGTGGAAGGCAAGAACTTGGTTGGTTGTTTCCACGAGCCGATGGCTGTCTACTGCGACCTGGACTACCTGACCACTCTGCCCACAGCAGATCTGGTTGCGGGTCTGGCCGAGGTGATCAAAGTGGGCTTCACATCCGACCCGGTCATCATCGACATCATCGAGTTGGACCCAACCGCTGCAGTTGACCCAACGACGACTGTTATTGGCCAGCTGATCTCGCGAGCGGTCTCGGTCAAAGCTGCCGTGGTGGCCGCAGATCTGCGGGAGAGTGCAGGTGCCAAGATCGGACGTGAGGTCCTCAACTACGGACATACCTTTGCGCACGCGGTCGAACAGGTTGAGAGCTACCGGTGGCGACATGGGGACGCGGTTGCGGTTGGGATCATGTTCGAAGCCCATCTGGCCGAGGCTGCTGGGTTCCTTGCAAACTCCATCGTCGAGCGTCAGCGGATGGTCCTCACGAGTGTCGGGCTCCCAACGACTTACCACGGGGCACAATTGACAGAGTTGCTCGAGGTCATGAAGGTTGACAAGAAGTCACGAGGTGACCTGCTCAGGTTCGTGGTCATCGAGGATGTCGGTCAGCCGAGGATTCTCGCCGGGCCAAGTCAAGGCGAACTCATGGCCGCGTACAGTGCTATCGGAGGGGACGATCAATGACCAAGGTGCTGATCCTGAACGGCCCCAACCTCTCACGGCTTGGAACCAGGGAGCCCGAGGTGTATGGGCATGAAACATTTGACGATCTTCGAGCCGCATGTGTCGAGGAGGGACTCGCACTAGGTCTGGCCGTCGATGTACGTCAGACCGATGACGAGGCTGAACTGATTCACTGGCTTCATGAATCCGCGACTGAATCAGTGCCGGTGGTTCTCAATCCAGCCGCCTTCACACACTTCTCGTATGCAGTCCGGGATGCCTGTGCCCAGCGCACGGCGCCCCTCGTCGAGGTTCATCTCTCGAACCCCGCAGCTCGAGAGGAGTTTCGACACAACTCTGTCATCGCGGGTGTCGCCAGTGGAACCGTTGCCGGCTTTGGGCTGAATTCGTATCGACTGGCGCTACGGGCTATCGCGTCCTTGATGGGTTGACGATGGACTACGCAGGCAGACGTCAGCGACTCCGGGCGTCCTTTGGTGAGGCGGGTATCTCCACGCTGGTCGTGACGACCCCGTCAAATGTCCGCTATTTGACGGGGTTTTCAGGCAGCAATGGCTCGGTGGTCGTTGGCCCTGATGCCGATCGGCTATGCACTGATTCCCGCTACTTCACCCAAGCTGAACATGAGTGTCCGGATCTCACCGTGATCCCGACAACTACGACGGTACTCGAGCCGGCAATTCAATGGGCCGCTGCCGACGGTCTCACCCCTATTGGTTTCGAGGCCGACCATGTGACGGTCCATGAGCTGGAGCGGGTCGCTGAGCACGGCTTAGCACATGAGCTGCGGGCCACCGTCGACTTGGTACGGGTACTTCGCGCTCACAAGGATGATCACGAGCGCGGGTTCATCGCACGTGCCTGTGCCATCAGTGATGTGGCGCTCAGCAGACTCCTGGGTGACGTTCGAGTCGGGGTGACCGAACGAGAACTCGCCGCACGTCTCTCATGGTTGATGCGGGATGAGGGGGCAGATGGTGACTCATTCGAGTCGATCGTCGCAGGTGGTCCACATTCAGCTATTCCTCATCACTCACCGACTGATAGGCCACTTCAGGCAGGTGATTTTCTGAAGATCGACTTTGGGGCCCTATATGCGGGCTACCACGCTGATGAGACGCGTACATTCGTGGTCGGTGCACCACCGGCAGCGTGGCAGGTGGAGATCCATGAACTCGTGGCCGCTGCTCAGCGTGCCGGCATAGCGGCTCTGCGCCTGGATGCTGATGTACGCGAGGTCGACGCTGCGGCTCGGTCAGTTATTCGCGATGCGGGTTACGGTGAGTACTTCGGACATGGTCTGGGCCACGGCGTTGGCCTCGACATTCATGAGGTGCCGTTTCTCGGGGCTAACTCAAGCGGTAATCTGTCGGTGGGAACGCCGATCACCGTCGAACCCGGGGTCTATCTCCCGGGTCGCGGGGGAGTCCGCATCGAGGACACCCTGATCGTCGGACCTGATGACCCCGTGTCACTCACGACGACCACTCGTGAGTTGCTTGTGCTCGGCTAAGTGAAACCAACCCTGATCTGGAGATTTTCGTGGCAACGACGAATGACCTGAAGAATGGCCTCGTGCTCAACATCGACGGCCAGTTGTGGCAGGTCGTGGAGTTCCAGCATGTCAAGCCCGGCAAAGGTCCGGCTTTCGTGCGCACCAAGCTGAAGGCGGTGTTGTCAGGCAAGGTTGTGGATAAGACCTTCAATGCGGGGGTCAAGGTTGAGACTGCAAACGTAGACAAGAGGGATATGCAGTACCTCTACCGCGATGGTGATGCCTGGGTGTTCATGGACACCACGACGTACGACCAGATCTCGATTCCGGACGCGGTGGTCGGCGATAACTCCAAGTACATGCTCGAGAATCAGAATGCTCTGGTGGCCACTCATGATGGGGCGCCGCTATATGTCGAACTGCCGGCGTCCGTGGAGTTGATGATCACGTATACCGAGCCGGGGCTTCAGGGCGATCGATCCACTGGTGGCACCAAGCCAGCAACCCTTGAAACGGGCGCTGAGATCCAGGTGCCACTGTTCATCGAGAACAACACCAAGGTGAAGGTCGACACCCGCGACGGTTCCTACCTTGGACGTATCAACTAGTGTCCGCTCGCACCAAAGCGCGCAAGCGGGCTCTGGACGCCCTCTACGAGGCTGATATGAAGGGTGCGGATGCTCGGGAGGTCCTCGCCACCACTGAGGAAACGCTGCAGGCTCCACTGAATCCGTACACCAGTGAACTCGTCGATGGGGTCTATGAGAATCTCAACGAGATCGATGATCTGATCAGTACGTACGCACAAGGCTGGACCATCGACCGCATGCCGACAGTCGATCGAAACATTGTTCGGATTGGCGTGTTTGAGATTGTGTGGAACCCCGAAGTTCCCACTGCGGTCGCCATCAGTGAGGCGGTTGATCTGGCTAAGCTGCTGAGCACCGATGAATCCGGAGCCTTCGTCAACGGCCTCCTTGCTCGAATCGCCGACGTGGATGCCCGCCGAGGCGGACTGGCGTAATCGAGTCGTGCCCCGAGTGGGATTCGAACCCACACTGGATGGTGTTTGAGACCATTGCCTCTGCCGGTTGGGCTATCGGGGCGGTACTGCGCAAGCCTAGCGCGTACGGCGTAGGCTGGTGACCGTGGATCAAGGTGCAGCCCCCAACCCGGTGCGAATCCTCGTGGCCGAGGATGAAGCGCTGATTCGAATGGACCTCGTCGAGATGCTGACCGAACTCGGTTATGAGGTCGTAGGTCAGGCTTCAGACGGCGAGATGGCAATCCGGATGGCCGAAGAGCTCAGACCGGATCTGGTCATGATGGATGTGAAGATGCCCGTCCTTGATGGCATTACGGCCGCGGGGACGATCACCCAGTCTCGAATCGCTCCTGTGGTCATGCTCACCGCGTTCAGCCAGCGTGAGCTTGTCGAGCGGGCAACGCAGGCAGGTGTTATGGCCTACCTGGTCAAGCCCTTCAGCCAGAGCGATCTTGCCCCAGCGATCGAAGTGGCGGTCAGTCGTTACAGCCAGTTTCTCACGTTGGAGCAGGAGGTCGCTGATCTTGGTGAGCGACTCGAGACCCGCAAGCGGGTGGATCGAGCCAAGGCACTTCTCCAGCAGGTATATGGGTTATCCGAGGCTGATGCCTTCCGCTGGCTGCAGAAATCGGCGATGGATCGCCGGCTCTCCATGCGCGATGTTGCAGATGTCGTCATCGCAGAAACGTCGCCTGCAACGCCGAGCTAATTTCTAAAACGACTGATGGCGATTCACCTGCCTCACTAAATGTCACCAATCTGAGACATAATCTCGAGCCGGTTGAGACCTAATCCGCGTGAAAGCCTGATAATTTCTCCTTGTCCAGTCCCGGTTACCCGGGGGTCACTTCTCGCAAGGACGGGTTATGCGTAACTCAATCAAGATTGGTGCAGTGGCCATCACCGGCGCACTTGCACTCGCTGCCTGTGGCAGCAGCAGTGGTGGTGGCGGCGGCAGTAGCAGCGCCCCCGCAGGCAAGACGGTTGTCATTGGCACGGACCTGCCGCTGCAGGGTTCGTCCAAGGACTCATCGGATGCCACCAACCAGGCCATCCAGCTGTACCTTGATCAGATTGGCAATAAGGTCGGCGACTACACCATCGAGCTCAAGCAGTACGACGACTCGACGGCTGCTGCTGGCAAGTGGGACCAGGGTCAGTGCACCAAGAACGCGTCAGATCACGTTGCCAACGCCAACGAGATCGCCGTTATGGGTACGTACAACTCTGGCTGCGCCAAGATCATCGTTCCGATCCTCAATCAGGATCCCAATGGACCGATGCTCATGGTGTCACAGGCCAACACCAACCCCGGTCTGACCAAGACCTGGGATCCGGGTGAGCCCGGCAAGTACTATCCAACCGGCAAGCGCAACTACGCTCGTGTTGTCACCACCGATGACAACCAGGGACGCGCCGCCGCCCAGTTCATGGCCAAGGACCTGATGGTCAAGAAGTGCTACATCCTCAACGACAATGAGACCTACGGTCTTGGTGTTGCAACCGCCTTCGCAACCGAGGCGCCCAAGGATGGCATCACGGTTCTTGGCAACGAGGCATGGGACGCCAAGCAGCCCAACTACACCGCGCTGTTCCAGAAGATCAAGGGCATGGGTGCCGACTGTGTGTACCTCGCCGGTATCTTCGACAACAACGGTGGACAGTTGATCAAGGACAAGGTGGCCGTGCTCGGTGACAACACCGCCGTTGCGCTCATGGGTCCAGACGGCTTCACCGGCTACCCCGAGTTGAACAAGCTGCCAGAGGGTCAGGGTATGTACCTTTCCTTCCCAGGTCTGACCAACGACGACCTCCGTGCACAGGGTGGAGCTGCAGCCAAGCTGCTCGACGCCTACAAGGCCAAGTACGGGTCAGACCCGGCAACCTCCTACGCCCTTTACGGTGTGGCAGCAGTTCAGGTCATCCTGCAGGCCCTACAGCAGTCGGACGGCACTCGTGCCGGCGTGACGAACGCTGTGTTCAGCGGTTCTGGCGTCACGATTCCGGCTGATGTTTCGGCCATTGGTAAGGAGATCAAGATTGATCCAGCTACCGGTGACGTCAACCTGCTCGACATGACCATCGAGGTCATCAAGGGCAATGCTGAGACCACCCTCAAGGGCTGGCCGATCACCCAGTAGTAACTCTGGCCAGTAATGGCTGGGAACTTCGCAAGAAATGCTCTGCAAGCAGGTCGGACGGGACATAATGTTCCGTCCGACCTGCTATTTTCCCATGTGATACTCCTACGTCGAAGGATCGCGGATGACCATTACCGCAGTTGAGAAGGCCGATAGCAGGCCGACCCTGATGCGACGCGAGAAGATTGAGCGCGTTCTTGCGTACGGTCTGCTAGCGGCAGCCGCTGTTTGGCTCATCTGGAATCTGATCGCCGGTCCAGTCCAGTTCGCGAATGTCACTCTCGGAGGTATCCGTACTGGTGCGATCTATGCGCTGGTGGCGCTCGGCTACACCCTTGTCTACGGCATCATCGAGTTGATCAACTTCGCCCACGGCGACCTGTTCATGCTCGGCTCGGTATTCTCGGCGATCATCCTCGTGAACTTCTTCAAGGCTGGCACGGGTACGCCGAAGGATTGGGCGTTGATGGTCTTGACTCTGGTCATCGTGATGGTGATGTGTGCGGCCATGAACGTGACAGCCGAATTCATCGGGTATCGACGACTGCGCCGGGCGCCGAAACTTGCCCCCCTCATCACAGCAGTGGGTATCAGCTTCATCTTCCAGTGGCTGGGTATCGTTCTGAATGGCTCCGCACCGAAGAGCTGGCCGAAAGTGATCCCCAACGGTGGAATCCACTTCGGCGATGTGCTTCTTGAATACAGCACGATTGTCGTGCTTGCGGCCACATTCCCACTCCTAGTGCTCATGACCTATCTGGTGCAGAAGACCCGTCAAGGTAAGGCGATGCGCGCCACGGCCCAGGATCAGGACGCAGCGCGTCTGATGGGTATCAACGTCAACAGAACGATCTCGTTCACCTTTGCCCTCGGTGGTGCGATGGCTGGAGCCGCCGGCCTCCTATACCTCGAAACGTTCGGAACCACACGCTATGACGCCGGCTTTCAGCTTGGCCTGATGGCGTTCACCGCTGCTGTGCTCGGCGGTATCGGAAACCTGCAGGGAGCAGTGGTCGGTGGATTCATCATCGGTCTGATTCAGGCTTGGAATGACGGTCTACCACATGGCCTTGGCCAGCAATGGTCTCAGTCGGTTGTGTTTACCATCCTGATTCTTCTGATGGTGTTCAAACCTGAAGGCCTATACGGCAAACCAACCGTAGAGAAGGTGTGATCATGGCTACCACCACACCCGACACCATCGAGTCGGGCAAGAAGTCTGATCTTGCTCCTTCGACGAACCGTCGCTGGGCCTACGGGTTCCTCATCGCGGCAGTCCTCACGTACATCTTCTACGCCTTCGTGGTACCGAATCTCGGCGCGAGTGGAAAGACCTTTGTCTCGACGTGGATTCCTGCCGTGGCCACAAATGAAGCGCTGGTCTGGGTGATTTGCGCCGTCGGACTCAACATCGTGGTTGGCTATGCCGGTCTGCTCGATCTTGGCTTCGTGGCTTTCTGGGCCATTGGTGGCTACACAGCCGGGTGGATCATGTCCACGTTCATCCAGGCTGTAAACCCAGGGTTCTACTTCCTGTCGGCTGCCTACCCGAACCAGCCCGGTATCCACCTCAACTGGTGGTTGGTTCTGATCATCGCCGGCTGCGTCTGCGCCTTCGCCGGCATCATCATCGGTGCACCAACTCTGCGCCTGAAGAGTGACTACCTCGCTCTGGTCACTCTTGCCTTCGGTGAAATCATCCCGCAGGTGTTCCTGAACGCGGACACCCTCACGAACGGTGCCCGCGGTATTGCTCCACTCGACAACGTGTCACCCCTGCCGTTCGGTCCCTCTGCTCTGAAGATCGGTGATGTCAAGATCCCGATTTCGCAGCCGCTCGGCCCATTCGACACGAGTGCAAAGTTCCTTCTCTTCGCGATCGTGGCCGCGTTCGCCATCTTCGTCTCCCTGCGCATTCGCGAGGGACGTCTTGGACGTGCCTGGCTTGCGATCCGAGAGGATGAACTGGCAGCAAGCATGATGGGTGTACCGCTGATGCGCACCAAGCTCGCGGCCTACGCAGTGGGCGCGTTCATGGGCGGTATGGGTGGCGTCGTCTATGCCATCCACACGAACTCGGTGTTCCCCGACCGATTCACGTTCTCGATTTCGATCCTGCTCCTCGCGATGATTGTTCTTGGCGGAATGGGAAATGTCTGGGGCGTTATCATCGGTGCCCTTGGTCTTGCGTGGTTCAATTCGACGGGACTGCCGCAGTTTGGATTCTGGTTCAACGGGCAATTCGGGACATCCATCAACTTCCCGTCCTACTCTTTCCTCATCCTGGGTTCAATCCTGGTGCTAATGATGCTGTTCCGACGTGAGGGACTCTTCCCGGAGACCCGTACCCGTCAGGTACTTCAGGAAGCCGAACGATCTGATGCTGAGGAACTGGATGGTGGTGAGGTATGAGCACCGAGGTTGCAACTGAAGTCATGCCGCTGACGGCTTCCAACATCACCGTGAGGTTCGGGGGTCTTGTGGCGGTGAAGGACGTGTCCTTTACCGTGCCACCTGCGTCTATCGTGTCGCTCATCGGACCGAATGGGGCCGGTAAGACCACGTTTTTCAACGTGCTCACCGGGCTCTACCGACCATCGACGGGTGCAGTGACGCTAAACGGGCGAGAGATCACCGGGCAGACACCGCACAAGATTGCCTCACTTGGACTTGGTCGCACATTCCAGAACATTCGATTGTTTGGACTCATGACGGCCGCGGAGAATGTGATGGTTGCGATGCACTCGCACACCACCTCCAACATCCTCCAGATCGTGGGTCGTACTCGTCACCAGCGACGTGAGGAGGTCGAATCAAGGGCCTTCGCACAGGAAATGCTCGACTTCGTTGGAATCGGACGTCACAGTGATGAGTACGCACGCAACCTCTCCTACGGCGATCAGCGACGACTTGAGGTCGCTCGTGCATTGGCCTTGCGACCCAAGGTGCTTCTTCTTGATGAGCCGACAGCTGGTATGAATCCACAGGAGTCCGCGGTGTTCGTCGATTTCGTACGACGGGTCCGCGATGAACAGGGTGTCTCGATTCTTCTGATCGAACACGATATGAGCGTGGTCATGCGGGCATCGGAACGAATCACCGTGCTCGATCAGGGTGAGAAGATTGCCGAAGGAGGGCCGGACGATATTCGCAACAACCCGCGGGTCGTCGAGGCCTATCTGGGCCGAACCGGAACTGAGGGAAGTGCACGATGACATCGGCAGATACCACCGTGACCCGTACCGGGGAGTTGATGCTCGATGTCAACGATCTCGCGGTTTACTACGGCAATATCGCAGCGGTCAAGGGTCTGAGCCTGACCGTGCACAAAGGTGAGATCGTCACTCTCATCGGCTCGAATGGTGCGGGTAAGTCCACCACCCTTCGTACGATCTCCGGCCTGCTCAAGCCCAAGTCCGGCAGTATCGACTTCAACGGGCAACGCATCAGCGGTCGTGAGGGCCATGAGGTGGTTGAACTGGGCATCTGCCAGTCACCGGAGGGGCGCCGAATTTTCCCGAGGATGACGGTGTCCGAGAATCTGGATCTGGGTGCCTTCCTCCGACGTGACACAGAGGGTATCGCCGCTGATCGAGCACGTGTTTTGGAGCTCTTTCCGCGTCTTGCAGATCGCATCAACCAGAAGGCCGGCACCATGTCCGGTGGTGAGCAGCAGATGCTGGCCGTCGGTAGAGCGCTCATGGGTCGACCGCAGTTGCTCCTGCTTGATGAGCCGTCGATGGGCCTGGCCCCTGTTCTGGTAGACCTGATCTTCGACACGATCGAGACCATCCGTGAGCAGGGCACCACGATCCTGGTAGTTGAGCAGAACGCACTCGCGGCACTGCGCGTTGCGGACTACGCCTACGTCCTTGAGTCTGGTGTGCTGAAGATGCAGGGTGATGCCAAGAAGATGGCTGAGAACGACGACATCGTCAAGGCCTATCTGGGCGGGTAGCCGGGCGCTCCCCAAGAGCTATTGAAAGTGTGAGATCAGGGCGGTCAGGAGCGGAGCGATCACAACGGCCGGCAGTAGATCAGCCACGGGTAGGTCGCGCAGACGGAGCAACCGTATTGAAACTCCCACCAACAGGATTCCGCCGACAACGGTCATTGAGGCGATCTCAGCCGGGGGGAGTACCCCGCCTGCAAGCACGCCGATGACGGTCCAGAATCCTTGATACAGGGCCACAGCGATAGCTGATGCTGCCACGCCCCAGCCGAGTGCGGCTGCGAAAGCGATCGATGCGAAACCGTCGAGAGCAGCCTTGAGGGCCAGTTGATCGATGCCGTTGCCCAACCCATCGCTGATGGCGCCCAAGATGGCCAGTGGTCCGATGCAGAAGACGAGTGAGGCCGAGACGAACCCCTCGACGAACATCTGATCTTGGTCCTCACGAACCAGCTTGGCTCGAAGCCAATGACCGAAGTGCTCAACTCTGGTCTCCAGTCGCAGGAGTGAGCCGAGGATCCCGCCAAGGAGAATCGCGCCGAGCACCACGAGTACGGGTCCGGCCTTTCCGGTGGCCTGTGTGAAAGCCGCATCCTTGATCGTGACGCAGGTCAGTGCCGCAACCAGAAGTGTGAGAAGCCCTAGCCCATCGGTGACCACCTCGCGCGTGCGCTCAGGCAGCCTCCCACCGAGCGCGACGCCAATCCCAGACCCGACCACAATGGCAACGACGTTAAGAGCCGTTCCCGCGCCGGTGATCATCGATCAAACCGCCTGATCGCGCAGAAAGCAGGTAAGGCGGGCAGTGCAGGTGAGCCGACCATCCTCATCACGAATGACAATTTCATGGGTTGCGAGTGTGCGGCCGAGGCTGAGGGCGGTTGCTGTCGCGTACACAAAGCCCGTCGAGGCACTCCGATGATGCGTGGCATTCAACTCGATACCCACTGGATATCGGCCCGGTCCAGCATGGACGGCAGCCGCCATCGAACCCAGCGTCTCTGCAAGGACCGCATTCGCTCCGCCATGAACCAGGCCAAAGGGCTGACGATTACCCTCAACCGGCATTCGAGCGGTTGCTCTCTCAGCGCTGAGCTCGTCGAGTTCGATGCCCATCGCAAGCCCGAGTTCACCTACGCCAACCTCGCGCACCCGTTCTGCATGTTCTGTCACGGGATCACCTTAGGATCATCACGTGTCCACGTCATCATCGCGTCCCCGGTTGCTCCTGCTCGACGGCCATTCCCTGGCGTATCGAGCCTTCTACGCCCTCCCGGTGGAGAACTTCTCGACAACCACGGGGCAGGCGACGAATGCCGTCTATGGCTTTACGTCCATGCTGATCAACGCGCTCCGCGATGAGCAACCGACCCATGTCGCCGTCGCCTTTGACGTATCACGTCAAACCTTCCGTTCAGAGGTCTTTCCCGAGTACAAGGCAACTCGAGCAAAGACCCCGGATGAGTTCAAGGGTCAAGTCGCGTTGATCGAGGAGGTTCTGGCAGCCCTGAATATCCCCGTGTTCAAGGTGGATGGCTATGAGGCAGACGATGTGATCGCAACGCTCACGGCGAAAGCACATGCAGATGGATTCGACACTCTGATCATCACCGGCGACCGAGATGCCTACCAACTGGTTGCCGACGACGTCACCGTGCTGTACCCGAAGAAGGGTGTCAGTGATCTGGCTCGTATGACGCCGGATGCGGTTGAGGAGAAGTACGGGCTCACTCCCGCTCAATATCCTGACTTTGCAGCTCTGCGAGGAGATCCGAGTGACAACCTGCCTTCCATTCCCGGGGTGGGGGAGAAGACCGCATCGAAGTGGGTGCGCGAGTTCGGTTCGCTGGACGCCCTGATTGATCGCGTCGATGAAGTGCCAGGTAAGGCCGGGGATGCCCTGCGCTCACATCTGGCGTCCGTCATTCAGAATCGTCGGCTCACTCAACTTGTACGCGATGTGCCCCTGGACGTCATCACTGCGGAGTTGGAGCGGCGGCCGTTTGAGCGTGAACGTGTGCACGAGATCTTTGATGCACTGCAGTTCCGGGTCCTGCGCGATCGGTTGTTCGAGTCGCTGGGTGGGTCTGCAGCCGTTGCGCATACGGCAACCGCAGAGGTAGAGGTCACGTCCATTGCCGGTTCCGTGAAGTCCTGGCTGATGTCACATGCGTCATCTGGCGATCGCGTCGCCCTCGCCCTGTCCGGACGATGGGGACGCGGGACAGGCGATGTTCAGGGTATTGCCCTCGCCAGCCAAGACGGTCACACGGCCTTCATCGACGTTCGATCCATGACTTCAGACGATGAGGTCGCCTATGCAGCCTGGTTGGCGGATGCCACAGTGCCAAAGGCCATCCATGACGCCAAGGGCCCTGAGCTTGCGCTTCGCGCTCGGGGCTGGACCCTTGCTGGCCTCACAAGTGACACCGCGCTCGCTGCCTATCTCGTTCTGCCAGGGCAGAGGTCCTTTGACCTGACGGATCTTGTTCCACGATTCCTCGGTCGAGAGCTCTCAGCCGGAGGAGCTCTCAGCGATCAGTTGACCTTCGACACAGATACCGATGCCCAAGAACAGGCGCAGCTCGGAACAGCTGCCCGAGCCACCCTTGACCTCGCAGACAAGCTTGATATTGAGCTTGCAGCTCGGGGCGGTACTGCCCTGATGAATGAGGTCGAACTTCCAATCCTCCACGTACTTGCTGATTTGGAGCAGATTGGTATCGCCGTCGATCACGACTATCTCGTGACGCTCGAGGCTGAATTCGCCGACGCTATGCGGATGGCGGAGCTGGCCGCACATGAGCACGCCGGACGTCCCTTCAACCTCGGTTCGCCCAAGCAGCTACAGGAGATCTTGTTCGGGGAGCGGGGGTTGCCAACGACAAAGAAGATCAAGACGGGCTACACCACAGACGCAGAGGCATTGGCATCACTGTTTTCAGCCACCGGTGATCCACTACTGGCCGAACTTCTTCGGTGGCGGGATGTGTCAAAGCTTCGGCAGACCGTCACCGGATTGCTCTCATCCATCTCCGATGATGGTCGTATCCATACGACCTTCAACCAGATCGTGGCGGCGACGGGACGTCTGTCGAGCCAGGATCCGAACTTGCAGAACATTCCCATCCGTACAGAGGAGGGACGACGGATCCGCAGCGCATTCGTCGTCGGCAGCGGGTTCGAGAGTCTTCTGACAGCTGACTACAGCCAGATCGAGATGCGCCTGATGGCGCACCTGTCTGAGGATGATGGGCTTATCGAGGCGTTCAGGTCCGGTGAGGATGTCCACACAACGGTGGCATCGCGTGTCTTTGGCGTGACTCCCCACGATGTGGATGCTGAGATGAGGCGCAAGATCAAGGCGATGTCCTATGGTCTGGCATACGGGCTATCTCCCTATGGCTTGGCGCAGCAGTTGAGTATTGACCCCGGTGAGGCAAGCCGCCTGATGGACGAATACTTCACCCGGTTCGGCGGGGTTCGTGACTATCTGCGTGATGTTGTCGAACAGGCCCGTGTCACCGGCTACACAGAGACAATGCTTGGGCGCCGCAGGTACCTGCCCGATCTCACCTCAGATGTGCGTCAGCGTCGCGAAATGGCCGAGCGCATGGCACTCAACGCACCGATCCAGGGTTCGGCCGCGGATGTCGTCAAGGTGGCGATGTTGAAGGTTGCACATGCCCTTGCCGATCAGGGCTTGTCCAGTCGAATGCTGCTGCAGGTACATGACGAATTGGTCCTTGAGGTTGCACCAGGTGAGCGGGAACAGGTGGAGACTCTCGTCCGACATGCGATGGGATCAGCCGTCGACATCTCAGTGCCACTGGATGTCTCCGTGGGGGTTGGTCGCACCTGGCAGGATGCTGGGCACTAGGGGAGTTCAGCTGGCTTTGCGGCAACTCCAGATCGCTGTGCCCGGGATCAACCGGCCACGAGTAGGTGACCAACCTCCCCAGATGTGATCATGGTCATCGGGCCACTCCGGCTCGGTGAGCCCATCGATGGCGAATCCGACCTTCGTCAGCGCAGCTACGGTGTCACCAAGAGTTCGGTGGTGCTCAACATATGAGGGCACTCCAGACTCATCCCGCTCAACGTATGGCCGTCGATCGAAGTATGACCGGTCGGCGGTTAGCCCCAGCTCGCCCGGGACGTCAGGAAAGGCCCAGCGAATTGGGTGAGTGACCGAGAACACCCAACGTCCACCCGGACGAAGAATCCGCCACACCTCGGCGAAGAGAATCTCAATCTGGGCGACGAACGGCACCGCACCATATGCGGAGAACGCGAGATCAAACTGCTCAGAGGTGAAGGGAAGGGCCGTCGCATCGGCCTGAATGAGGGGGACTGCTGGCTCGCGATCACTGGCCTGCAGCAGCATCCCCATGCTCAAGTCAAGGGCGATGACATGTGCCCCCTGACGCACAGCCCATCGAGAGCCTTGAGCCCCGCCGGCACCGATTTCGCACACCCTGAGCCCATCAAGTGGTCCCAGCAACCCGGCTGACCGCTCGTCGAGGCCCTCAGGCCCCCAGATCAGCGCCCCCGAAGGGTTGGCATCGCCCAGAAATAAACCGTGTTCACGGGCATAGGCCGTGGCTTCCTGGTCCCACCAGCGTCTCGACGCCCTGGCTGAGCTCGCCTGGTCGAGGTGCCAACGCCCCACGCGGTTTGACCCATCATCTGTCACATCCGTATTCTGGACCCAGCGTCACGGGCTTGCGCGCGCTTCAGACCTAGCAGGCACGTGCATGTCGTCCGTCGTCACCTATCGCGAGCCTATGCCGCGCCTAGATCACGCCGCATAGACAGGGCCCGATGTCGCGTCCGTCACGACTTCTATCCACCGGAGCATTGCTACTCCATGACTTCCATCATCGAATCCACAACCCCACAGGTCGCAATTAATGACATCGGCGATGCCGAGGCTTTTGCGGCCGCCGTCGACGAGACCATCAAGTACTTCAACGATGGCGATCTGGTCGAAGGAACCATCGTCAAGGTCGATCGCGACGAGGTCCTGCTCGATATCGGCTACAAGACTGAGGGTGTCATCCCCTCCCGCGAACTTTCCATCAAGCATGACGTCGACCCCAACGAGGTCGTTGCCATCGGTGATGTTGTTGAGGCCCTGGTTCTCCAGAAAGAGGACAAGGAAGGCCGGCTGATCCTGTCCAAGAAGCGCGCCCAGTACGAGCGCGCCTGGGGCACGATCGAGAAGGTCAAGGAAGAGGACGGTGTTGTCACCGGTTCGGTCATTGAGGTGGTCAAGGGTGGTCTGATCGTAGACATCGGTCTGCGCGGCTTCCTGCCCGCATCTCTTGTCGAGATGCGACGAGTGCGCGACCTTCTTCCCTACATTGGCAAGACCCTCGAGGCCAAGATCATCGAACTCGACAAGAACCGCAACAACGTGGTTCTCTCCCGCCGTGCATGGCTCGAGCAGACCCAGAGTGAGGTGCGTCAGACCTTCCTCACCCAGCTGCAGAAGGGTCAGATCCGCTCCGGTGTGGTCTCGTCCATCGTCAACTTCGGTGCATTCGTCGACCTCGGCGGTGTAGACGGTCTGGTTCACGTCTCAGAGCTGTCCTGGAAGCACATCGATCACCCATCCGAGGTGGTTGAGGTCGGCACTGAGGTAACGGTCGAGGTTCTTGACGTCGATATGGATCGCGAGCGTGTCTCTCTCTCGCTCAAGGCCACCCAGGAAGATCCGTGGCAGCAGTTCGCTCGTACGCACCAGATCGGGCAGGTTGTGCCCGGCAAGGTCACCAAGCTTGTTCCGTTTGGTGCCTTCGTTCGGGTTGAGGAGGGGATCGAGGGTCTGGTCCACATCTCCGAGTTGGCCGAACGTCACATCGAACTGCCGGAGCAGGTCGTCAACGTCAATGACGACATCTTCGTCAAGGTGATCGACATCGACCTCGAGCGTCGCCGTATCTCACTGTCCCTCAAGCAGGCCAGTGAGACGATCAGCGGGGCTGAGGATGAGCACTTTGACCCGGCTCTCTACGGGATGGCCGCCACGTACGACGCCACGGGCAACTACGTTTACCCAGACGGATTCGATCCGGCCACGGGTGAGTGGCTACCTGGCCATGAGGCTGCTCAAGCGGAGTGGGAGCGCCAGTACGCTGAGGCTCACGCACGTTGGGAGACTCACCGCAAGCAGGTTGCCGAGCAGCGCAAGAAGGATGCCGAGGCCATCGCCGCTGCAGCTGAGGCTGCTGGTGAAGCCGCTGCTGACGCGCCGACCTCGTACAGCAGCCCCTCCCCGGATGAGGGTGCACTTGCCACCGACGAGGCTCTTCAGGCCCTGCGCGATAAGCTGTCCGGCGAGTAATTCAGATCAACGAACTGTCCCCTGGGTCTTCGGATCCGGGGGACAGTTCGTTTTGGGTAGGGTGATGACGTGCGCATAGGGCTGACAGGCGGGATCGGGTCCGGCAAGAGCGCGGTGGCTCGGGAGTTCACCGCACTCGGTGCGGTGGTGATCGATGCCGATCAACTCGCGCGCGAGGTGGTACGTCCCGGCACTCCTGGGCTCGCGGCAGTTGTTGATGAATTCGGCTCGGATCTTCTACTTCCCACCGGCGAGCTCGATCGTGCCAGGCTCGCATCGATTGTCTTCACTGATCCTGCTCGTCGTGCGGTGCTGGAGGGGATCATTCATCCACTCGTACGCGCCCGCTCACAGCAGTTGATCGAGGAGGCTGGCGACGAGGCGCTGATCGTGTACGACGTTCCACTGCTGGCTGAACTGGTTGGGACGCCGTCGGATCGCTCGAATGAGTTTGATCTGATTGTTGTGGTGGAAGCTCCGCAGGAGTTGAGACTGCAGCGTCTGCTCGAGCGCGGCCTCACGCGCGAGGATGCGGAGCGCAGAATCGCAAGCCAGGCGAGTGATGAGCAGCGTCGAGCCTTTGCCGATGTCGTCATCGTGAACGACGACTCGTTGGAGGTTCTCAACGCCACTGTCGATGATCTTTGGTGGGAGTTGTTCGGTGACGATGAGGATGATCCTGACAGCGACACTGTCGGTGATAGGACGTAGGTTTGTTGCATGACCCGTCCAGTTACTGATCTCGTCCGCAGGGTGGCGCCCTTCGAGGTCGTGAGCGACTTCCAGCCTGCAGGGGATCAACCCGCCGCGATCGATGAGATCGCTCGTCGCATTGAGAATGGCGAGCAGGATGTGGTGCTCCTCGGTGCAACTGGAACGGGAAAGTCGGCCACCACGGCCTGGCTTATCGAGCGTCTTCAACGGCCCACCTTGGTGATGGCACCCAACAAGACCTTGGCGGCTCAGTTGGCTGGTGAATTCCGGGAACTGCTGCCCAACAATGCGGTCGAGTATTTCGTCAGCTACTACGACTATTACCAGCCAGAGGCCTACATCCCGCAGAGTGATACCTACATCGAAAAGGACTCCTCGGTCAACGAGGAGGTCGAGCGGCTCCGATACTCGGCCACCAACTCCCTGCTCACTCGCCGCGATGTTGTGGTGGTCGCGTCCGTGTCATGTATCTACGGCCTTGGTACGCCTCAGGAATATGTCGATCGCATGATCCGCCTGTCAGTTGGACAGTTTCACGATCGTGACGATCTCCTGCGGGCGCTTGTTGGCATTCAGTACACCCGCAATGACCTTGCGTTCACCCGTGGCACCTTCCGCGTACGAGGCGACACCATCGAGGTCTTCCCGGTGTACGAGGAGAACCCCGTTCGAATTGAGATGTTTGGTGATGAGGTTGAGCGTCTGATGTCGCTGCACCCTGTCACTGGTGAAGTCCTCAGTGACGATCCCGAGCTCTATATTTTCCCGGCCACGCACTATGCCGCAGGGCCTGAACGCATGGAGCGAGCCATTGCCGGGATTGAGGCAGAGCTCGAGCTACGACTGCCAGAGCTTGAACGCCAGGGCAAGTTGCTCGAGGCACAACGTCTGCGCATGAGAACCTCTTACGACTTGGAGATGATGCGACAGGTCGGATTCTGCTCGGGCATTGAGAACTACTCGCGACATATCGATGGTCGCCCAGCGGGGTCGGCCCCGAACTGCCTGCTCGACTACTTCCCTGAGGACTTCCTTCTCGTGATCGATGAGTCACATGTCACCGTGCCCCAGATCGGCAGCATGTTCGAGGGGGATATGAGCCGAAAGCGGACTCTGGTGGATCACGGTTTCCGGCTCCCTTCGGCGATGGACAACCGACCACTCAAGTGGGAAGAGTTCCTCGAGCGCGTCGGACAGACGGTCTATCTGTCTGCCACACCAGGCCCATATGAGCTGGGTCGCGTGGACTCGGTTGTTGAGCAGGTCATTCGACCCACTGGGCTGGTGGATCCTGAGGTAGTGGTCAAACCCACCAAGGGCCAGATCGATGATCTGATCGGCGAGATCCGGACTCGGGTGGAGCGTGACGAGCGCGTTCTGGTCACCACGCTGACGAAGAAGATGTCTGAGGATCTGACCGATTACCTGCTCGAGCAGGGGATCAGGGTGCGCTACCTACACTCTGAAGTCGACACCCTTCGCCGCATCGAACTGTTGCGCGAACTTCGACTGGGTCTTTTCGATGTGCTGGTGGGCATCAACCTGCTCCGTGAGGGCTTGGATCTGCCTGAAGTGTCGCTGGTCGCGATCCTCGATGCCGATAAGGAGGGCTTCCTGCGATCGGGAACATCCCTGATCCAAACGATCGGTCGCGCTGCCCGTAATGTCAGCGGACAGGTGCACATGTACGCAGACACCATCACTCCCTCAATGGCCAAGGCCATCGATGAGACGAATCGTCGCCGGGCCAAGCAGATCGCCTACAACGAGGAACGCGGTCTGGATCCCCAGCCACTGCGCAAGAAGATCCAAGACATCACGGACCTCATCACCCGCGAGGATGCCGACACCGAGGAGCTCCTCGGTGGAGCGGGCCGACAGCAGAGCAGGGGCAAATCACCACTACCGGGGATGTCGTCCACCTCATCGCTGAATGTGGCGTCCTTACCAGCCAAGGATCTAGCTGATCTGATCGCCCAGCTGAGCGAGCAGATGCATGCAGCCGCAGCTGAACTGCAATTCGAGCTGGCCGCGCGGCTGCGCGATGAGATCGGGGATCTCAAGAAGGAATTGCGCTCAATGCAAGCCGCCGGGCACGCATGATCGAGGTCCATCCCCACGGGAATTGATAACGGGATTGACCCGAACGGGTGTCGTTTTGCATCGGGGCTCGGGTTTAGGGGAACTTCGTCCGATGATGGACGGGAGATCCTTTCTCGTGGGGGGCACCGCCGTTGGCGAGCGGCGACAGGTGAACCACACAACGAGGCCCCACTTCTCGCAAGTGGGGCCTCGTGTTTTTTCGATCCGCGGGCCGTCTTGCTACCAGCCCTGTTCGAGCCACTCGTCTAGAGCCGGGCACTCAGCTCCGAGCGTGGTGTCGGCACCATGACCCGGGTACACCCATGTTTCATCGGGTAGCGCATCGAAGATCTTGGATCGCAC
>CAXBQZ010000019.1:0-39400 GCA_963978055.1 uncultured bacterium
ATCTGTCCTATGCATCGAATACGGATGCGGGGACCGCGGGCGTGGTGGCGTCGTTTGCGGGTTCCCAGGATTACAACTCCTCGACTGGGTCTGCCTCGTTTGCCATTGTTCAAGCCTCGGCGACTGTTTGGGCTGATAGTCCTGCAGATATAACGTACGGAGACAGCACGCCAGTTGTTGGCTACTCAAGTTGGCCGCCTGTCAGCTGGGTTGTGGAGCCGACGTGTGCGGTGTTCGCTGCTGCTGATACGGGGTTCTTGGCACCACTGACGGGTGTGGTGGACGCGGGTTCCTATGTGACGCATTGTTCAGGTGGTGAATCAGCAGACTATGTCCCGGAATATGTCGATGGTTCATTCACGGTTTGGCCCGCGGACCCGTCGCTTGTGGTGTCGTGTCCTGCGAGTGTGGTCTTTGATGGGTCAGCTCAGGAGCCGTGTTCAGCGGACGTGTATGACACGGGGACGGGCCAGTGGGTTGGTTCAGCGGATCTTTCATACTCGTCGAACACCGATGCCGGGACCGCGTGGGTGGATGCGTATTATGCGGGTTCCCAGGATTACAACCCGTCGACTGGGTCTGCCTCGTTTGTGATCACGCCCGCGGACACGTCGATTGTGGTGTCGTGTCCTGATTCGGTTGGTTATGACGGGTCGGTGCAGGAGCCGTGTTCCGCGGATGTGTATGACGCGGTGACGGGTCAGTGGGTTGGTTCAGCGGATCTGTCCTATGCATCGAATACCGATGCGGGGACCGCGTGGGTGTATGCGTCGTATGCGGGTTCCCAGGATTACAACCCGTCGTATGGGTCTGGCTCGTTTGTGATCAACCCCGCGGACACGCACGTTGTGGTGTCGTGTCCTGCGAGTGTGGTTTTTGACGGGTCAGCGCAGGAGCCGTGTTCCGCGGACGTGTATGACACGGTGACGGGTCAGTGGGTTGATTCGGTGCCGGTGTCGTATTCGTCGAATACGGATGCGGGGACCGCGGGCGTGGTGGCGTCGTTTGCGGGTTCCCAGGATTACAACTCCTCGACTGGGTCTGGCTCGTTTGTGATCACACCGGCGATGGTGACGGTGACAGCGGATACTCCGCCTGGCGTGTCGTTTGGGTCTGATGTTCCCAGTGTTGGGTTCTCTGTTGATCAGCCTGTTAGTTGGATCGTGGAGCCCACGTGTGCGGTGTTCGCTGCTGCTGATACGGGGTTCTTGGCACCACTTTCGGGTGTGGTGGATGCGGGTTCCTATGTGACGCATTGTTCTGGCGGGTCGGTAGCGAACTACGCGCCAACATTCGTTGATGGCTCTGTCACGGTGACACCCGCTCCAGTCACAGTCACCGCTAACTCTCCCGCGAATGCTGTGTTTGGACAGAGCGTGAGCGCTGCTGGATTTACCGCGGATCAAACAGTCGCCTGGGATGTCAGCCCATCGTGTTCGATCTTCGCTTCTGCTGATTCATTGTTCGCGACTCCTTTGGTGGGAGTCCTTGATGTAGGGTCATACCTCACGCACTGCTCGGGTGGATCTGCCGCGAACTATGTTCCTGTGTACGTCGATGGATCGTTCACCGTATCGCCCGCTGGCACGTTGATCCACCTTGTTTGTCCAACATCGGTCGTCTTTGATGGGTCAGCGCAGGTACCGTGCTCAGCCCAGGCGGTCTCTGCAGTGACCGGCGACGTTCTTGGGGATGGAGTGTTGTCCTACTCGTCAAACGAGCATGTCGGCACGGCGGTCGTTGGTGCGACATACGGTGGTTCGCGCGACTATTCGCCTTCTGCAGCATCTGCTTCGTTTGAGATCACACCTGCATCGGTGACGGTGACTGCGGAATCTCCTGCTGCGGTGACGGCTGGTCAGGCAGTTGTGCCCATTGGCTTCTCAACCAACGCCGCTGTGGTGTGGGCTGTCGAGCCGATCTGCGGAGTCTTCGGCGCTACTGATGTAGGTTTCACCTCACCGTTAAGTGGTCCTATCGACGCCGGATCATACATAACGCATTGCTCCGGCGGGACTGCCGCCGATTATGTTGCAACGTTTGTTGATGGTGCGGTAGTTGTTCGTCCATTGCCGGCGCAAACAGCTGTCTCGGTAAACTGCCCTACTGACGCGATCCAGTTTGATGGAACTGCGCATGAACCTTGTAGTGCTCGTGTGACTTCTTCAGATGGCTTCAGTCAAGAGTTGCCGGTGTCGTATTCACCGAACGTTCATGTGGGAACGGTCGAAGCGACGGCCGCGTTCGATGGCGATTCCGAACATCAAGCTTCCACCGGTTCGTCATCCTTCCAAATTGCGAAGGCAACTTCACAAACGTCAGTCATATGTCCAGAGTCAGCTCCGTTCAGCGGGACGATGCTAACTCCGTGTACGGCGTCGACAGTTGGGTCTGGTGGCCTATCCCAGGCACTCGATGTCAATTATGCCGACAACGTGGCGGTTGGGACTGCGACTGCATCCGCGGTGTTCGCCGGGGACGGCGATCACGAGTCGTCAGCGTCTTCGGCAACGTTCAAAATCACCAGCGATCCTCTGCCTGTCAAGATCACAGTCACGGCTTCCAGTCCCGCCGGGCTGACGGCTGGCGCGGCAGTCCCCGTGGTTGCGTTTACGTCGGATTCGTCGATCGTGTGGAACGTGGAGCCGGCATGCTCTGTCTTCGCGGCTGACGATACGACGTTCCAGACGGCACTTTCTGGATCCATTGGACAAGGTGCTTACGTGACCCACTGTGCTGGGGGAAGTGCCAGCGGCTACGAGATTTCATATGTCGACGGTTCCTTCGCCGTCGCTGCCACCTTGTTGACCACAACCGTTGTTGTCACTTGCCCATCGGAAAGCGTCACTTACGACGGGGCTGAGCTAACTCCCTGCTCAGCTTCCGCCACGGCTTCCGACGGGTTCAGCCAACGCGTACCAATCGTCTACGCCGACAATGTTGACGTTGGAACCGCGAGCGCTACGGCAGAGTTTGCCGGAGACTCGCAGCACGCGTCCTCGACGGAATCGGCAACCTTCAACATTGGTCAGGCTTCGTCTGAAACAACAGTGACGTGTCCGGTGAGCGTGGTCGTCACGGGCAAAGCGCAGACTCCGTGCTCGGCCGTCGTGACGGGTGCTGGCGGACTTCAGGACAGTGTGTCAGTCGCATACTCCAACAATGTCGAGATCGGTTCGGCCATTGCGTCGGCCAACTACGCCGGAGATCGGAATCACTCAGCGTCCAGCGCGACCAAGACATTTGTCATCAACTCTGGTTTCGTGATTCCTTCGTGGCCATCCACTATCGCTCCACTGTCGTATGCCGTTGTTTTACCGCAGTCGTCGGGATCACCCTTGACGCTCGAGACGCAAAGTCCAAAGACGTGCGTGATTAGCGGTGGAACGGTCTACTTCCTCGGGGTCGGTCAGTGCTCCGTTAAAGTCCTCCGTGGCACCGCGCGTATCGCGATTCTCTCAACACGGATTGTCAAGGGTGCACCATCGAACCCTCACGTCACTCGGCAGACCGTCAGTAGTTATCTTTTCAGTCCTGGTTCCTCGGTACTTAGTTCCACCTCGAAGCACCGTTTGTCGGCCTCCATTCCTTCGCTGAGGCGCGCTCGGGCAGTTTTGGTGTACGGATTTAGCTCCGGAAGTTCCTCGGCCGCCAGGAAACTTAGTGCAGCACGTGCAGCTGTCGTAGCGCACTACATCGAGGCTCTAGGCGTGAAGGTTCTGTTGGTTAGTTCGTACGGATCGGCGGACGACATTGATTCGTCCGCGAATCGCGATCGTGTCGTCGTTGGATCAGCGTCTGCTTGAGGCTGTACGAGGTCAGTCGACTCGGAAGAGGTTCAATATGACGTGGTCACCCTCGCGTGAACCCGTGGAGATGTAGAGGTTGTGGTTGAGTGCAGGTCGGTGATTCTCGGCGGCGAAGATGATCGACGTACGGAAATGTGGCGTCGCATCAGCGCCGTCGCGCATGGAGCGAACACCGATCGAGCGCAGGGTCATCACGTCACCCTCGTCGAATCGAATCGTGTACTCAGCCTGGATGCTGACGCTGCCGTCCTCGTGAACCGTCTGCCAGTCGGCGCCACCGGGAAGTACTGTTCCCCGGCCAATCTCGCCGCTGAGCTCACCGCCGAGGATGGCGATCATGCGTCGACGGCCGAGAGATGACGGGCCGAGTTCGACCGGCGGACCCACCTGTACTCGCAGTTGGCCCACCAACGTGAAATGCGGTTCGGGAGTGAAACTCATCAGTTCTGCCCGTCCCCTAATTGCACTGACCATGACGGCTGGCTGTTGAGGATGGACGGCTCGAAGCCGGCCACGCGCTTGTAGTTCGACGCAATCTCTTCGAGCTCCGAGCGAGGAATCACCTGATCGATATCGTCGAAGCCCTCGGGTGCACGCTCACGGGCGAGCTGCATGACGCGCTCCGGACCCATCGCGCGATTGACTCGCTGCAGTTCCTTCGTCTTCGGCAGGCGCTCACCCTCGTAGAAGGCCAGCGCCTCATCGATCGACTGGGTGGCCAGTGCATAGGCCAGAACTCGACCATCGATGATCGCCTGGGAGGATCCATTTGATCCGATGGGATAGGTGGGGTGGGCTGCATCCCCGAGCAGTGCGACCCGTCCGCGCACCCATGAGTCAAGTGGTGGGCGGTCAACCATCGGATACTCGTAGACCTCGTCCGCGGCGTCGATGAGTGCAGGGATATCAAGCCAGTCGTAGCGCCAGTCGGCGAATGCCGGGGCGAACACGGACCGATCAACGGACTTGTTCCAGTCGGAGTCGGCCCCATCTGCGTTGGTCAGATCCTTCTCAGCAATCCAGTTGATCAGCTGAGTTCCATCAGGGGCTACCTCTTCGATCGGGTAGGCAACGAACTTGATCTCGCGATCGCCGGCCATGAACATCGATCGGCCGCTCAGGAATGGCGCGGTTCGGCTCACCGCGCGCCAGAGGATCTGGCCATTCCACACCGGTGGCCCCTCATCGGGAAACCACTGCGCCCGAATAGCCGACTTGATGCCGTCGGCGGCGATCACGACATCGGCTCGCTCAGTGACAACTTCGCCACTCGATTGGTACGTAATCAATGCTCCGTCATCAGTTGTGTGAGAGGAGATAACGCGGCACCCGGTGCGTACGGACGTGTCACCGAGCCGTTCTCTGACGGCATCGAGCAGGAGCATCTGCAGGCGTCCGCGATGGATGGAGTACTGGGGGTAGTTGTATCCGGCTGCCACACCTCGAGGCTCAGTCCAGATTGTCTGACCGCGGCGATTGACGTACGTCAGGTCGGCGGTGGCAACCCCGGTGGCGGCGAGTTCATCGCTCAGACCGAGTTCAGTCAACTCCCGCACCGCGTGGGGCAGGATGTTGATTCCGACACCCAGTGGACGAATCTCAGAAACTGCTTCGAGCACAGTGACATCGGTGATTCCAGCGGCATGCAGGCACAGGGCCAGATTGGCCCCTCCGATCCCTGCGCCGACTATGACAACCCGCACCCGACGTACCTGACTCTCATCTCGAACTTAGCCACCTGGGTCAACGCTAGCGGTCCTACGAGAGCGCGTAGAACCGGATGCAGACCTGGCCGCGATCCTCGCGAGCCATGCCGATGAAGACAGTCTGGGTGAGCCAAATGTACGCGGGCGCATCGGTCGTGAACACGGGGCTCGTGCGGTAGTAGTACTCGCGTTCATCGACTGACTCTCCGGCGTCCAACCGCGCCGTCACCTCCGGGCTGGCTCGCCAGAAGCCTCGGTTCTCGATGCCGATGATCGCTCCGTCATCTGTCCTAATGCTGTAGCGGGCGTCCAGAGTTATCACGCCGTCACGATCGGTGTACCAATCCCCACCGCCGGGAAGAACGACCCCCGTGGCGGCTGGGCCAGAGACCGTGCCACCGGTGATTGCGACGAAGTTGACCACCTCATGTGGAGTTGGTCCACCGATACGCAGTGGCGGAGCGACGTCAACCCGCACCTCAAAGGCATACTCCAGCTCAGGTTCTGGAAGCCCGTGATCATTCATCTGACACCTCACTGGTCGAGGATGTGTGCGCCTGAGGCTATCGGGTGGAGCCGAGTCGTGCGATCAGGGCGGTAGCTCGAGAGTGCTTTACTAGAGCGTGAGTTCAAATCTTGGACGAATTCTCTACGGGTTGCTGATGGTGGCCGTCATCGTAGGCGTTGACATTGCCTTCCTTCGTGACCACCCGTGGACGCGACTGATCGCAAATATCCTCATCGTGCTTCTATTCGGTGCGGTCTATCTGCGATTTCTGAACAAGTCGTAACCAGTTCACATCACAGTCATTCAAGGGGCGTTGGAGACAATCTGATGAGTGTTCGTATTGGTGTAATCAACCCGCCGTGGATCGCTCCTGAACTAATGCCATCTAATGCGCTCATGCTGGAAGACCTTGGCATTGAAGAGATGTGGCTATGGGAGGACTGCTTTTTCGAGAGTGGTCTCGGCGCCGCTGCTGGTGCCCTCGGTCGGACGAACACGCTGAAAGTTAACGTCGGGCTCATGCCTGCTCCTCTGCGAAATGTTGCCCTCACCGCCATGGAGGTGGCGACTCTTGATCGGATGTTCCCCGGACGCTTTCAGCATGTCGTCGGACATGGAGTCCAGTCGTGGATGGGTCAGACGGGCGCCAGAGTTGAGTCTCCGCTACAGCTTCTTCGCGAGTACATCGTTGCGCTCGACCTGCTGCTCAGCGGCGCCAACACATCCGTCAGCGGCCGCTACGTCAATCTCGATGGGGTTCAACTCACCTATCCACCGTTGACATCGCTGCGCACCTGGGGTGGTGCGACGGGGGAGAAGACGCTTGAACTGCTTGGCGAGGTGGCCTCGGGAGTGCTGGTCGATGGTGGCACCTCTCCGGAGCGACTTCGAGAGATCATCGACCTGATCGATCGCGGGTGCGCGACCGGTGGGCGATCGGTACGCCCCGAAGTGCCGGTCTACGTGTATCTGTTCAGGGGGCCCGAGGCGGCTCGGCGGTACGAGGAGGTCTTTGGCCCGATGCCGTCGAACCCAGAGCAGGCGCGTGGCCTCCTTGGATCCGCAGAGATGATCGCGGAAAGCATCGGACGATTCGTCGCGTCTGGTGCTACGAGTGTGGTGCTGCGTCCCCACGAATCGGATTCGGATCTGCCGGGGTTCGCATCCCTCGTAGCCCGAGATGTGCTTCCTGCACTCCGAAACTCCCTGTCGTAGTTCACTTAACGCTCAGATGGATCGGTGATCCTGAATGGTGATCCTTGGTCCTCGTCTGGGCCGGGTGATACCGCTGCGCTCCACGAGTCGCTGAATGCGATACCGGTGACCAGACGCCGGCTCGAGCACGCGCGCGAGATCCTCATCGGTACCGCCTTCGTCCCCGGTGAGTGCATAAACAATGCGCTCCGGCAGGTGGTAATCACCGAAGCTCACTGCATCGCTGTCACCAAGTGCTCTCTGCGCGATTTCTGAGGACGTCCACACGCCAATACCGTCAAGTGATCTGAGCCGCTCACGAGCTTGGTGTGGCTCAAGATCGAGCAGGCGAGGCAGTGCACTGGAGCGTTGCATGAGGCGAATGATCGTGGACGATCGTCCGCTATCGACTCCGGCCGCATGCCATTCCCAGGAGGGGATGAGGCGCCAATGCTCTGGGGTCGGCGGAACGAACATTCCCTTCGGGATGACGTCCGAGGGGCCCGGGGCTGGCTCACCGAATCTCCTCACCAACTGCACCCACGCCCGGCGCGATTCAACGCCCGTCACGCGTTGCTCAAGAACTGCGAGGGCGGCACATTCGGCGATGGAACCCGTAGCGGGAGTGCGGATCCATGGGCCTCAGGTGCGCCACGATTCGCGTAGTGCGGGAAACGGTGACTGCTCCAGCAATGCCGGGTCGAACTCCTCGAGGTTGTCGTCAACGCCGAGGATCTCGGGAAGTCGATCTGCAACCCAGGAGGCGCCGGGGCCCCAGGCAGTCAGAGCCACTGAACCGTCTGGAGCGTCAACCCGTATGCGCGCCAACGTAGCACCCTCGGTGGAGGTGGCCCACCACACCGTGCCGTCAGGATCATGTCGATAGGTGGGGAAATCACGCCCTCGCGACATCGCCTCGAGGATGACAGCGGGACGTAGCGGGGTCGCTGATGTGACAGTGCGCTCGACCGGTTCGCTCACGTAGTTCCCCTTGGTCGCGTGCTCACCAGTCAACACTATTCGCAACGCCCGTGACTCATCGTCCCAAGTCGAACAACATCCACGTTGTGCCAGCCTGACTCCAAGTGCCTCAGTTGTTCTGATTCCTGCCCTGGTGGCTAAGGGTTCATCTCACCCTCGCGATGCTGAAGTTCTCACTCGACGAGGAGGGAACCCTCAGGGCGCGCCCAACTTATCTCCAAGTTCAACGGCTACCTCAATTAGCGCGCGGATATCCTCCTCGCTTGTGCGGAAGTTGACGATGCAGGGTCGAAGACAAGCGTGGCCGTCCACAAACGCACTTGTTACATATACGCGCCCGTCAGCCTGAAGAGCTCGAGCAAGGCGCATATTCAACTCGTTCGCGTTGGTGCCCATGTCGCTAGATACGTAGCGAAACGGGACGACGCTCAACTGGGGTGTGCTGATGAGCAATTCAAGTCGGGGTTCACGTCGCACAAGGTCGGCGAGAAGTCGGGCGTGAAGCAGGTTCGTCGTTATCGCCTCGCTGAAGGCGTCAGCTCCGTGACTTCGTAGGGAGGTCCATAGCTTCATCGATCGAAATGGTCGTGAGTACTCCAACGTTGCGTCCACCGGATGTGCGTATCCCTCTTCTTCGACCATGTAGGCGGAGTCATGGCGGAATGCTGCGGCGAGAACTCCTGGGTCTCGCACCAGAACTATGCCGCAGGCCTTGGGAACAAACATCCACTTATGCGCGTCGAGCGATGCAGAATCGGCCCGATGGAGGCCTTGGAAGAGGTGACCCGCAAGCGCGGTCGACGCAGCTGGCAGACCGTACGCACCGTCAACGTGCAGCCAAAGGCCCAGTGGTTCACATACATCTGCAATTGCATCGATGGGGTCGACGGCGCCGGTGAGAGTTGTACCAGCCGTGGCCACAACCGCTACGGGATGAAGTCCTGCGGCGAGATCAGCGCGGAGCATTTCGGCCAAGACCTCCGGTCTCATCCGACGATCAGAGTCAATGGGAACCGTGTGCACACCGGTACGACCGATCCCCAGGAGTTCGGCAGCTCGTTCAATGCTCGCGTGCGCCTCTTGACTGCAGTACACGATCGGGCGTACGTCTCGGAGTCCGTTGATGCGGCTATCGGGTAGCGCTCGGGTCCGTGCGGCCATCAACGCGGTCAGATTCGAAAGCATGCCTCCGCTGGTGAATGAACCGCCGGCCGCTGGGAAGCCGACGAACTCACCGACCCAGCGCAGAGCCTGAAGTTCGACCAGGTGCGCGGCCTCGGACTCGGCGGCGAGATTCACATCGTGTGAGGCCGCCAGCGCATCGGCAAGAACAGCAGATTCCAGACCTGACGAGCCGACGTACCCAAAGAATCGGGGCCGAGATTGAGCAAGGCTCTCGTCGAGGATCGTGGCTGCATCGTTGAGAGCCTGCGTGACGCCCACGCCAGACCTCGGAAGAGGATCTTTCAGCATTCGCGTCGTCTGTTGAGAGATAGGTGGTTGATCTGGTCGGGCCACGTCGAAGCCAGCCCACGCACGGCTCAGCAAGTCAAGACCATGCTCGAGTGACGACCGTCGTTCATGTCGAAGCGAGTCAGACGGATTTCGAACCTGATGCCCCTGCTCGCGCTGAGGAGCATTGCTAGATTCAGCCATCGTTGTGACCTCCTGGTAGGTAGTCCTGTGATCGTACGACATGCCAATCGTTTAACGTAAGGAACTTACGGTAGACTTTGGACTATCACCAGAGACATGGTGGTCTGTGAAATGCGCTGATACAGTCACGCGAATTGTCAGCAACGGAGCCCTCGACGAAACACCGTAACTAAGTTACGGTAGGTCCACGACGCTCCTGAAGAAAGGCGCTCTTCCAGTGGTCAAGGTCATGTGGTTTCTCAAGCGCGCAGACGGGCTATCCCTTGAGGAGTTCACGGCGTGGTGGGAGGAGCATCTCCACCTTATTGCGGCGCGCCAGACGCCCCACCTCAAGCACTACGTCGTCAACATCCGGACCTCGGATGATGATGGCTGGGCCGGCAAACCAGCAACGGACTCTGATTGGGATGGGGTGGCCGAGCAGTGGTTCGAAACTGAGGAGGATTTCAACCACGTCTACGGCAGGCCTGCAGCATCAGAGACGCGGTCCGACACCCTCAACCACGTGTCACGCCTTGAACGAATCATTGTTCGCGAGATCACGGTGATCTGACACGTCATGTCTAACAGGGTGTTACGGGCTCAACGTGACGATGTGCCATGGGACATCGCGGCCGACGTTGTCGTCGCGGGCTCAGGTGCCGCGGGCTGGGCGGCAGCCATTGGGGCCGCGCTCTCTGGTGCACAGGTCATCGTCCTCGAGAAGGAGCAGCAAATCGGTGGCACCACAGGGAAAGCGGGTGGCCGTTTCGGTGGTGAGGTGGCAAGCACCTGGTTGTGGATTTGCAACCACCCGTGGATGGCAGACCTTGGCTTATCGGACCCGCGACCCGACGCACTTCACTATCTCGCCAGGCTGGCCCGTCCCGAGCTCTACACCCCCAACGATGCCACGCTGGGACTCCCAACGGCCGAGTACGAATTGCTCGAGACCTTCTACGATCGGGGCCGGGAAGCCGTCGGAGCGCTGGCGGACTGCGGTGCTCTGCCGCTGAAGTCGTTGGCGGGAACCCTTGACTACTACGCGGATCTTCCGCAGAACGCCGCTCCCAACGGCCGGGGACTCTTCCTTCCGATGCCAGATGGGACCGAGGGCATCGGCGCCGACATCGTCGACTCGATGAGCGCAAAGGCCACCTCGCTCGGGGTCGACGTGCGCACCGGAAGTGGCGTGTGGGGCTTGGTCCTCGATGAAGATGACGCGGTAATTGGCGTCGCGGCCGGGGAACGCGCGTCAGACCTCGTTCTCGTTGAGGCACGAAGGGGCGTGGTCTTTGCAACGGGTGGGTTCACCCATGATGCGCAATTGCGTCGCAACCATTTGCGGGGTCCTGTATTGGGTGGTCTGGCAGGATCTGGATGTACCGGCGATCTCGTCCGGATCGCTGCCGAGATTGGACTTGACCTAGCTGGGATGAATGAGGCGTGGCACGTGCCGATGGTCCTGGACCATGCACCGGCCCCGGTTAGCGGAGTGTTCCGGTTGCCAGGTGACAGCATGATCGTCGTGAACACCTCCGGTCGCCGGGTGGTGGACGAGAAGACGACCTACAACGAGATGACGCGTGTCTTCTTCGATTGGGATCCTGCGCGTGCGGTATACCCGAACCTTCCGTTGGTGATGATCTACGACGATGACGTATCGAAACGCTGCCGCACCATGCCGGAGGATGTCCCAGTAACCGAAGGGGGCGGTAATCCGCTTCCCCCGGTCGCGGGCGAGGGACATGAACTCGTTGGAGCAACTTGGGCAGAGCTGGCAGGGCTCATCGACGAGAAATTGGCTACCTACCAGCACCTCGTTCCGGGAGCGCGCCTTGATGACTCTTTCGTCGATGCGCTGCAGGAGACTTTGGCGAGGTGGAGAGTGATGTCTGACCAGGGTATCGATGTGGACTTCGGTCGAGGGGAAACCAGCACCGAGCGTCGCCGCTCGGGACCCCCTCGACGTGAGGGGATGCTGAATCCCACGATGCATGCGTTTTCTGACACCGGTCCGTACTACGCCGTGATCCTTGTTCCCGGAGTCCTGGACACGAAGGGGGGTCCTAGGATCGACTCACGTTCTCGGATCCTGCGCACCGATGGTCAGCCCGTGCCAGGGCTCTACGGTGCCGGTAACGCCATCGCCTCTCCAGCAGGTCAGGCCTATTGGGCTGGTGGCACCACTCTGGGACTGGCTGTCACATTCGGCTGGATTGCCGGCGTGGATGCTGCGGGGCGCATATGACTCCCGATGTTGTGGTGATCGGTGCAGGTACGGCGGGCTCGGTCATTGCCGGTCGCCTTGCCGAGCGACGAGACCGCCACGTCCTGCTCCTGGATGCCGGGCCCGACTACGGCCCGCTGGAGGCAGGGCGCTGGCCCGATGAACTGCTCGACGCAACAACCCTTCCAACAACACATGACTGGGGATACCGCGGTCCAGCAGCCGACGGTCGATCGCTCGCATTTGACCGAGCCCGAGTCCTCGGAGGCTGCTCCACTCATAACGGCTGCACTCAGTCTTGGGGCTGGTCTGGTGACTACAATCGCTGGGCAGAATCCGGGTGCACAGGGTGGTCGGCGGCGGATCTTCTTCCATATTTCGCATCGGCCAGCGAGCGCATGCGCGTACGCCGGTACGGCGAGGACGAAGTGCAGCCGTTCCATCAGGCGTTCGTGGCCGCCTGTCAGGCCGAGGGGATCAATCGCCGAGGTGACCTGGACGATTTGGACGGCGGCGTAGGAGTGGACGTCAGCCCCGTGAACATCGTGGACGGGGTCCGCTGGAATGCCTCATTTGGTTACGTTGACCCGGTTCGAGATGGGGGTTACCTCGAGATTTGGGGCAACACCACTGTGCGCCGACTGATCATCAATTCTGGTCGTGTGGCGGGAGTAGAGATTGTCCGAGATGGCGAAGTTAGCGTCCTGTTGTGTCATGAGGTCATCCTCTGCGCTGGCGTCTACGGCACGCCGGAAATCCTCATCCGGTCGGGCATCGGGTCACGTGAGGACACTGCGGCGTGTGGTGCTGAGCAAGTGGTCGAACTGCCGGGGGTGGGCGCCAACTTGCATGACCATCCGGCGTTGAGTTTGGAGTTTGATGCCTCTGCTGGTCTCGTGGAGCAACTCACTGAGTTTCAAACGGCGCGCGGCTTCCTGCCCGAAGAACAGGCACTGGCCAAGATTGCGTCCACTTGTGCCGACGGACCATATGACCTACACATCTACCCGTGGATTGAGCCCCGTGCTGACTCGCCCACCGGATGGGCCGTCGTTCTTCCGGTCAGCTTGCTCACCCCCCGCTCCCGCGGACGGATCCATATTGGCTCTGCCGAAACACAGCCTATTCCTCGTCACAACTACCTAGCCGACCCAGCTGACATGTCAGCCCTCGCGGACGGTCTGCATATCCTCACACGCCTGACAAGAAATGGCGTCCTTGCACCACTGCTTGGGCCTCAGCGAAACTCGCCCCAAGACGGAGAAGAGCCACAAGACTGGATGCGTCGAACCCACAGCCACTACTGGCATCCGGCTGGCACCGCACGGATGGGGGCAGCTGAAATCGGTGGCGTCTGCGATGCTGACGGGCGCGTACATGGTGTTGAGGGACTTCGGATCGCTGATGCGTCCATCTTCCCGGACGTCCCTCGAGCCACACCTGCACTTCCAGTTGTGGTTGCTGGAGAACGTATCGCCGCCAGCATCGTTTGATCGCCGCGAACCGACCTCACGTGAAGGGACTCGTCAATGACTTCGTTAGTTAAGCCGCAACCCGCCCCGCCACAGGTTGATGGCCACGTGGACGTGCGGGGCTTCCGCACGTGGTATCGCGTGTCAGGGGACCTTGGCTCTGGTCGCGTGCCGGTGATCCTGTTGCACGGTGGTCCCGGTTATCCTTCCTACTCGCTCGAGCCGCTCGAAGGTTTGACGCTCACCGGTCGGGCGGTTGTACGTTACGACCAGTTGGGCTGTGGGGAGTCCTCGCTCAAGGGAGTACCGCACGACCCGGCCATGTTTGAGCCAGGGCTGTACGTTGAAGAACTTGGCCTGATTGTCAAGCAACTGGGACTCGAGCGTTACACGCTGATTGGTCAGTCATGGGGTGGAATGCTTGCCCTCGAGTACGCCCTCACTCAACCCCAAGGGCTTGCCGGAATGGTCCTCTACTCAACATTGGCAAGTGTGCACGAATGGAAAGTCGCGACCGACGCCCTTGTCGCCACACTTCCTGAAGAGATGCGGCAAGCACTCCGTACGGCTGCTGCCACAGGTGTCATCGATACCGATGAGTTCCGCGCCGCCGAAAAGGAGTACAACCGTAGGTTTGTCTGCCGACTCGATCCACTTCCGGAGTCATCACAGCGCAGTGAGCGATCGCTGATCGAGGATGGAGAGGTTTATCGGGTGATGGCCGGTGGTTCGGAGTTTGATAACGGTAGCTCGATGGGAGTGATCGGCGACTGGGACGTTCGTCCGCGCCTTGGTGAGATCGATGTGCCAGTGCTGTGTGTCTCTGGCGAGCACGATGAAGCGACGCCTGAAGTCATGGGAACTTTGGCTCGCGGAATTGCAGGCGCGCAGTGGCACGTTCTTTCCGGTGCGTCCCATGACAGTCATACCGAGGTCCCGCACCTGTTCTTTCCGTTGGTAAGCAGTTTTCTTGCGAGCCTCGATAGGAGGTCGGAATGACAGCCGCACTGGTAACGGTCGTGACTGGCGCCGCATCTGGTATTGGCCGGGCAACAGCAGCCCATCTTGCCTCGCGTGGTGACCATGTAGTACTAACCGACCTTCCATCAGATGCGCTGGAAACTGCTGCCCGTGAATGCCGCAGCATCTCAGTAGGTGCTGATGTCACGGATGAGGCTGATGCGGAGAACATCGCGGTGGCAGCGATTCAGGCCTACGGACGAATTGACGCTCTCGTTCACTGTGCTGGGATCGAGGAGGCTTTTGTCGATGCGGATGAAATGCCTCTGGATGTGTTCGAGCGGACCATGGCGGTGAATGTCACGGGCTCATTTCTGGTTGCACGTTCAGTCGGACGTCGGATGATCGAACAGAGTTCTGGCTCAATCGTGCTTCTCGGCTCGATCCTGTCGCAAGTTGGCTACGGACGAAATGCGGCTTACACCACATCAAAGGGTGCAGTGCTGCAACTGGGCCGAGCGTTGGCTGTCGATTGGGCTAAACATGGTGTGCGGGTCAATGTTGTTGGTCCCGGGCCAGTGTCTACTCCGATGAGTCAGAGCAGCATCGACGATCCAGTCAGAGGAGTCTGGCTGCGTGAACGCATTCCCCTCGGGCGCCCCGCAACCGTTCAGGACGTTGCCTCGGTATGCGCGTTCCTCACCTCTGATGCTTCGGCCTATATGACCGGTGCCTATGTTCCAGTTGATGGTGGTTGGCTCGCACTCTGATCTGGCAGACGTGCGGTGAACCACCCAGTACGAAACCTGGTTGTGGAACCTGCCGGTCCAGTTGGAACAGAGCAGCTCAGCAGCGGCACCTAGCGTGGATAAACCATCGAAAGTATCTTACGAAGACCCGAATCAATCTGAGGAGAATCCATGCCCGTCTCAAGTAGCACCCACGTGGATCTCGGCCCGTCACACGGAGTTCGGCTGACTCGGCGTCGGGTGTCGATGCGCGACGGTATCGGGCTCAACGCTGCCGTCTACCTCCCGCGGGTGGCAAAGGCAGGTGTGACCGCCGTGGTTGAGCTGACTCCCTACACAATCGAGACGGCGCACGGTGAAGGCCAATACTTTGCGCGACAAGGGTTCGCCTATGTTGTGGCCGACGTCCGCGGACGCGGTGATTCTGAGGGTGAGTTTGCCGCCACAGTTAACGATGCACAGGACGGTTACGACCTCATCGAGTGGATCATCCAGCAGCCTTGGAGTGATGGACGCGTTGTGCTTTATGGCGGGTCCTACACCGGACAGAATCAGTGGCTCATGTTGGGGACTTGTCACCCCGCGATCGCCGCGGCGTCCCCTGCGGCAGCTTTCGCATCGGCGATTGACATCCCCCGAGGCGGCATCCCGAACCTCTACGAAGCGAAGTGGCGCGGACTGATCTGGGGCAAAGCGCTCTATGCGTTGTCCGGTGCCGATAACGGGCTGTGGGTCCAGGAGATTAATGACGCGATCGGCGAGGGCCGACCCGTCTGGACAGCAGGCGAGACGTTCGGCATACCGTTCGACGATGCGCTCAGGGCCTTCGTGGAGACCCCCGACCTGGGACCGGCCTGGGCCGGACACTACGCGTCCGACGACCAGATCGCGCGGATCACCGCGCCGGTGCTCACCGTGACCGGAACGCACGACGACTGCCTCGCGGGGACGTTGCACCACTGGGGCCGGTTCGAGCAGTTGGCACCGGCGGAGACTCGGGCGGCGAGCCATTTGTTGATCGGGCCCTGGGACCATGCCGGCACAGACTCCGGGCACAACGTGGTTGGCGATCTCCACTTTGCCGATGCCGCCAGTATTGATTTGCGCGCTCTGCGAACCGATTGGTTCCGCCACGTGCTGTATGGAGATCCTGAGCCCGAACTTCTCACCGACCGAGTTATCTACTACGTTGCCGGCCTTGAACAGTGGCGGTCAGCATCGACTTTGGAAGGCGCAACGTCGGGAACCACGGATCTCTACCCAGTGTCTACTTCCGGGCCCAACGATGTATTTCACTCTGGGTGGCTCGCCGCCATACCGGGTGATGGCCCGGACTATCAGGTTCGGCTCGATCCCGCCGACGAGCGCACAAGGATTCTGGAGATGGAACCGCGGCCTGGTGCGGCCCCTGACAACCCACTCTTTCCCCTGGCGTACAACAGCCTTCTCATGACGCAGGGCGGCAACGATCCAACAAACCAACTCTTCACCGTCTCTGTTGATGGCGATGGCGTGGTGTATCACACGGCAGTCTTTGATACGCCGATCACGCTGACTGGCAAGCCATCCCTGCGCTTGCGCATCATCCCCGATGCAGACGATGCTGACCTATCGATCCTGCTGCACGAGGTCCGAGCAGATGGCCAGACGATTTTCCTATCCAGCGACCTGATCAGGCTCTCCCGTCGAAATCGCGGAGGAGACCCGCAGCCGCTTTGCGTTGGCGAGGAGAACGAGGTCGTCATCAACGACTTCCGGTTCTGTGCGCGCATGTTCGGCCGTGGCTCTCGGCTGCGCCTTACCATTCGGGCTGCCTGGTCACCGCTGATCCTTCCAGCGGCCGATGGGCTCGTGGCGCATCGGCCAGTCAATCTGACGCTCGTTCATCGTGCCGCCGATCCGGCCGTCCTCAGGCTGCCACTGGGGTCCCACCACTGAATCACCGCTCTCTCCAAACATCATCTTGCGCAGCGCAGTGCAATAACTCAGTTGATCATGCTCGACGAGCACAACCGACTTAGTGAGCGCTGCAACAGCAGCCTGAACTTCGTGCGCCGTCGTAGTCTCCTACCAGCTCTCAATCGAGGCGCAGATAGCGCATCCCCCATGTTCCCCACATGGATGGCCAACCGCTTCGTCGATGGTGGTGGAGGTCCTGACAATGAGGGCACCGGTGGTTGTCGCCGATGGTGTCACGATAGTCCCGCTCCCGAGAAACGTAAGAGAGTTACGAAGAGAAGGCAGCGCATTAATCCGGCTTTTTCAGCAACTGCTAGCCGCAATCTGAGTCTCACCAAGGCTGATCCGCAGCGGCAGTTTCGAAGGCATGTAGGCGTGTGTCCGAATCGTTACGAGAAGAACGTGAACTCGTTAGGTTGAAACCCTTGCGCAGGCTCTCATCACATCGTAACTTTTCTACCAAGTGCACTCGGATAGCTCGAGTTGCTCCCGACTACACCCACGAAAGTAGTTCCCATGAATCGCTCCGCCACCCTGGTTCTGGCTCTGACACCGGTCCTGCTGGTTGCCGCATGTTCGGGAGCTCCAGTACCTTCCGGTTCGTCTGCACCCCCAATTGACCAATTGACCGTGTCCACACCGCCGGGCAAGGCGCCTATCGCGAACGTCAATTGGAATCTGGGGGATGGAGAGCCCTCGTCACTCGATCCAAGTCTGACGTGGAGCGGATCGCAGAATTTCGTTGGTGTGAATCTCTGTGAGTCACTTCTGACGGTGGCACCGGACGGAAGCCTTCAGCCGGGACTTGCGACCGACGTCACCCAGAAGGATCCGACGACGCTCGTCGCCACCCTGCGCCAGGGTGCGACGTTCTGGGACGGCACGCCCGTGACCGCGCAGGATGCCGCCTTCGCCCTCGATCGCGCGCGTACCGACCCGACCTCCCAGTACGCCGGTGACTTGAAGTCGATCTCGGCCGTCACCGCCACGGATGCCTCGACGCTGACGATCACGCTGTCGAAGCCCGACGTCCTCATCCGTCCGAACCTCGCGACGAGCGCGTCCGCCGTCTACTCGAAGTCCTTCTTCGAGGCCAACAAGGCGACGTTCGGCAAGCCCGGTGGCACGCTTATGTGCTCGGGTCCCTACAAGTTCGCTTCGTGGAGCCCGGGTAAGAGCATCGTCATCACCGCGAACCCCTCGTGGTGGGGCAAGGGCGAGGGCAAGCAGCTGACCCAGCAGATCACGTACTCGTTCGTCACCGATCCGGCGGCCGCGGTCGCGGGCATGAAGTCCGGGCAGATCGACGGAGCGTTCCTGCTCCCGGGCTCGGCCATCCCGCCGCTGAAGCAGGCCACCAACGGCTCGGTCGGTTTCGGGCGCGGAACGGCCTTCGGTGCCTGGGTGCCCATCATCGGCTCGGGCGGCCCCTTGTCGAACCCGAAGCTGCGCGAGGCTCTCGCCAAGGCGATGGACTACACCAACCTGATCAAGACGATGACGGCCGGCGCGGGGTCGCCCGCCAAGGCTCTGGCCACCCCGGGTTCGTGGGGATACGCGGTCGACGCCTACCGCGCGGCGTGGGACGCGCTCCCGACCCCCACCCAGGACATTGCCGCCGCCAAGAAGCTGGTCGCCGACTCCGGTGTCAGCAACCCGCGCCTCGTCATCGCTGCCTTCTCCGAGCTCCCGGACTCGGTGAACGACGCCCTGGTCCTGCAGTCGGCCGCGAAGGCCGTCGGTTTCGACGCCAGCATCAAGAAGATCGGGTTCGACTACGCGAACACGCTCTTTAGCGGCGCGAAGAAGCCCGACATCGACGTCTTCGAGACCAACTACCTGAGCCTCGTGACCGACCCGCTATCGATCTACTCCCAGGTCGGGCTGCCTGAAGGCGCGGCCAACTGGGGCGGATACAGCAACCCCCAGGTCACGGATCTCCTGACCAAGGCGCTCGGGACCACGGACGACAACGAGCGGGCCAAGCTCGTCGTCCAGGTCCAGACGCTGATGACCCAGGACTTCGCCTGGCTCCCGACGACGACCTCGCCCAATGCCTTCTTCATGAGCAAGAAGATCACTGGTTCCGTGGTGACAGCGCCGGCCGATATCTGGAGTCCGTGGGCAAACCAGCTCGGCGCACCGTGACAGTTCCTCAACTGAAGGTGCGGTGCCTCAGGATGATCTCATGAGTTCCTTCTTGGGGCGCCGTATCCTGTTGGGCATCGTCACGATTCTGGCGACGACGTTCCTGGTACATCTCGCGCTGTATCTTGCACCTGGTGATCCGATCGACTTCCTGACGGCGGGTAAGCCCACGTCGCCTGAGCGGATCGCCGCCCTGCGGGCTCAGTACCATCTCGATGATCCGTTCCTTACCCGCTACTTCTCGTGGTTGGCTGGCGTTCTGCATGGGGATCTAGGGCAATCCGTTGCCTTCAACACTGACGTGTCCACCTTGCTCGCATCTCGCATCCCCACAACGCTGTACCTGGTTGTGACGTCGTTCATTGTCATCATGGTGTTCGGCCTCACGCTGGGGATCGTGTCTGGCCTGCGTGGAGGTCGAGTCGATACGGCGTCCATGGCGACTGCGACTCTGCTTTCTTCCGTGCCGGCATTCGTGTCCTCATTCGTACTCATCAACTTCTTCGCGCTAAGCCTTGGCTGGTTCCCGGCCATCGGAATTGGTGACGGCAGTCCGATCGACACCGTGTGGCATCTTGTGCTGCCGTCCATCGCTCTTGCGCTTGCCGCTGGCGCCTTTGTGGCGCGCACGACGCGTGCCTCGGTAAGAGCGGAACTTGGGCGTGACCATGTCGCAACGGCCACCGTTCGAGGTATCCCGCGGCCCCTGGTGGTCAGCCGGCATGTCTTGCGCAATGGGCTCCTGCCAATTCTTAGCATCGCCGGTCTCATCATTGCTGGACTGATCGTGGGCACTGCATTCGTCGAGCAGGCATTTGCCATCGAGGGGCTCGGCAAATTGCTGGTGACCGCAGCACGTCAGCAGGACTTTGCGGTGGTGCAGGCGGTAACGCTAATTCTGGTTCTGGCTTTTGTCGTACTCAATATCCTCGTTGACATTCTGTATTGGTACCTTGATCCGCGCGTGCGATCGGATGGTGGCTGATGTCCATCGCCCAGATAGCACTCCGCCAACCCCGCAGACGTAGCCGACTGGCTCACCTCGGTGTCCTGGGATGGCTTGCGCTGATTGTCATAGCGCTCGTCATCTTCATTGCGATGTTCGGTGCAGCACTAGCACCTTGCGACCCCAACGCAATCGACATCGCCTACTCGAATGTTGGCCCGATCGCAGGCCATCCACTCGGCTTCGACGAGCTGGGACGGGATCTGTTTTCACGAATCCTGGTCGGCGCTCGTAGCAGTTTCATTGGGCCACTTGCTCTCGTGCTGCTTTCAACTGTCCTCGGCTCCGCGCTCGCTCTACTCGCGGCCTGGCGTCGAGGCTGGACTGATGCTGGGCTGTCAGCCGCCTTCGACGTTGCATTCGCATTTCCAGGACTGCTGCTGGCGATCATGCTGGCAACCATCTTTGGTGCTGGGCTCGCAGTGGCGGTGGTAGCTCTCACGCTCGCCTACACGCCAGGCATGGGCCGCCTCCTTCGCAGTACCGCCCTACGGGAGACGGGAATGGAGTACGTCAAGGCCTTTCGCGTGATGGGCTACCGGGATCGTCGAATCGTCGGTCAACATGTACTTCCGAATCTGATGCCTTTCATCATTGCCCAGGCCATCATTACCTTCGGCTACGCCACACTCGATCTCGGTGGACTGTCGTTTCTCGGACTTGGTGTCCAGCCGCCGACTGCAGATTGGGGAGTCATGGTGGCGGCAGGAGCTCCCGGTCTGCTGCAGGGATATCCCATCCAGACACTTGCTGCAGGAACTTGCCTCGTACTCGCTGCTGTTTCCTTTGGAGTTCTCGGCGATCGACTTTCTCGCATGTGGGGTGTCGAATGAGTCTTCTCGAAGTGGCGGGGCTGACCCTTGATGTTCCCGTCTTCGACGGCAACGGACGAATCCTGCACGGGGTGGATCTCACAGTCGAAGCCGGCTCCGCAGTTGGTCTCGTTGGTGAGTCAGGGTCAGGCAAGAGTATGACGGTAAGAACCATTGCGGCTCTGTTGCCGGCTGGAGCTACCACCTCGGGGAAAGTGCTCTTCGCAGGTGAGGAGGTGGGGGGCATGTCCAGCAGTCGATTGCGGCGGTATCGCTCCTCCCAGGTTGCGATGATCTTTCAAGATCCTCGTGCCGCTATCAACCCGGTACGCAAGGTTGGTGACTTTCTCATCGAGAATGCTGTTACCAATCTGGGTTGGAGCCGCGCTGAGGCTCGTTCTAAGGCAATTGACGTTCTGCGCGAGGTTGGCATCGTTGACCCGGAACGCCGTCTGGACTCGTTCCCATCGCAACTCTCCGGTGGTCTGCTGCAGCGCGCCATGATTGCGTCCACCCTTCTTTATGAACCTGAGTTGCTGCTCGCAGATGAGCCAACGACCGCACTTGATGTGACGACGCAGTCAGCAGTGATGGCGCTGATCGACCGCCTGCGACGTGAACGTGGCATGGCCATGGTCTTCGTCAGCCACGATCTGGAATTGGCTGCCGCAGTCTGCGACACGATCAACGTGATGTACGCCGGCCGAATCGTTGAGAGACTGCCCGCCGGGGAGTTGCATGAGCGGTCTCGTCATCCGTACACCCGTGCGTTGCTGGACGCGCGCCCCCGCCTCGATGGACGGGAGGCGAGGCTGCGCGCTATCCCGGGCCAACCAGCCTCAGGGCTGGAAGACATCACCGGGTGTGCCTTTGCACCCCGATGTCCCTTCGCACTCGATTTGTGTCGAAGTAGTGAGCCCCCTCTTGTTGTCCGCGACGACGGTGCAGTTCGGTGTCATCGGACCGATGAGCTCCTTTGGGAGTCGCAATGACGTCACCGTTGATTGTGGCCCGAGGTCTGCGCAAGGAGTACGGCGACCTTGTCGCGGTAGATGACGTCTCATTTGATGTGCTGCCGGGAGGCAGCCTCGGAATCGTTGGTGAGTCTGGCTCGGGCAAGACCACGGTCGCCAAGATGCTGGTTGGCCTAGAGCGTCTAACTTCTGGCGAGCTCATGGTTGCGGGCGAAGACTGCTCGCTGCCGGCCACGAGGTGGCGGGATCGATGGCGCCGGGCCGGATTCCTGCAGATCGTGTTCCAAGACCCGTATTCCTCGCTCGATCCGCGCCAGAGTGTCGGTGATGCGTTGCGTGAAGCGCTGGGAGTCTCCGGTCGAGATAAGCGGACTGCCGAGCTGCGAGCACGGGAGCTGATCGATCTGGTTGGTATGCCCGAGCGCGTGCTCGATGCGCGGCCATCCACTCTGTCAGGGGGCCAGCGACAACGGGTTGCGATTGCCAGAGCACTGGCCACCGAGCCAAAGGGAGTGATTCTGGACGAGTCGGTCGCGGCCCTTGACGTTTCGATCCAAGCCCAGATCCTCAATCTGCTCGCCGATATCCGTGAACAGACAGGTGTCGCCTACGTCCTTGTCAGTCACGACCTTGCGGTGGTTCGTCATGTGACTGATCAGGTGATTGTCATGAAGGCGGGTCGTATCGTTGAGAGTGGCGCTACCGGTGCGGTCTTGGACCATCCGCAGAACGAGTACACGCAGCTTTTACGGTCCAGTGTTCCCGGTCCTGGCTGGGTTCCCGGATCCGGAGTGTCCTGATGGGCTCATCGATTCGCGTCTCAACTAAGATTGCAGGAGGCCGTTCCGCACGTGCCTCCTTGACTATGCTGGCGCCCGTGACGAGGAAAAAGGAACCTGGGCGGCCCGCAGATCTGCCGAAGCCGGCGCCTGCACCTACTACTCGGCGACGTCGACCTCGTGAAACAACACGTGAGTTGCTCCTTTGCGAGGCTGAGGACCTTCTTGTCGAGCGCCTTACTCAGGGGTCTGACAGTCTCAACCCCCTTGCGGCGATCCGAATCACCGACGTCCTAGGTAGCATTAACGCTCGTCGCGGTGCCGAGCCGGCCATGACGACAGGCGCGGCTTACCAGATCTGGGACAGCCAGACCGCATTTCAGGATGAACTCCTCGACCGGATCATGCGCAAGGTCTCGGTGCCGTGGGAGGAGCGGTCGCGCGCGTCGATGAAGGCTGCGATGGACGCGGGCCTCCCGATCGACGACGTCATCGCGGCGCTGGGCGACATCGCTGTGGAGCCGCGCGAGTCGGTCGAGCTCTCGCTCGCTGCTGGCCTGTCGGCGTTCGTTGCACCGAAGCGGATCAGGCGAGCGGAGAAGAAGGCGAACGCGCAGTACGTCCGGGTGCTCGGCGGCATGCTCGAGGAGATCCTCGCCTACGCAGGCCGCCAGGTGCGCTCCGGCCTCACCATCGCGGACATCGTGTGGAGCATCGAGGCGATCGAGGTCGGTTACAACCTGCGCGAGCGGTCCCACCCCGAGCTGCTCCGGCACGTGGACGCGCACGGGAGGAGCGTCGCTCAGCTCGCCTCGATCGGGATCGTCCTGTCGATGTCGGAGTCGATCCCCGGGCGTCGTCCAGCGAAGCGTCGAAGGTCCTCGTGACGGCATGACGGACCACGATCTGGTGCTGCGCGGCGCGCGCACCCTCGACCCGGAGACGGCGCTGGACGCCGTGTGCGACGTCGCGATCGACGGCGCGAGGATCACGGCGGTCGTCGAGGGTGGCTCGCCCGACCTGCGCGGCACCCGCGAGATCGACGGGAAGGGGCTGGTCCTCGCCCCGGGATTCATCGACCTGCACAGCCACTGCCGCGACTACCCCTCACGCGCGCTGCAAGTGTGCGACGGCGTCACCACGGCGCTCGAGCTCGAGGCGGGCGAGGTCGACGTCATGGGTGCCTATGCAGCCATGGCGGCGGACGGGAGCCCCAACCACTACGGATTCTCCGCGTCGTGGGCGTTGGCGCGGATGGCCGTCTGCGGTCTCGACGTGAGCGCGGGGCTGGACGCGTTCTTCGAGCACATCAACGCCGCCGACTGGCACCGACCGCTGTCAGGGGCGGAGACGGCCGCGATGCTCGACGCGATCCGCTCCGCTCTTGGGGATGGGGCGCTCGGGGTCGGCGTTCTGCTTGGCTACTGCCAGGAGTCAGCGGGGAGCGAGTACCTCGATCTCGCGCAGCTCGCTGCCGACGAGCGGTCCGCTACCTTCACCCACGTGCGTGAGCTCTCCCGGCCCGACAGCGGCCTGTTCGGGGCTGCGGAGGTCGCCACAGCCGCGCTCGCCACCGGCGCCCACATGCACCTGTGCCACATCAACAGCACGTCGACCCGTCACGTCGACCACGTGCACTCGCTCCTAGCACGCGGTCGCGACCAGGGTCTGCGCATCACGACCGAGGCCTATCCGTACGGCGCAGGATGCACCGGCATCGGGGCCGCGTTCTTGGCGCCGGACAACCTCGTCAACGAGGGGATCTCGCCCGAAGACATCCGGTACCTGCCGACGGGCGAACGCGTGTCCTCGCCGGCGCGGCTCGCCGAGCTGCGCGCGCTCGATCCCGGCGGTCTCGCCGTCATCGACTTCCTGCACGAGACGGATCCCGCCGACCTCGGCTACCTGACCCGCGCGCTCCTCGCGGACGACACCGCCGTGGCGTCGGACGCCATGCCGCTCGTGTTCCCGGGCGGTGCGAGCGCCGAATGGCCGATCGCGTCGGACGTGCTGACCCACCCGCGCACCGCGGGGACGTTCGGCCGGGTGCTGCGCTGGTACGTCCGCGAGCTGCGCGTCCTCGACCTCGCCGAGGCAGTGCGCCGTTGCACGCTCGTGCCCGCCGACATCCTGCGGGACATCGCCCCGGACATGGCCCGCAAGGGCCGGATCCAGGTCGGCGCGGACGCCGACCTGGTCGTCTTCGACGCCGACCTGGTGACCGACCGTGCCACCTACGACGCGCCGACTCGCACATCGGAAGGTATCCGGCATGTGTTCGTTGCTGGAACTCCGGTGGTTACGGACGGCGTGCTAGACGTACAGGCGCGTCCCGGCAGGCCAATTCGCAGTTCTGCTTCCTAGGTATTGCACGCAAGTCGATTGAAAGGTTCACTGCCATGCGAGAGTGCTTGCCCGAGGGCTTCCTAGATCACCTGCACGATGCGTTGCCGGGCCAGGTCAGCTTGGTCGCAAGTGAACTGCTGCGACATGGCAGCGATGAGTCCTCGTATCCACCAATCCTGCCCGACGCGGTGGTGATGGCCCGTTCAACGGATGATGTCGTTTGCGTGATGCGTCTGGCCAACGAGTACGGGGTGCCTGTCGTTCCGTTCGGTGTTGGCAGTTCCCTTGAGGGCCATGTACTTCCCGTGGAGGGCGGTATTTCACTGGATCTGTCAAGCATGAATCAGGTGCTAGAGGTACGGCCTGATGACCTGGTTGCCGTCGTGCAGGCTGGAGTCCGCCGGATCTCTTTGAACGAGCAGTTGGCCGGGGATGGACTCTTCTTCTCCGTCGATCCAGGTGCGGACGCGACCCTGGGTGGAATGGCAAGTACTGGAGCGGCCGGAACTACAACGGTTCGCTATGGATCAATGCGCGACAACGTCCTGGGGCTCACCGCAGTTCGAGCGGACGGCACGGTGTTTCGCACCGGACGCGCGACGCGCAAGGACAGCGCTGGATACGACCTCACGCGCCTGCTCGTCGGAGCTGAGGGGACGCTCGCCGTCATCACCGAGCTCACCCTGCGCGTGTTCGGCATCCCGGAGCGGATGGCGGCCGCGGTGTGCACCTTCCCGTCGTTGGCCAATGGCGTGGAGGCGGCGATCGCCGTGGTTCGCTCGGGCATCCCCATCGCCCGCTGCGAGTTCCTCGACTCGCGGAGCATCGAGGCCGTCAACGCATATTCCGGAACGGACTTCGCTGTGGCTCCAACTCTGTTCTTCGAGTTTCATGGAAGCGCGAGCGGTGTCGCCGACCAATCGGCCGAAACGAGGGAAATCGTCGAGGCGTTCGGCGGCTCGGGCTTCGACTGGGCGACCGACGAGCACTCGCGGCGTCAGTTGTGGCACGCCCGGCATAACGCCTACCCGGCCGGCATTGCCGCGCACCCGGGGAGCAGGTCGTTAACCACCGACGCGGCGGTCCCGCTGTCGCGTCTGCCTGAGGCGGTCGCGGCGGCGGAGCGGATCTTCGCCGCCGGCCCCTACGCCTGGTCGATCCTGGGACATGTCGCCGACGGCAACTTCCATGCCCTCCTGCTCGTCGACCCCGATGACGCCGAGATGGTGGACTCCGCCCGGCGCGCGGCGAAGCAGCTGACTGCCGAGGTGCTGGCCCTCGGCGGTACCTGCACCGGAGAGCATGGAATCGGTTTGGGCAAGCGTGAGGCCCTTGTTGATCAGGTAGGTATCGAGGCCATCGAGGTCATGCGAGCGGTCAAGGAGGCGCTTGACCCCCGCGGGATTCTCAACCCCGGGAAGGTTCTTCTCCCACGTGACGAACGGCGCAGCGGCTAATGGCTCCCGCCGGGATCGCGGCGATTGAACGAGCACAAGTGGACGGGTTCTGGACAATACCGGAATCTGATGAGGTGCTCGAAGCTTCAGCCGATCTGGTTGCAGCACTAGGTGCTCGTTCCGTTCAGTAGTGGCGCACGCGGGTGGCACCACTACTGAGGGGCCAATTACTCTTTCAAGCGTTCGTCCGGATAGTCTTTCGGCCCCGGCCCTAGTAGCTCAGGGGATAGAGCATCGGTTTCCTAAACCGTGTGTCGCAGGTTCGATTCCTGCCTAGGGCACCACAGATGACACATCGCATGTGACTCAGGTGGCTCACATCGTCGTCATACAACAGTCAAATATCGGCCTGTCATGGTCGCACTCATGTCTCATGCCGCTGCTGTGCCCAGCCACTCCCGCTATATCGCCAACAAGGTTCCTGAAGTAACGATCTTCTTCTGGCTGATCAAGGTGCTCTGCACCACGGTGGGTGAGACCTTCGCTGATTTTCTCAATACGAACCTGAATCTCGGCCTTACGAACACGACGTACGTTGTTGGCGCGATCCTCGTCGTGGTACTCGCTGCACAGTTCTATGTGAAGCGATACGTACCCACGGTGTACTGGCTCGCAGTTGTCCTTGTCAGCATCGTTGGAACGTTGATCACCGACAACCTCACCGACAACTTCGGGGTGAGCCTGGAGACCACAACACTGGTGTTCTCGGTGGTTCTAGCCATTGTCTTTGCGGCTTGGTATGCGAGTGAGCGCACCCTGTCCATTCACTCGATCGTCACTCCACGCCGTGAGGCGTTCTACTGGCTGGCAATCCTCTTTACGTTCGCCCTCGGCACTGCCGCGGGCGACCTGGTATCGGAGAAGTTCAATCTGGGCTACTTCGTGGCGACAGCAATCTTCGCTGCGCTGATTGCCGTGATTGCTGTGGCGTGGAAGCTTGGACTTAACGAGGTTCTGTCGTTCTGGGCGATCTACATTCTCACGCGGCCACTGGGGGCCTCTATCGGGGATTCGCTCGCACAGTCGAAGGATGACGGCGGGCTGGGTCTGGGAACTGTTGCCACGAGCTTCATCTTCCTGGGTGCCATCCTTGCCCTCGTTGTTTACCTGACCGTCAGCCGAGTGGACGTAACGGAGAACGCGGGCGTGGATGAGGAGCTGGCGCAGCTCGAGGATGCTCAGCTCGAAAGGCCGTGACGGGGTACCTGACCGGATATGACACTGAAACGCAGCATGAGCCCCGTGTTCTCACCTGAGCGTGGACTCAGCAAGGTTCCTGAGGTCACCGCCCTGTTCTGGATCATCAAGATCCTCACTACGGGTATGGGCGAGACCACATCCGACTTCTTCGCTCACACCACCGGGCCCATCGTCGCGGTGGTTCTGGGTGGAGTTGGACTCGCACTTGTACTGGTGCTTCAGTTCAAGACCGACCGATATCGTCCTTGGCCGTACTGGTCGTGCGTTGTGATGGTCAGCGTGTTCGGCACCATGGCGGCGGATGTGATCCACGTCGGTCTCGGTGTTCCGTACGTCGTGAGCTCCATCGCGTTCACGCTTGTCCTGACCGGGATCTTCGTGGTCTGGTATCGAAGTGAGGGCACACTCTCGATTCACAGCATCACCAGTCGTCGACGAGAGGTGTTCTACTGGGCGACTGTTCTGGCCACCTTCGCCCTTGGAACGGCAGTTGGCGATATGACCGCAACAACCTTCCACTGGGGTTACTTCATGTCGGGCGTGGTCTTTGCTGCTCTTATCTGCGTGCCGGCCATCGCACATACTCGCTTTGGTCTCAACTCGATCGTCGCGTTCTGGACCGCCTACATCCTCACGAGGCCATTGGGCGCTTCATTTGCAGACTGGGTTGCGGTTCCACCTGCTCGTGGAGGATTGAACTGGGGGACGGGTTTGATCAGCCTCGTTCTTCTGGCGATCATCCTTGTACTTGTGGGGTATCTGGCTCGCACACATTCCGACGAACCACCTATTGCAACTCCGGTCTAAGAGGACTTCTCGGCTTTGCGGGATTCCTCGACGGCATCGGTGGACAGTTGCTGGACGTGCATGATGTCGACGTCCAACTTCTCGGCCAGATGCACGATCCAGATCAGCGACTGAAGGTTGGATTCGAAATCCACTTGGGCCCGCACCTCCGAGCGAGCGGCCTGTCGATTCTGACTCACCATGACGAACGTCGACAGGAAGATCGCCTCCAAGCTCACGATCATCGTCAGCAGACCGAAGGGATACTTGTCGAACATCAACCCGGCACCGATGAGTCCTATGTTGAGAATGATCCAGATCGCAAACCACACACCATGCAGGTAGACGAAGTTGAGCGAACCGGCGAAGTTCGTCACCTTGTCGGCAACCTCATCCTGGGCGCGACGCATCTTCGCCCAGCGGGACGCCTCACTCGACACCGACCAGTGTTCAAGTGCGAAGAGCTTGCCGTCCTCGTGCCCGTCGAGTTTGTCGATTACCTGGCAGGCCGGGCAGGTGAGTGGTGAATGGGGTGTCACTGTGGAATCGGTCATGAGCCGAAGATAGAACCTCGTGATCAAGATCCTGTGCGGCGCGCGCACATGGCCACCTGTGAAAGTGCTGAAACTCCCGTAACGGCAGGCGTTCAGTCGTTGGGCAGGCTGTCCTGAATCTTGCGCATACTCCGCAGCCAGCGATCGGGATCTGATGCGCGAAATGCGTAGTAGTCCGAAACCTGCGGATGTGGGAGTACCAGGAAGCGCTCGGCATGAATTGCATCGAGAAGTGCATCGGCCACTTCTGCCGGGGTGATGACGGGATCTCGGTCCAGTACCGCTCGAAGCGGTCCGCTGTTCTCATACATGGGGGTGTTCACCGCAAGCGGGCAAATCGCGTGCACAGCGATGCCCTGATTTCCATAGGTGGCCGAGAGCCATTCAGCAAAGGCAACCGCACCATGTTTGGTCACCGAATACGGAGCATCACCGAGCATGGTGAGTAGCCCAGCGGCCGATGCGGTGACGACGAAGCGTCCGTTTCCTCGGTCGAGCCAAGAGGGCACCAGAAGTCGAGCGGCACGTACATGTGCCATCACATTCACGTCCCATGACCGTGCCCAGTCAGCTTCGGACGCATCGAGTCCATGGGTAGTGCCGATGCCAGCGTTGGCAACGTAGATGTCGATCCGACCGAGCTGCTCGGTGGCGTAGTCGACGAGGTGTCGGGTGCCTTCCTCCGTTGCCGCGTCACCGGTGATAGCGATGGCTCCGAGTTCCTCTGCCGTTGCCGCTAGGTCAGCCTCGTTGAGGTCGTTCACCACAACACGGACACCTTCGTCGACGAAGCGTCTGGCGATGGCCCGACCAATCCCGCTGCCGGCACCCGTGACAACCGCCGTCTGTCCGGTGAGCTCCATGACGCAACGTTAGCGCCGTCGATACAACCTAGGCCTCGAGAATTGCGGTTCGACGATCGATGTAGTCGCGCAGCTCAGCATCGACAGCATCGTCAATTCCTGGATCAACGTATGAATCCAAGAGTTTGCGCCACTGACCAGTGGCAACCTCGTCGGCTGTGGGAGAGCCCTGCTTGACCCAGTTCGGATATGCCATCGAACGGAACAGCGGGCTCATGAACACCTCGTCCCGGAATCGTTCGAGCGTGTGCTCATGGGCAAGGAAAAGTCCACCGGGGCCGACCTCGGCGATCGTGTCAAACGCAAGCGCATCATCGTCAACGACCAGTCCCTGACGGAGACGCTCAAACATCCCGATGATCTCGAGGTCAAGTGCGAACTTCTCGTAGGAGGCCACGAGGCCACCCTCGAGCCAGCCGGCCGAATGCACGACGAGATCGCTGCCGGCCAGATAGGTGGCCCACATAGACATCGTGGTCTCCACCGCGGCCTGCGCATCAAGGGCGATAGCAGAGCACAGTCCACCACCACCGCGAAGGGGTAATCCATATCGAGCGGCGATCTGCGCACCGGCGAGCGTTGTCAGCACCGATTCGGGCATCCCGAGAGATGGACCGCCCGAGCGCATGTCGACCCCATTGAAGAAGCAACCCAGGATGCAGGGCGTGCCCGGTCGGATGAGTTGTGCCATCGCAACCCCGGCCAGGGTTTCAGCGATGAGCAGTGAGAGGCCGGCGGCCAGAGTGACGGGTGCGGACGCGCCCGCAAGCAGGAACGGGGTGATCGCCACGGGCTGGTTGAACTCGGCACAGGCGACCAGCGTGTCCACCATGAGGCCGTCCCACACCAGTGGTGAGTTCGGGTTGACGATGCCAAGCGCCATCGGCGACTCGATGAGCCGGTCGACTCCACCGGCCGCAATCGATGCGAGAGTGAATGCATCGCGTGCCTTCGGCCCGGCCGTTCCGTAGACGAGAAGTGGCCGATCGGTATAGCGAAGGATCGAGTAGTCCATCTCGAGGTGCCGGCTCTGATAACCAAGATCTTGTGCCTCAACCACGCCACTTTGAACCAGCGGCAGCACGTTGGAGGCGTGCGTCATCTTCACAAGTTCAATGTGGTCAGCAATCGTTCCGTCGCGCCGTCCACGCTCACGATCATGGGCAAAGGGCGGTCCGCCGGCCGGAGTGTGGACGAGGCTGCCATCCCCAATGGTGAACTGACGTTCGGGGTTGCGGCCGGTCAACGTGACGCTGGACGGGGTCAGTGCCAGCTGAGCCATGATGAATTCCGGATCCCAGCGCACCCGAGTGCCATCAACCGACTGGCCCGCAGCAGCAAGCCGCACGAGCATCTCGTCGTCGTGAACCTCCGTCCCCACCTCGCGGAGGATCCGCATGGCCTGGGCGTGGATCCGATCGAGATCCTCATCGGACAGAGGTGCCAACTCCAGTGCGGAGTGATTGCTTCGCACGTTCACGAGACCTCCGGGCGGGTGGCATGGCAGGATTCAATAACGAGTCGTTACTGACTCGTGAGTCAGTAACGTAACGACCGTATCAGGCATCTCGTCACAAGTGATTGGAATTCGACAGTGACTTCCTCGTACCGCGTGGTGATCATCGGTGGCGGCATCGTCGGGTCGAGCCTGCTGTACCACCTCACCCTGCGCGGCTGGACGGATGTCGCGATCATCGAGCGCGCGGAGCTCACCGCCGGCTCCAGTTGGCATGCTGCGGGCGGATTCCACGCCATCAACAGCGACACCCATATCGCCGCCCTGCAGAAGTACACGATCAGTCTCTACCCGCAGGTTGAGGCCGAGAGCGGTGTCAGCGTCGGTTTGAAGATGACCGGTGGTATCGAACTGGCCAGTACGCCGGAGCGAATGCAGTGGCTGCGGGCAGAACTCGAATGGCACGCGATGATGGGGACACAGGGGGCTCGACTGGTCGATGTCGAGGAGATCGTCAGTCTCGTCCCAATCGTGAGCCCACACGGCCTCGTCGGCGGACTCTACGACCCGCATGAGGGCAACCTGGATCCCAATGGTGCAACCCATGCGTACGCGGGTGCAGCGCGAAAGCGCGGAGCTGAGGTGATCCTGCACAACCGGGTGGTTGCGATTCGCCGCGCTGCGAATGGCAACTGGATTCTGGAAACAGAGCAGGGTGAGATCGAGGCTGAACATGTCGTCAATGCCGGTGGACTCTGGGCTCGCAGGGTTGGACACATGGTCGGAGTGGATCACCCCGTCACACCGATGATGCATCACTACCTTGTCACCGAAACCGTTCCTGAGGTCGCGGCCATCAAGGGAGTGATGCCCGCAGTGACTGATCTGGAGGGCTTCACCTATCTGCAGCGTGAGCAGGACGGTGTGGTTCTCGGTGTGTACGAGCAGAATCCGAAGCACTGGAAGACTGAGGGTGCCGATTGGGATTACGGCATGGTGTTGCTGCCCGAGGAGATCGATCGCATCGCACCAGAACTGGCGATCGGCTTTGAACGATTCCCTGCCCTCGAACGTGCAGGTATCAAGAGGTGGGTCAACGGAGCATTCACCTTCACCCCGGATGGCAATCCGCTGGTGGGTCCGGTCCGCGGGGTTCCCAACTACTGGGCGGCTTGTGGAGTGATGGCCGGTTACTCGCAATGTGCGGCCATCGGATTGGCACTGTCGAACTGGATCATCGATGGTGATCCAGGCGATGACATCTTTGCAATGGATGTCGCCCGATTCGGGCCCTATGCCAGTGATGACACCTACCTCAAGGCCACGACTGCACAGTTCTACGCGCGTCGATTCGTCATTGCATACCCGAACGAATTCCTGCCGGCCGGACGGCCGCTTAAGAAGACTCCGGCATATGACGAGCTCGCCAAGGATGGTGCAGTCTTCAATGCCACCTGGGGCCTGGAGGTACCGCAGTACTTCGTCACCGATGATCCTGAGTTTGTGGAGATCCCGTCACTGCGCCGATCCAATGCGTTCGGTTTTGTGGCGCAGGAGGTTGAGGCGGTGCGCACGGCCGTCGGTGCCTATGAAACCGGGGTCTACGCCCGATACGAGGTCAGCGGGCCCGGTGCGTATGACTGGCTCAACACTCTCGTGGCGTCGAAGATCCCTGACGTCGGACGGATTCGCCTGGCCACCATGCTGCACCACAAGGGAACCCTGATGGGCGACCTCACCATCAGCCGGCTCGGCGAGGATCGGTTCTGGCTCGTGGGCTCGTACTACCTGCAGGAATGGCATCAACGCTGGTTCGAGCAGAATCTCAGCGATGCGGACCTAACCATCACCAATCTGACGGATCAGTGGCTGGGCTTTGCGCTTTCGGGTCCCAACTCACGTGAGCTTGTCAGCAGAATCACGACTGCTGATGTGAGTGATGCCGGTCTGCCATTCATGTCGGTGCGAACGCTTGATCTCGGGTTCACGTCTGCGGTGGTCGGCCGGTTGAGCCTGACCGGTGAGCTTGGATATGAGCTGACTGTTCCAGCGGCCCATCACCGCGAACTCTGGCTGGCGCTGAAGACCGCTGGTGCTGATCTCGGTCTACGTCCGATTGGCGACCGGGCCATCGACAGCCTCCGGCTGGAGAAGGCCTACGGAATCTGGTCCACGGAGTTCACTCAGGCGTACACCCCCGCAATGTCGGGCCTGGATCGATTCGTCGCATTCGACAAGGGTGACTTCATCGGACGTGATGCGGCCCTGGTAGAGCGGGAGTCTGGCCCGAAGCAGCGCCTTGTACTGCTGGACGTCGATGCAGATCAGGCAGATGCGATGGGTGATGAGCCGGTGTGGCATAACGGCGTGGTCGTGGGATTCGTGACGTCAGGCTCATATGGGCACCACGTCAGGAAGAGTTTGGCGCTGGCGTACGTAAACGCCGAACTGGCCCCGAGCGATCCCGATCTGCAGGTGTCTGTGATTGGCGAGCGGCGACCCGCACGGATTCTCCCGGCGATTCCATACGACCCAACCGGCTCAAGACTTCGCGGCTGAGCCGGTAACAACGACGACGCCGACCGAACCTCCCCCCGGAGTAGTTCGGCCGGCGCCGCCTTCTTACTGAGTTGCAGCCGCTGTGTCAGGTCAGCGTCTGCCGTACTCGCGGTAGTAGTCCTTCCAAACCAGACGGGAGATCGGGATCCACCGTGGGATCGATCGCAGGCCTGGCACAAACGGTACGAGGACGAAGAGCAGCACTACCACCATCATGATCATGAAGATGATCGCGTCTGCGTTGTCGGTGAGGGTCTGAGCAAAGGTGTTGTTCGGATCCTCGTTGTTGAATGCGGGCAGCTGGTACCAGAACGAGAATGGTGCAAGCCACATCTGACCTGGCCATGAGCCTGCCTCATTCACCATGCCCCAGGTGTTGCCCTGCAGGTTGTCGGTGGTGGCGAGGTCGTCCATGTAGGCACCGTCACCCATGAGCATCATCTGCTTGGTTTGATCGGTGGGGAAGAACTCGCCCTGCATGATGGCACCGTCATAGGCGCCGGTGCTCGCCATGTCGACAACTGCCTGGGCGAGAACGGGTGTCGGCCCGTAGTCGCCAGCAGGAACCTTGGTTGGATCGCCATTGGCTCCGGCTGCATCGTTGAGGGCTGTGTCGTAGTTGCTCGCCCACTGCGTCTGCTGATCAGGGGTTGCTGCATTCCACTGGTCAACGGCCTTCTTCACCGCATCGGTCATGTTCTGTGATTGCAGCGGCTTGATGACGAAATCCTCGGCCGCATTGATCGGGTGCGTGACGCCCATCCACTTCTGCATGGCGATGGGCCCAACACTGAGTCCGTCAGAGTTGTAATTGTATGGCGGTCCATACCCGGCGGTTTCACTCGAACCATCGAGTTCGGTGACAATCGTGGCGTACAGATTGGTGGGATTGCTCTGCGCCCAACCCTTGAAGGTGAGCTGCGGATCGTCGGGGGAACTGAAGATGGCCGCGAGTGCAGCCACCAGCACTGAAACGATCACCAGAGCAATAGCACCCTCTTTGAAGATGTCGTAGCGGCGAACTGGGCCATCCCAGGGCCGAGAATCAAGATCTGTTGCGGGGGCGTGACGAAGGCTCATGACGCCACCTCCTCAGTCGTGGTAACGAGTGCGTGATCAATAGCCTCTGCTGGGGGCACCACTCCACGCTTGCGCACGAGCAGGACGTGCATCACGACGATGACGCCGACACACAGTGGCAGCAGCGCCACGTGCATGAGAACCATCTGGCCGAAGTTGGTGACGTTGATGAATGCGCCCATTCCCACGGAGTTGAGTACATCCTTGGATTCGAACGCAATCCACTGCGAGTTGAAGTTCGTCTGGATCAGGTAGCCGGTGAAGGCTGTTGCGATCGACATGATCATGGCGATGGCTCCGGTTGCCCATGTCATGGCACGACGTCCGCGCCAAGCCGACATCCAGAACTTGCCCCACAGGTGAACGGTCATGAAGAGGAAGAACATCTGGACGGACCAGAAGTGCAGGCTGTTCACGTAGTGACCGATCGTGGAGGTGTGCCACCACTGAACACCGCCGATTGTCAGAACGACACCGGTGGCGATGATGATGATCAGTGCGACGATGGTGAGCATCCCGAACACGTAGATCCACGAGGACACATACTTCGGCTGGGTCTCCGGAAGCATCTTCTCGGGTGGCAGTTCGCGCATCCACAGCGCGCGAATCTTGCCGGTCCACGTCGTTGGCTGCTCAGGTGCCGGCGCTGCTTCAACGCGAGGCAGATCTGTGGTTGTCATCTCTACTCACCGTCCTTGGGGAAGGGCAGTAGCAGTGCTCCGACGAACAGGAGCACCAGAACGATGAAGAGAATCAGGTTCGGTGCTGAGATCGACCAGATTCCCCAGGTGAAATAGTCGGCTGGATGATCCAGCGCTGCGATCCCGTTCATGAGGTTCCTCCCTCGGGCCGCGAAGTTATGCCGTGAGAACCCGTCCCTGACACGGAGCTGACGTTGACACTGACGTACCTGACATGTCGTAAGTGACCAGTTCTCTTATGGCTCTTGTTTATCAACATACGCTCACTATCGACCGTGTAAAGACCTCAAATGCATACTCGTAGTGAGAGTGACGTCACGCTAGGTAAGGCAAACCTTGGAAGTCTTAGGCGACCCTCAGCGTGGATATCTATTCCCCGGGGGGCACTGGTACGGTTCGGTCATGGTCGGGGCCGTCCTTTTGGATCTTGATCGCACCCTTGTGGATCTGCAGTCGTACACCGACTACGACGCGGCCTGGGAAGCGATCGCACCATTGGTGCCCAAGGACCTCATCCCCGAGGAACTGCAGACGGGCTGGTCGTCAGCCACACGTGCATGTATGGGTGTGCTTTCATCGATGCCCGATGGCGATCTGTGGTGGAGCATCAGCGATCGAATTGCGAGTTTCGAGACGGCAGCGATCAGTAGGTCGGTTGCCATGCCGGGGGCATATGCGTTTGCCCACAATCTGCGCGATAGCCCACGAGCCGTTGTGACCCTGCTGCCAGTGGATGTGGCGCATGATGTGCTCGTCCAACACGGGATTGACATCCCTATCGTCATCGGGCGTGATCCTCGCATCCGACCGAAGCCGTCTGGCGATGGATTGAGCCATGCTCTTGAGTTGCTCGAAGTCCCTGCCTCCGATGCCGTGATGATCGGTGACAGTTCCTGGGATGCAGCAGCGGCACAGGATGCCGGGGTGTCATTCCTCGGTGTGCACAGTCCAAAAACTGAATTCTCTGCGCTGTTTCCCGATGTCGTTGCTCACGAGAGCCTTGCGGACGTGTTTATCTCGATGTACCGGGTCTGATCAGCCTAGCGATGCTCCGCTACTCGGGGTCTGAGATGTCAGCCACGAGGGCATTGATGGCTGATATCAGTGGCTGTGGGGCAACGCCGATCGCGACGTCATGTGTCCCACTGCCGAGGGTGATCTCGGTGCGATCCAACAGCCGCTCATCTGCGATCACTGGCCACGTCCGCTGAGTGCCAAGTGGGGTGATTGTGCCGCGTTGGTAGCCGGTGGCATCAAAGGCCTCATCGGCTGGGGGCATCGACATCCGGGAGACGCCAAGTAATGCGCGAAGTTTCGGCCAAGAGAGCGCCCGTCCACCGGGGATCAGGACCAGTAGGTAGTCATCCTCACCGCGTCTGACGACCAAGGACTTCACCACGTCAACAACGTCAACTCCACGAGCCGCAGCGGCCTCAGCCAGCGAAGTGACGGGCTGGTCGTGGACGATGACCCGATATGCCAGTGCGTGCTGATCGAGCGCCTGCAGCACCTGCGGGTGTGGGGATGCCATGTCTGCATCCAAGCATGTTCGGCTGATCGGGTGTAACTGGAGGCAGAAACTCCGGATCCGGCCTTCTATTGGCGACAACAGGTGTACATCGGAATCACATGTTCGGGGGAACCATGCGAATCAATCCTGCTTTCGCGGCCTTCTCGGCCCTTTCCATCGTTGCGTTGAGCGTCAGCGGCTCCGCATCACCTGCAGCAGCCTCCAGTCATCACACCTGTCACGGGCTGCGCGCCACCATCGTGGGCCATGGGCATGTCCACGGAACGTCCCATAAGGACGTCATCTTCCTCACCGGGCCGAGCACGGTTACCGCAGGTTCAGGTAATGACGTGATCTGCGGCTCGAGTGGTCACGATGTGATCAATGCCGGAAACGGAAATGATCTGGTGTTTGGCAATGGTGGCAACGATGTCATCAATGGCGGAGCTGGAGCTGACACGCTCAACGGCGGAGCTGGAAATGACACCCTCAACGGTGGTGCCGGCAACGACATCGAGAACGGTGACGCGGGCAATGACCACGAGAATGGCGATCTCGGCAATGACGACCTGAACGGTGGAACCGGTGCAGATGTTCTCAGTGGCGGCACCGGTGATGACTCGCTCAATGGTGGTGCGGGCAACGACATCGAGAACGGTGACGACGGCAACGATGTCGTCGCTGGCCAGGCCGGAAATGACCAGCTGAGTGGCGGGGGCGGAGACGATGCTCTCGACGGCGGTGACGGAGCCGACGATATCGACGGAGGGGATGGACTCGACTCCTTCGTCAACGATGGCTCGGACATCTTTGGTGACAGCCCGGATGATCCCGACTTCAGCGGTAACGGTGGCGCTAGCTGACCTGCTCTAGGTTGATCGGCTGGGAGAGTCGTCACATCGGTCCGGGTGTGTCACGGACCCGATCCGGACGGAAATTTCGTGCAGTTTCGTCAACTGATCGCGCAATAGCTTTAGCCCCACCAGAATGCTGCGGCGATGGAACAGTACAGCCCCACGAGCACAGCCCCTTCGAACCACGTGGACTCTCCGTCCATCACGACGAGAACGGCGACAATCGCTGACATGACCAGCGCGGCGATCAGCATGGGTGGCAGCACAAGGGTGAAGCCGGCGGCACCGACCAGCGGAGCTACCAGAACCACGAGTGGCGCGATGGTGAGGGCCACCTGGACCGGCGACTGCAGGACAACCTGCACGGCGTAGTCAGGCTGGTTCTTACGCATCAATTGAATGCCAACGACGTTTTCCACGGCGTTGCCCGCGATAGCCACGATCACCAGACCTGCGAAGGTTTGCGAGATGCCGAGGGAATCAATGGCGGGAGTAAGTGCATCAACAAACCACTCGGACACGAATGCTGCCCCGAGCCCTGCGACGGCGAGCATCCCGATTGCTACCCCGAGTGGCCACTCTCCGAGGTGCTCTGCAGCTTTGACAGTTTCGCCGGCACCTGTGTCGGCGGCGATCGGCGATCCGTGCTCACTCTCGCGTCCAGCCCGAAGGGTGGCCGGAAGGGACAGCGCAAACAGTGCGAGCATCGCGAGCGAGACGAGAACGGAGAGTTCGCGTTCATGTCCTTCCGCGGGAGTGTGCAAGGCCGCTGTAAGTGCAGGTATCGCAAGGATGAAGACAGCGAGCACGAGCATGAGTCCAAGGCTTCGTGACTGTTCACCGGAGAATCTCTGCTTCCCATGTTTGAGACCGCCGGCCAGGAAGGCCAGTCCCAGAATGAGCAGCACATTGGCCAGGATCGATCCGACGATCGTCGATCTCACAACGTCATCCAAGCCGGCCTTGAGGCTGAAGATTATGACGAAGAGCTCAGGTAGATTGCCAAGTGCGCTCTGCAGGATGCCAGTGGCAGCAGGGCCCAGATCGGAAGAGCACACGTCTGAACTCCAGTCACGTTTCGGAATCTCGTATGCCGTCTTCTGCTTGAAAAA
>CAXBQZ010000020.1:0-39258 GCA_963978055.1 uncultured bacterium
ACCAAGAACCCGCGATCGTTCCTGTAGCTCACCAGTGACAAGTAGATCAATCACAGCGATGCCAACAGCGGCGGCAAGCGGATTGCCGCCGAACGTGCTGCCATGCTCCCCCGGCTTGATAACCCCCATCACATCCCAGTTGGCCGTGATAGCGCTGACCGGGAGGATGCCACCACCCAGAGCCTTGCCAAGAATTCGGATATCGGGCTGTACGTCAACAAGGTCGCAGGCAAAGGTGGCGCCGGCTCGGCCCAAGCCGGCCTGAATCTCATCAGCAATCATCAGGACGTTGTTCTCTGTGCAGATAGCCCGGATCGACTGCAGGTATCCAGAGGGTGGGATCACCACACCCGCCTCACCCTGGATGGGCTCCACCAGAACTGCAACTGTGTTGGGAGTGATCGCCGCCTCGAATGCATCAGCATCTCCGTAGGGAACTGTGACGAATCCCGGTGTGAAAGGCCCGTACTCGTTGCGGGCGTCCGGGTCGTCTGAGAAGGAGACGATCGTGGTGGTGCGGCCATGGAAGTTGCCCGCGCACACGATGATCTCAGCAGCGCCCTCCGTCACCCCCTTCACCTGATAGCCCCACTTGCGGGCCACCTTCAGGGCGGTCTCAACTCCCTCAGCGCCGCTGTTCATGGGGAGCACGGCGTCATGCCTGGCAAGCGCGGCGAGCTTCGAACAGAACATCCCAAGTTGGTCATTGTGAAAGGCACGACTCGTGAGCGTGAGCCGACCAAGCTGGTCATTGAGCGCAGCCAGCAGCACGGGGTGACGGTGACCGAAGTTAAGTGCGGAGTAGGCCGAGAGCATGTCGAGATAGCGTCGCCCCTCGACGTCTGTGACCCACACATCCTGTGCCGAGGAGATCACTACCGGCAGTGGATGGTAGTTGTGCGCGCAGTGCTCACTCTCGAATGCGATGTATTGCTCGGTGTTCACGCAAATCCCTCAGATCTCACTGCTACGACGGACGGAACGACGACAGTGGTGCCACCGGTGCGGCATGTTTGATCATCACATGACGGGTCACGGTGTACTCAAGTATGGCTTCATGAGACATGTCCTTGCCAAACCCACTCCCCTTCACTCCACCATGTGGGGCCTCCGAGGCGATAGGCAGATGATCGTTCACCCAGGTGACGCCAACCTCCAACTGGTGGCAGACGCGCAGCGCACGGCCTACATCGTTCGTCCATACCGAGGATGCGAGTCCGTACCGACTGTCGTTGGCGAGTCTGATCGCATCAGCCTCATCGTCAAACGGAACCACGACGAGAACTGGGCCGAAGACCTCACCCTGCACGATCTCACTGTCCTGCCGAGCACCCGCAATGAGTGTGGGTCGGTAGTAGGCACCCGGAAGATCCAGTGAGCTGCCACCGGTAAGCACCTGGGCACCTGCGTCTACAGCTCTGGTGACAAAACCATGCACTCGGTCGCGGTGCTCAGTGGAGATCAATGGTCCGATATCGGTCGCGTCACCTCTGGGGTGTCCAACCCGGATCGATGACAGGACGCCAGCGAGGGCGTCCACGACATCGGCATACCGCGTGCGGTCGACGTACACCCGGGTGGCCGCAGTGCAGTCCTGGCCCGAGTTGTACGTGGCGCCGAGCGCGACGGCTGGAGCCATGGAATCGAGGTCGGCATCAGCGAACACGATCGCCGGGGCCTTGCCACCAAGCTCGAGGTGAACCCGCTTGGTCTGATTGGCCGCTGCCGCCATGACCGCCTGACCGGTTCGCGTCGAGCCGGTAACCGACACCATGTCGATCCCCGACGACTCAACCAGAGCCTGACCGATATCCCCGTCACCGGTGACCACGTTGAGCACACCCGCCGGCAGGCCCGCCTCCATGGCCAACTCAGCAAGTCGCAGGGAGGAGCGCGGGGTGGACGGCGCCGGCTTCAGGACGACGGTGTTGCCCGCCCCAAGAGCCGGGCCCAGTTTCCAGATCGCCATCACCAGCGGGAAGTTCCAAGGAGCGATAGAGCCCACGACGCCAATCGGTCGTCGAATGAGCATGGAGGTGTACCCCGTGCTCAGCACACCAGCGCCTGTGCCATCGAGTGAACGTGCTGAGCCGGCGAAGAATCGCAGGTTGTCGATCGCGAAGGGAAGTTCACCATCGCGGAAGGTTGCCCACGGCTTACCGGAATCCTGCACCTCGAGCTCGGTCAATTCATCGGCATGTGACTCCATCAGATCCGCGAGTCGAAGCAGCGTTAGGGACCGTTCACCAGGCGTACATGTCGCCCAACCCGGTGCCGCTGCTCGTGCCGACGACACTGCCTGCACAACATCATCATCGCTGGCCTGCGTGACCTCCGTGAAGACCTGGGCATCTGCCGGATCAACCAGCTCCCTTACCGAGCCTCGGCCTGGTCTGGTCAGACCATCGATATGAACACCTGCGGTCACGTCAACTCCTCGGTCGGGATGCGGATGAGTCTGTCACTGCAGATCATCCCGATGCCATGTTTCCAAGCACGCTCATTACTACTATCTCGATTGCTACGCTCTCACGTGCACGCGCCGGAGCTACCTACGACAGAACGAGGTCAACGCCAATGAAGACGCCCTCTCGTCCCCTAACCATCCTGTTCATGCCTGAGTCAGCATATGGTCCGACCAATCAGTGCATCGGCGTGGGCGACGTTCTGCGTAAGCGTGGACATCGCGTCGTGTTCGCGGCAGAGGCGTCTTGGAAGGGCAAACTGACCGCTCTTGGCTTCGAAGAGGATCTGGTGGACCTGGCTCCGGCACCGGAGGCAAGTGACGATGGTGAAGAGCAGGATGCGGGTGCGTTCTGGAAGGAGTTTATCCGCGAGACAGCTCCCGAGTTCCGCAAGCCCACTGTGCAGCAGCTCGAAACGTTCATCAAGCCAACCTGGCAGGCGTTGATCGACGGAGCGGTCTACTGCGAACCGCAGCTCAAGCAGATCATCGAGCGCGTGCAGCCCGACGTGATCGTCGAGGACAACGTCCTGTGCTTCCCCGCATTGGTGACGGCCGGCGTTCCCTTCGTCCGGATCGTGTCGTGCAACCCCCTGGAGGTCAAGGGTGCGGGCATCGCGCCAACCTTCTCCGGACTACCCCAGAACGACAGCAGTGAGTGGCAAAGCTTCCGCGAGGAGTACGAGCACACCCACCGCGAGATGTGGACGGCCTACAACGAGTGGGTCGTAGCTCAGGGTGCACCAGCCCTGGCTGATCTGGAGTTCATCCACACCTCCGAGCACGCCAACCTCTACGTCTACGCCGAGGAAGCGGACTACACCGACGTCCGTCCCCTTGATGCCACGTGGCATCGCATGGATTCAAGTGTTCGTGAAACCGATGCGGTGTACGAGATTCCCGCGGCCGTTGCAGATCGTCCCGAGGGCTCCGCAGTTGTCTACCTGTCACTTGGATCCCTCGGCAGTGCCGATGTCGACCTGATGAAGCGACTCGTTGATGTTCTCGGCAAGACCCCGCACCGCTTCATCGTGAGCAAGGGACCACAGCACGATCAGTACGAGCTCGCTGAAAATATGGTGGGTGCGGAGTTCCTGCCGCAGACCACGCTGATCCCGCACGTGGACGCGATCATCACCCACGGTGGCAACAACACCACCACCGAGGCCATGCACTTCGGCAAGCCCATGATTCTGCTCCCACTGTTCTGGGATCAGTACGACAACGCACAGCGAATGGATGAGGTCGGGTTTGGGGTGCGGCTGTCAACGTACGGATTCACCGATGAGGAGATGATCTCAGCCCTGGCGACGGTACTTGATCCCGCGATGCAGGCAAAGATGTCAGCCCTCGGCGAGAAGGTGCGTGCCCGCGATGGTCTGCGCAGGGGTGCAGATGTGATCGAGGCTGTCGGCGCGGCATTCATCGACGGGAACTAGATCGGCGTGCCAGCGTCACTGGAGGAGTTCATCTCCTCCTCGACGGCAGACCTTCTGGGGCCGGCGAGTGATCGCCGAGCCCCAGTAGATGCCACCCTTCCGCTGCGGCTCGTGGCGTCGGCGGAACTCTCAACGGCGGCTTTGGTCGCACTCGTCAGTGACGCCAAGGGAGCGCGCTGGGTGGTGCCGATCCACCGGGATGAACACGGGTTTCACCGAGCCCGACCAGGTGACGGTGTGGCTGAGGCACTCGTCAACCACCTCAGCTCACCCCTTGAGCACGCTGGCACGGGGTTTCGCCTGACCAGTTGGCGAACTGGGTCGGTTGCCGGTGAGCGGGCCATCGGCGTAGATCAGACGAACGAGTCGATCATCGTCGGTGACCAGGTCGTGGTGAAGTGGAGCCTGGGTCAACCGTCAGCCGACGACATCACCCACCCTGCAGTTCCTCGACTGCACACCCTTGCCGACGCGGGCTTCATCGGCACCCCGGAGCTATGGGGACTGCTTGAGTGGCAGGCAGATTCGTCATCCTCACCACTGCTGATCGCTGACCTCACGTCGTACGTCGACGGGGCACAGGATGGCTGGGAGTGGGCCGTCAAAGATGTCGTACGGCTTGGACTCGGCGAATTGGACATGGACACGGCACTCGCACCAGCCAAGCGCATCGGAATGCTCACCGCACGGATGCACATCGCTCTCGCTTCCGCAGGTATCGAGCATGCAACCCAGGATCAGGTGCAGGATTGGAAGTCGCGAGCACTGGCCGACCTCGCGCGAATAGCAGCTGAACTCGACGGGCCCGAGGGTGAGCGGCTTCGTGCCCGAGTTCGGGCAATCAGCACCGCATACGACGACTTTGCCTCAGCCGTCGGAACTCCACTGATTCTCATCCATGGCGACTACCACGTCGGCCAGATCCTCCGATTCGGTAATCCCCACGAGTACCTCGTCACCGATTTCGACGGCAATCCCGTAGTACCTGCACACGAGCGGGCAGCACCTGCGCCCACGGCCATTGATGTCGCGGGAATGCACGCCTCGTTCGACCACGTAGGCCGAATCATCCTGCGCCACAACCCCGAGGTGGACGCGGACCTGGTCAGGATATGGATCGCCAATGCAGGCCCGGCCTTCGACTACGAATACTTCGACACGCTGGCCCGCATGCGGCACAAGGGGATTTTCGACGAGCGACTCGTTCGTCCGTTCCGCTTCCAGCAGGAGGTACGCGAATACCTCTACGCACTCGATCATCTGCCGCTGTGGCGCTATGCACCAGACGGTGCACTCATCGACCTCATCCCCGACCAAGAGGAGCCGTAGTGGACGCGGTGTTGTTCGCCAAAGATCTGACCCGCAAACCCGACACGATGCGGTCACTTGCGAATGTGCTGGAATCAAGCAACCCGTGGACGAGCCTGCCGTCAGCAGAGCGCTACGTCCTCGTTGGCATGGGCTCCTCGAAGTACGCCGCTTCGGTAGCCGTGGCCCGGCTTCAGGCAGCGGGCATCAATGCCATTGCAGAGCTTTCGAGCACTGACCTGCTTCCGGCTGTGACACCGGGGACGGTCGTCATCGCGATCTCAGCAGGAGGCGGCTCACGTGAGACCAAGGCGGCAGTTGCCCACTACCTCGGCAACTGCCCGGTGGTGCTGCTGACGAACAAGCCTGAATCTGAACTCGCGCAGAGTGTCGACGTCGTGATCGACATGCACGCCGAGGTTGAGGAGGGTGGGGTTGCGAGCCGCTCCTTCCAACACACGCTGGCAATGCTTCTCGCATTGGAGGTGCACCTTGGCGCATCTTCGATCGATGTGCCCGCCCTCGTGCGAGCCTCAGCCGATGCATCACAACATCTGCTCGCGACTTGGCGCGGCTGGCTTCCTGAACTCACCACTCACCTTGTCGGGCCCGACGGTATCCACACCGTGGCTCCGGCGCGCCGATTCTCCTCTGCAGCGCAGGCCGCACTCATGCTGAGGGAGGGTCCGCGGACCGTTGCCGTGGCCTGTGAGACCGGTGACTGGTCCCATGTGGACGTCTATCTGACGAAGACCACCGACTACCGGATGCTCCTGTTTGCCGGCTCACGCTGGGAGGACGAGCTGATGACCTGGGTCGCCGAGCGTGGGTCCACCGTCGTCACCGTGGGCGGTGAGGTACCCGGTTGCGTGATGAGCATCCGCTATCCCGGGGATGACAACGATGATGTCGCGCTGTTGACAGAGGTCCTCGTCGGAGAACTCCTGGCCTCGGACCAATGGCTGCGCCAGCAGTCGTAGCTAGCGTGTGTATTGGGCGCGGGCAGTCGGACATTTCTTCGGAATTCCGCGAGCCAAGCCGGTCCTGAGGGTACAGACTCTGACGAAGTATGTGATTTCAAAGGAGTTGTCGATGATCTTCACCAGCCCACTTCCTGACGTGGAAATCCCTGACGTCCCCATGACGACGTACGTCCTCGCGCGTGCTGTTGAGTTGGGCGACAAGCCGGCCCTCATCGACGGCCCGACCGGACGGGTGCTCACCTACGCTGCGCTGGATGCTGCCACCCGGTCACTTGCTGGAGGACTTGTTGCCCGCGGATTCAGCAAGGGCGACACGGTGGCACTTATGTCACCCAATATCCCCGAGTTCGCGGTGATCTTCCATGGCGTAGCCATGGCCGGTGGAATCGTCACCACCATCAATCCGACCTACACCGCAAACGAGGTTCACCACCAGCTCATCGACGCTGGCGCCACGATGCTCATCACGATCCCGCTGTTCTTGGAAACTGCACGCACCGCCGCTGAAGGCACCGGTGTCACGGAAATCTTCGTCATTGGTGAATCAGATGACACGCCTTCGCTGACGTCTTTGATGGGTGCCCCCCTGGCCGAGCATGTGCCCGTGGCCAAGGACGACCTCGTGGTTCTGCCCTACTCCTCAGGAACAACGGGAGTAAGCAAGGGGGTCATGCTCAACCATGGAAACCTCGTGGCCAATGTCGCTCAGGTGGGCAGTGCCGGGGATATCCGCGAGGACGAGAAGTTCATCGCAGTATTGCCCTTCTTCCATATCTATGGAATGCAGGTGCTGATGAACACCGGCCTTCGCGCCGGAGCCACGATCATCACGATGCCCCGATTCGATCTGGAGCAGTTCCTCCAACTCCACCAGGAGCACGGCATCACCCGCTCATTCGTGGCACCGCCCATCGTGGTGGCCCTGGCCAAGCATCCACTTGTCGACAACTACGACCTGTCAGCACTTCGTCAGGTGTTCTCGGGTGCGGCCCCGCTGTCGGCTGAGCTGTCCCTTGAGGCTGGGGCACGGATCGATTGTGAGGTGGTCCAGGGCTACGGCATGACTGAGATGTCACCGGTCTCGCACCTGACCCCACCGGGAATGTTCAAGCCTGGTTCAGTTGGTATCACGGCGCCGAATACCCAGACGCGCATCGTTGATCCGATCACGGGCAAAGATCTCGATGTCAACGAGGACGGCGAGCTCTGGGTGCGCGGCCCCCAGGTGATGGCTGGGTACCTCAACAATCCCAAGGCCACGGCCGACACCCTCGATTCCGAAGGTTGGCTGCACACCGGCGATATCGCGCACATTGATGACGACGCACATGTCTGGATCGTCGACCGACTCAAGGAGCTCATCAAGTACAAGGGCTTCCAGGTGGCCCCAGCCGAACTCGAGGCGCTGTTGCTCACCCACCCTGCCGTGGCTGACGCAGCAGTCGTCGGAAAGCTCGACGAAGAGGCCGGTGAACTGCCAATCGGGTTCGTTGTTCTGCGGCCGGGAGCCGAGGTATCCGAGGACGACATCGCCGCCTTCGTTGCCGGTCAGGTCGCCACGTACAAGCAACTTCGCGAAGTGCACTTCATCGATGCTGTTCCGAAGTCGGCATCGGGCAAGATCCTGCGACGAATGTTGCGCGATCAGAGCTAGACGGTTGTTTCAATCTGGTGCTGGCCATCGATCTTCGCCGGCCACCAGAACTTCTCACCCAGGATGAAGGCCAGAGCAGGAACCAGAACCGTACGCACGATCAACGTATCGAGCAGCACACCGATGCAGACGATGAGTCCCACCTGGGCCAGGGCAATGAGCGGAAGCACACCCAGAACAGCGAACACCGCTGCGAGCAAGACGCCGGCACTGGTGATAACCCCACCCGTGGCTCGCAATGCCGTCAGCATGCCGTCCCGAGTGTTGCTGAGCGCTGCCTCCTCTCGAGCCCTGGTGGCCAGGAAGATGTTGTAGTCGACACCGAGCGCCACCAGGAACAGGAACGACAGCAGGAGCACCAGATTGTCCAGTGCCGGGTATCCGAGCACATGCTGGAAGATCCACCACGAGGCGCCGAGGGCTGCAAAGTACGTCACCAGAACGGTGATCACCAGGAGCACTGGTGCGAGCAGTGAGCGCAGGAGCAGCAAGAGCACCGCGAGCACGATCACCAGGATGATGGGGATGATCACCTTGGCATCGCGGATTGCGGCGTCCTTGGAATCCAGTCGAGTCGCATCATTCCCACCGACGACGGCATCGGCCCCTGGAATCTTGGCTACCGCATCTCGGATGGCTCGAATCGCCGTGAAGGAGTCCTCACTACCTGGTGATGCATTGAGGATCGCATCGACCTCGGCAATGTTTCCGCTCGTGGCACCAGGGGTGACAGTTGCAACTCCGGGGACGGCCTTGACGGCTGACGTCACTGCCTGGACCGATTGCGGATTCGTCATGATGACGACGGGGGAACCCGACCCGGCCGGGAACGCCTTGGCAAGGGTCTCCTGACCGGCGATCGCCTCGGGCTTCACCCGGAACTGCTCATTTTGACTCAGGCCAACGGAGATGCCCTGAATACCGAGGGCGAGGATGAGAAGCGCCGCCAGTGACACTGCACCGACGACGAGTGGCCGCCGGCGAACCGATTCGCCGATGCGGCCCCAGAACTTCCCTTCCCGTGGCTCATCTCCCACGTTGGGGGTGAATGGCCAGAACAGCTTGCGGCCGAACACCACCATTGCCGCCGGAAGTACGAACAAGCCCGTCAGCATTGCGACGATGACTCCCACCGCCCCGGAGAATCCGATCGCCCGCAGGCCCTCCTGCTGGGCGAAGAGAAGTGACAGCAGGGCAAGGGTCACGGTAATTGCAGAGGCAAGGATCGGCTCCGCTGTCTTGCGCAGGGCCTGTGACATCGCCTCGAACCTGCTCTCCTCCGAGCGCAGGCGATCGCGATAGCGGGCAATCAGCAGCAGTGCATAATCTGTCGCCGCACCGAAGACCAGGACACTGGTGATACCGGCGGCAGCTGGATCGATGACGATCCCGAAGTGTGGAGCGATCAGCGCGACCAGCTTGGTCGTCAATTGCTCGGCAATACCCACGACCGTCAGCGGCACCAGCCACAGCCACGGGCTGCGGTACGTCACCAGCAGGAGCACGGCCACGACACTGGCCGTGGCAGCGAGCAACTTGGTGTCGGCACCTTCAAACACCTTCGTGAGATCCGTGATGATGGCAGGCTGACCAGTCACCTGAGCCTGCATACCGGATGGCAGATTCGCGGATGCAACTCCGCGGATTCCTTCAACCGTCTTGGGCACACTGGCTTCATCCACCGTGCTCACCGGAACAGAGACCAGAGCAACAGTTCCATCAGGTGAGTAGACCGCTGGCCCAATCTGACCGCCGACGGCGAACTTGGCCAGGCCCGCCGACTGCCCGCTGATTACCGTCTTCTCCGCATCTGTAAGTGCTGACCCATCTGTGTTGCTGTAGACAACAAGCGCCGGAGCTACACCCGGTGAGGGGAGCTGCTGCTGACGAAGCTCAGCCTCGGCTGACTGGTAGCTCGTGGGCAGGCCGGATGACACCAGGGCCTTGGGGGCAGTGGGCGCCGGAATCGCAAACACCGCACCCGTCACGACAAAGGCAAGAAGAAGGAGCAGGAGTGCTCGACCTCGACTGGAAACATGAGCAGTTGGGAACGGCACGGTCATCTCCCTTGAGTGGCTATTCGATCAACGGTATTGGCGGTCGAAGGGGTCTGCCACCTGAAGTTCAGCCATGTCACCACGCCGCACGCATTTGGACGTAGGCTCGACCCCACCGACGTACCGCAAAGGATCGTGATGAACCCTCGCCAGATCGCTGCCCAACGTATGCAGACCGCTGCTTGCGGGTTCATCGAGAGCCTCGATGAACAGCAGCGCGAGCTCGCGGTCTGGCCATTCGATACAGCCGAGCGTGAGACGTGGTTCTACACCCCCACCGACCATGGTGGCGTGCGGCTGGGCGACCTCACCCCGACCCAGTACCAGCGGGCGATGAAGCTGCTCGCGTCAGGATCATCAACCGCGGCGTATGTAACTGCCTCGACGATCATTGGCCTCGACAACGTCCTTGATCATGTTGAGGGCTACATCCGGGACTGGGGACGTGAGCGTGGCCGCGATGTGGGTGCCTACTACATCCGAGTTTTCGGTGAACCAGCGCAGGTGGGCACATGGTCATGGCGAATTGGCGGGCATCACCTATCGGTCAATCATCTGATCATCGACGGGGCGGTCGCCTCGACCACCCCGTTCTTCCTCGGCGCTGACCCCGCCTCTGCCCCATTACTTGGGCCTCATCCGCAGCGCCCCCTTGCCGGGGCTGAAGACCTTGGCCGTGAACTTGCTCGATCACTCAGTGCTGAGCAGCGGATCCTGGGGCTCCCAACGCAGGTGGCCCCGGTCGATCTCGTATCCGCGAACCGTCCACACTTCGCTGAGGGTGATGGAGATCTGCCCATTGAACTGCTCTACCTGTGGCGTGGCGTCTTCCCAGGGGAACTGGGGCAGTTGTGCCGCGACATCCACGCGGCCGCGGAGAAGAGTGAGGGCACCACTGCGCAGAGCGCCGAACTAACTCAACTAACAAGGACACCGAAGGGGCTGGCTGCTTCAGCTATGACCTCAGACCAGCGTGAGTTGCTGCGCACCCTTCTTGATGTCTACCTCGGACGGGTGCCAGATGAACTCGCCGAGTTGGAGCGAGCGAAGTACACCTCGGATGCGGATCTGGACGGCCTGCACTTCCTCTGGGCTGGGTCACTCGAGCCGGGCAGGGGTCACTACTACCGCGTGCAGGGCCGAACACTTCTGGCGGAATACGACAACACTGCGCGTAGTGCCAACCACGTGCACACAGTTTGGCGGGATCTCACGAACGACTTCGGTGCAGATGTGCTAGCCGATCACTATCGCAACAACCACTCAATCTGAACTACTCACACCAGGACGGCAGATGGACGCTCGAGACTTCACCGTTGATTCGCTGACGGAGTCCTATTCGGATGGGTCGTTCTCGCCGGTTGATGCGGCAAAGGCGTGCCTGGATCGGGTGTCCGACATCGATGGAGAGCTCAACGCATTCGTTCTCGTCGACCCCGAGCGAGCTCTGGTGCAGGCCCGTGAAAGTGAGCAGCGATGGCGGGCCGGGTCGCCGCTGTCTCCCATCGACGGAGTACCTACGTCGATCAAAGATCTCGTTCTCGTGAAAGGTTGGCCCACCCTCAAGGGCTCACCACATCTGAACCCGAATGAACTGGCAACGCAGACTGCACCCGTTGCTCAGCGACTTCTCGATGCCGGCGCTGTCTTTATCGGTAAGACCACCACCCCAGAGTCGGGCTGGAAGGGCCTGACCGACTCACCGATCGGCGGCTACACCCGTAATCCGTGGAACCCTGAGCGAACCTCCGGTGGATCCTCCGGGGGTGCCGCAGTAGCGGCCGCCACCGGAATGGCAGTCCTAAACGTTGGTACTGACGGCGGTGGATCGATCAGGATGCCGGCCGGCTTCTGCGGGGTGTTCGGGATCAAGCCGACCCATGCCTTGATCCCGATGTATCCACCTGGCGTATCAGGCCTGCTCAGTCATCTGGGTCCGCTCACTCCCAGTGTTCGCGATTCCGCTCACATGATGGCCGCCATGGCGGGGCCGGACCCACTCGACATCTACCCAACCCAGGCCGACCCAACCTCCTGGCTCGAACAGCTCGAGCAGGGGGTTACCGGTATGCGAATCGCCTACAGCCCTGACTACGGTCACGCCCGTGTTGATCCCGAGATCGCCGCTGCCAGCCGACGCTCTGCCGAGATGCTGCAGCAGCTCGGAGCCAGCGTCGAGGAGGTGTCAATCGACTTCAGTGACTGCCGAGATGCATTCCTCACACTCTGGGACGCTGCCATCGGACGAACCCTCACAGATGTTCCCGCCGACCGATGGGCACTCAGCGATCCCGGTTTGGTGGCCACCTGTGAGCGCGGTGCTCACATCACCGCCCAGCAGTTCCTCGACGCAGACGCCATGAGGGCCCAGGCGACCTTGCGCCTGAATCACCTGCTCACTTCGTACGACCTCCTCATGAGCCCCCAGCTCCCCCTCACAGCATTCGCGCTTGGATCCGATGTTGCAGATCCATCCACGCAGTCCCATTGGATTGACTGGTCACCGTTCACCTACCCGATCAACATGACTCGACACCCGGCAGCCACGGTGCCGACCGGTCTTTCCAGCGATGGACTGCCGATGGCCGTGCAGCTGGTAGGCCGGCACTTCGACGACCGTCTTGTACTCCAGGCCGCCCGAGCCCTCGAGCAGGTGCAGCCCTTCCCGCGCCTGGGCTGACCACGAGACGGACCATGAGACAATGGTTCTGATCCCGCGGAACCATTCGTGGGAGAACTGTGCCCGGAGGCCTGACGACCGTGACCGCTGAACCAGCCGTTGACACCCAGACCGCAGCAGACGCTGAGATCGAGGCGAGCCGCCGTCATCTTCGGTTGATCCTTGCTGCGCTGATGATGACCATGCTGCTCGCTGCCCTGGACCAGACGATCGTCTCGACGGCGTTGCCTACCATCACCAGTGATCTGGGCGGTTTGTCTGAACTCTCCTGGGTAGTTACCGCCTACCTGCTTGCGTCCACCGCCACCACACCGATCTGGGGCAAACTCTCCGACCTGTATGGACGTAAACCGATGTTGCAGTCATCGGTCGTCATCTTCCTGGTTGGGTCGGCACTCGCCGGTCTCTCCCAGTCCATGGGGCAGCTCATTGCCTTCCGCGCCATCCAGGGCATTGGTGGCGGTGGCCTCATGGTTCTGGTGATGGCAGTGATCGCTGATCTGGTGCCACCGCGTGAGCGTGGCAAGTACATGGGCCTGTTTGGTGCGGTCTTCGGTGTTTCGAGTGTCATCGGTCCCCTGCTGGGCGGCCTCTTTACTCAGCACCTGTCATGGCGCTGGATCTTCTACATCAACCTCCCCCTCGGTATTGCCGCATTCTTCGTCCTCGGTGCGGTACTTCACCTTCCGGTCAGGCACGAGAAGAAGGTCATCGACTGGCTGGGTTCAGCACTCCTTGTTCTCGGCGTCAGCTCACTGCTGATGGTGACGGTGTGGGGTGGCAACAATTACGACTGGACCTCCCCCACAATCCTTGGACTCGGCGCACTCGGTATCGCTCTGACGGCTGCGTTCATCTGGCAAGAAATCCGCACCGAGGAACCCATCGTGCCAATGCGGCTGTTCAGCATCCCAGTGGTTCGCACCACATCAGCGATGGGCTTCGTGATCGGCTTCGCGATGTTTGGTTCGATCGTCTACCTCTCGCTCTACCTGCAGGTGGTCAAGGGTGCCACCCCAACCAACGCCGGTCTGCAGCTGCTGCCATTGATGGCCGGTCTACTCGCCGCGTCCATCCTCAGCGGCCGTCGGATCTCCAAGACTGGCCACTGGAAGATGTATCCCGTCATCGGTACAGCTCTCGCGACCCTGGGCATCTGGCTGCTATCGCACCTCAGCCTTGACACCCCCTACTGGCAGATCGACCTGTACGCCTTTGTCCTCGGCGTCGGGCTGGGCAACGTCATGCAGGTTCTGGTTCTGGCCGTTCAGAATTCTGTAGAGCCTGCGCAGATCGGCGCAGCCACAAGTACCTCCACTTTCTTCCGCAGCATCGGCGGCTCATTCGGTACCGCTGTTTTCGGAGCGATCTTCACCGCTCGACTCACATCAGAGATCACGAAGGTGATCCCTGATGGAATGCACATCCCCTCCGGTATCACAGGCTCGCTGGCCAACATCAATTCATTGCCCGCGCCAATCCGTGAGCTCGTGCTGGATGCGTTCTCCAAGGCCATTGCGGCTACGTTCCTCATCGCTACGCCCGTGATGCTGATGGCTTTCCTGCTTTCCCTTCTTCTCAAAGAGGTTCCGCTGCGCACCACTCAGAACACCGCTGAGGTGCTCACTGATGATGCTGCACTGCCATTGCCCGCTTTCGAGTAGCCATGGCTCAATCGTGGAGGGCACGCACGTTCTCCTCGCTCGATAATCCGAACTACCGCACCTTCTTCATCGCCCAAGCGATTTCACTCACGGGAACGTGGATGCAGTCGGTGGCGATGGCCTGGCTCGTACTCGAACTCACGAACTCGGCCACCTGGCTCGGACTGACGATCGCATTGCAGTTCGTCCCGATTCTCCTGCTGGGCCCGTACGGTGGGGTGCTGATCGATCGACTCGACAAGCGCCGACTCATCATTGCCACGAGCTGCGCTGCAGCCCTTCAAGCCTTGGCACTCGGGGTCCTCTACCAGACCCATCACGCCACCCTTCCGGTCGTCCTCACCCTCACCCTGCTTCTTGGCCTGACGAACGTTCTGGACAATCCGGCTCGACAGTCGTTCGTACGCGAGATGGTTGGGGATCATCAGGTGCGCAATGCCGTCAGCCTCAACTCAGTACTCGTCAATGTTGCCCGGGCGGTGGGGCCCGCCCTTGCCGGGATCCTGATAGCCAAGGTTGGAGTGGGCGCCTGCTTCTTCGTGAACGCTGCAAGCTTTCTTGCTGTGATCATCGCCTACGCAGCCATGGACACCTCCCTTCTCAACCCCAGTGAACCGGTGGTTCGGGCACCAGGTCAGCTGCGTGAGGGGCTCCGCTACGTCCGTTCGGTACCGGGACTGCTCATCCCCCTGCTGATGATGGCGATCGTGGGCACGCTCACATATGAGTTTCAGGTGACCCTGCCATCTCTGGCAGCGCAGACCTTCGGCACGGGTGCTATCAATTTCGGATTGGTCACTTCAGCCATGGGCCTCGGTGCTATCGCAGGCGGACTGGTCAGTGCAGGAAGATCTACCTACGGAATTCGTCCCCTCACGACCGCAGTGTTCGCATTCGGCATCACGGACCTACTCGTGGCACTTGCTCCGACCATCGAACTCGCGGCAGGTGCCCTCATAGCGGTGGGAGCGGCAAGCATCTGGTTCCTCTCAACCGGCAATGCCACTCTTCAGATGAATGCGGCACCGGAGATGCGTGGCCGGGTGATGGCTCTGTGGGCTGTTGCCTTCCTCGGCACAACTCCCATCGGTGGGCCAATCATTGGATTCATCGCCCAGTTATGGGGGGCGCGTTGGGCGTTGGCCGTCGGCGCCGTCAGCGCTCTCGTTGCTGGCCTCCTTGGCCTGGCAGCGCTTCGTCGTCATGGCCCAGTCACTGACGGGGTAGCCCGTAAAGAAGGATCTGTCCGCTGACCAATCGATGACATAGATTCACCTCATGGATGCTCAACCGCACTTCTTCGACGGGCAGCTCACAACTCTGATGGATGCATGGTCCACGACCATCGATGACATGAGCGTGCTCATCTGTGAACTGACGAACGCTGAATGGACTTTGCCGAGTCCATGTCCGGGCTGGTCAGTTGGCGATATTGCAGCGCACGTGGTGGGGGTTGAACGTCGTCTCGCCGGCGATGCCCTGCCAGATCACGAGCCGGACTGGTCCGCTCTCCCCAACATCAGGTCAGATGAATTCAGCCAGTTCATGGAACGAGATGTGGATGTTCGACGTACGCAGTCGCGCACTGAGACAGTGGCCGAGTTGCTCGAGGTGATCCCACGTCGCCGAGCACAACTACAGGCACTCGACGCAGATCCTGAGCTCATGGTTGCCGGTCCAGCCGGTTCACAGGTTCCACTTGGACGGATCATGCGGATGCGCGTCTTCGACCTGTGGGTTCACGAGCAGGACATCCGTCAATCAGTTCACAAGCCCGGCCATGAAGCCTCAATCGGCGCCCATGTGACGGCCGAGATTCTTGTCTCTGCCCTACCGGTGATCTGGGGTAAGAAGGTTGCTGCACAGCCCGGCCAGTCGATCCATCTGAAGGTGTCCGGCGCGATCAGTTTCGAGTGCAGCGTTGTCGTCGGTGACGATGGTCGGGCAGGGTTCACCGCTAACCCCGACCAGCCAACCAGCTCGCTGGCAATGGACTGGCTGACCTACGTTGCGTTGAGCACTGGCCGATCAACTGTCGAGCTGCTTGCCGATCAGATCACCATTGCGGGCGACGCGGAGTTGGCGCACCGGTGTGTGAAACTGGCCAATATCGCTCCCTGAGAACGGGAGTGGCTCAGACCGTGCGAACCATGAGGTAGGACAGATCGGCCCAGGGTTCTGGAACTTCGTCGATAATCTCGAATCCGTGCTTGAGGTAAAAGCCCGACCGTTCCCGGAGCGCCTCGAGGTACACGGGTCCGGGGTTATCGTTAGCGAGCTCTTGCATGATCGCCTCAATGAGCAGGCCACCCACTCCGCTGCCCTGCGCTCGGGGCTCCACCGCCATCCTGCTGATCCACCCATGCTCGTCATAACGGGCATGGACGTCGCGAACCCCCACCCAGAACTGCCAGTCGCGGAGCCTAGCTTCATCGGTAGGAGGCAGCTGCGGGTCGATCGTGCGACACAGGGTGCAGTTACCGACCACCGATCCACGCACGATGCCGATCAAGAGATCGTCGAGATATGCACCCAGCATCGTGGCTGAGTCGTCCCATGGTTCACTCGAGTAGATTCGATGCGCGGCCAAGTAGCGGTCCAGTGGATCATCTCCAGCCATACCGAACATGAATGCCTCACCCATGAACGTCCTCGTGGCCAGACCCGCCGCTGCAGTCGCCTGATCGGCAGTCACTCTGCGAATCTCCACTTGAGGGGTCATTGGCCCAGTATGACCTAGCAAAGGCCCGGGCCACGTGCGCAGGTATTACCTTTGGGGGATCCCAACCCCTCAGGTTGGGTGATGACCTCAGGCGAGAGCAAATCCATACTCAAGGGACCACGTATCGCGTGGCCTGCAAAGGGAAACGAGGGTGGAGCCGCCTCGAAGAAGCTCCACCCTCGTCTCTGTTGATCTACCGCCTAGGCGTTGGCTACCACTCGTCCCAGAGTTTGAGCCGCCGTGGACGGTAGCACTGGTTGCCCAGTGGTCGGGGTGTACGTGAACGTTGTTGAGAGCGTTCCCGTTGTGGTGCCGGCTACGAACACGATCCGTACCGGGATCGCAGCACCCACGGACGTCCAGCCTCCGGCACCACCGTTAAGGGTGGTGTTCCAGTAGGACAGGTTGCCGGTACCTGTGGCTGTTCCGGTTGTTCCGGTACGACTGTAGGTAGTGAGCGTACCGATGAACTGCCAGGTATTCGTCTGCACGAACTTGAACTGCCCGGTCACGGCCGTGGTGCTCGGGCCAACCTGGAAGCTGGCACTGACCCGAGGCGTTCCCGTCACCGTGTACTGGCCACCGCCATAGGCGCGGTTGGTGGTCGCAGCGAAGGTGATCGTTGCCGACGTGATGGAGACTGCCGCACAGGTGGCGGTTGCCGCCTTCGACATGGTGAGCAGATAGGCACCGTCCTGCCATCCGGTGGTCGCAACCGGGGAGGCACCGAGGGTGAAGGCCCCGGCGGCACCCGTGGTTGGGTTGCGATCAAGTGAGTAGGTGATCGCACCGGTACAGGTGTTCGGGGTGGACGTAGCCGACAGAGTGACAGTTCCACCCGTGTTGACCACCTGAGTTCCCGTGAACACCACCGTTGGGATGTTCTGCACAACCAACGATCCGTTGACGTACGCCGGGGTGTAGTTGGTGGAGACTCCGCCGGCACACTTCGTGACGTAGGTCCCTGCTGCTTGTGTACCCGTCAGCGCCACCGTTGAGGTTGCCGTTGCGTAGACACCACAGGTTGGGTTCGTGGTGAAGGTCGCTGTAACCGGGTTGAGGGTGTATGTGATTGCCGGAACGGCCACCGCTGTTGTGATGGCAGTCGGGGACGAGGCAGTCACGGTAACCGCAGCCTTGTTGATGGTGAGAGCACCATTGACATAGGTCGGGTTGTAGTTGGTGGAGACCCCACCTGCGCAGTGCGTCACGTAGGCGCCCGCATTCTGAACACCAGAGAGCGGCGTGACGAAGGTGGTGTCAGCTGCCGCGTAGACCGCACACGTCGGGTTCGTGGTGAACGTCGCCGTGGTCGGGTTCAAGGTGTAGGTGATCGCAGGAACTGCGGTGCCGTAGGTGATCGCCGCCGGGCTGGCCGCGGTCACTGTGACAGCAGCCTTATTGATGGTGAGGCTCCCGTTCACGTACGTGACCACGTAGTTGGCAGCAGCACCATTCGCACAGTGCGTGACGTACGTACCCGCATTCTGGACACCGGTCAGTGCCGTTGCGAAGGTCGTATCGGCCGTCGCGTACACCGCACAGGTTGGCGTGGTGGTCCAGGTGATCGGGGTTGGGTTCGTCGTGAACGTCACCGCCGGCACAGTTGCCCCATAGGTGATTGCCGCGGGCGATGAAGCCGTGACAGTCAGCGTCGCAGCATTGACCGTCAGTGTGCCGATGACGTAGCTCGGCGTGTAGTTAGCCGAGACACCACCAGCGCAGCGGGTGACGTACGAGCCCACGGGCTGGTTGCCCGTCAGGGCTGTGGTCGAGGTCGCTGTTGCATACGTCGCACACGTGGGCGTTGTCGTCCATGTGATCGGGGTCGGGTTCGTCGTGAACGTCACTGCCGGAACCGCAGTTCCGTACGTGATCGTCGCTGACGATGCCGTCACCGTGACTGCAGCCTTACCAATCGTCAGAGTTCCGTTGACGTAGGTGAGGTTGTAGTTGGTAGACACACCCCCGGCGCAGCGAGTCACGTACGAGCCCGCGTTCTGAACACCAGCCAATGGTGTTGTGAACGTGGTATCCGTCGTGGCGTAGACCGCACAGGTGGGAGCCGTCGTGAACTGGACCCCGGCCGGAGTCGTGCTGTAGTTCACAGCAGGAACGACCGTGCCATAGGTGATCGACGAGGAAGCCGCCGTGACAGTGGCAGCTGCCTTGTTGATCGTCAACGTGCCATTAACATACGTCGGCGTGTAGTTCGCCGAGACCCCACCTCCACAGTGGGTGACATAGGTACCAGCATCCTGAACACCGGTGAGCGCCGTGGCGAAGGCCGTGTCAGCCGGTGCATACACTCCACACGTTGGCGCAGTAGTCCACGTGATCGGTGTCGGGTTCGTCGTGAACGTCACAGCAGGAACCGCAGTTCCATACGTGATCGTCGCCGACGATGCCGTCACCGTCACCGCCGCCCGGTTCACCGTGAGAGTTCCGTCAACGTACGTGATCGCGTAATTGGCGTTGACCGCCCCGGAACAGTGCGTCACATATATGCCCGCTCCGAGCTGACCCGTGAGCCTGGTAGCAAATGTCGTATCGGTTGACGCGTAGACACCACAGGTTGGGTTCGTGGTGAATGTAACCGGAGACGGATTCGTGGTGTACGAGATCGCAGGAGTGGCTGCCCCGTAAGTGATGGTTGACGAATTCGCGGTTACGGTCAATCCCGCCTGACCCACCGAAAGCGATCCATTTACATACGAGATCGTGAAGTTGCCACTTACCGCTCCAGCGCAACGAGTGACGTAGGTTCCAACCGGCTGAACACCCGTCAGGGCCGCGTTCGACACGGCTGTTGCATACGTCGCACACGTCGGATTCGTGGTGAAGGTTGGCGCCGTCGGCCAGTTGGTCGTATATGTAACCGCAGGAACAGTCGTTCCGTAGGTGACGGTCGCCGAACTGGCGGTGATGGTCAGCGCGGCACGGGTGATCGTAAACGTTGCTGAAGCGGGCGCTGAGGCGAGGTGGTTCGTATCACCTGGGTAGGTGTACGAGGCAGTCGCGGTACCGACATTTACGTTGTTGGTGTACGTCGGCGTAAGCCCGGTGAGGTTCAAGTTCGGACCTACCACCGAGGCGGTACATGGAGTCTGGGCCAGACCCGTGTAGACAACGGTTGTGGGATCGCAGAGGACGGTGGCAGTGGTTGCCGCCTTGTTGATGGTCAGAGTGCCATCAACGGGAACCCCCCAGTAGGTGGGTGAGGTCCCACCTGTGCAGTGAGTTACGTAGGTTCCCGCATTCTGCACACCCGTCAGCGCAGTGCTGTACGTCGTATCCGTGGTCGCGTACACACCACAGACAGGAGCCACCGTGAAGCTTCCCAACGGAACGCTCGGAGTGATTGTTGCCGTGATTGATGGGATGTTCGCACCATAGGTGATCGAACCCGACGAGGCGGTCACGTTGACCGGGATGCGGATCAGGAACGAGGCCGATCCCGATGATGGAAGGTACGACGCGTCACCTGGGAATGCGTACTGTGCCGTCGCCGCACCGATTGCTGTGTTGTCGAAGTAGTCAGGTGTGACGGTGAGATTCAATCCGGGACCCGTGACAGTGGCCGTACACGGCGTTAGCGCTGAACCTGTGTAGTAGGCAACAACCGGACATGTCACTGTGGTGACCGTCGGTGCGCGATCCACCGTCGCGAATCCATCGGCGTACACCAAGTCGTAACCGGCCGCGGAGCCACCCTGACAATGGGTGACGTAAGAGCCAACGGGCTGCGGGCCGGTCAGTGGAGTCGCGAACAGAAGATCTGACTGGTCGTACACCGCACAGGTGGGTTCACTTGTGATCGTCCCTGGTGCCAGCGGTGCCGGCTCAGTGGTGTAACCGATGCTTGGAAGCGGTGAACCGATCGCGATCTTTGCCGGTGAGTTGGCGCGAATCGTCAGTCGTGGGTTCACGATTGGCGCGTGCGTCGGTGCGCTCGCATTGCCACCGTTGCCCAGTTGTCCGTACAGGTTGTAGCCCCAGCAGTTGATGCCCGTAGCTTCCACAGCACAACTGTGGTGACCACCAGCGACCACCGACCCGGTGGCAGCAACACCCGCGGCCACGACCGGAACAGAGGAATCGGTCGTGGTTCCATCGCCGAGTTCGCCATCGGCGTTGTAGCCCCAGCAGTTCACTGATCCATCAGTGAACACTGCACATGAGTGATCCGCACCAACCGTCACGCTCGTGGCAGTAGAGATACCCACGACGGGGGTCGGTGTGATCGAGTCGACCAGGGTGCCGTTGCCCAACTCACCATGTGAGTTGTAACCCCAGCAATCAACCGTGCCATCGGCGAGGGACGCACACGTGTGGTAGTTGCCTGCATCGACGGAGACAGCATTCGTGATGCCAGTTGCGGCCACCGGAGTGGACGAATCAACAATCGTGCCGTTGCCCAGCGCGCCGTATGGGTTGAAGCCCCAACAGTCCACCTCGCCCGAAGCCAGAAGGGCACACGTGTGGTACATGCCTGCCGTGATTGCAACGGCAGTTGAAATCCCAGTTACAGCGATGGGTGAAAAGTGATTGACGGTGTCACCGGTTCCCAAGGCTCCGAAGAGGTTGTATCCCCAGCAGTAGACGGAGCCACCGACGATCGCACAGGTGTGGTAGTCGCCCGCAGCGATGGCAGTGGCGCCCGAGATACCTGCAACCGCGGTTGGCGTGGTAACCGGACCACCGGTGCTGCCGGTGCCGATCTGGCCGAATGCGTTCTGTCCCCAGCAGCTTACGGTGCCACCGGAACCGAGTGAACAGGTGTGGTTGGCGCCCGCGGCCAGAGCGGTCGCACCGGTCAGGCCCGTGACGTACACCGGAGAATTGGAGTTGTTGGTGGTGCCATCACCGAGCTGCCCGGAAGCATTGTTGCCGGTACACGTGGCTCCACCGCCCGCGATGAGGGTGCAGGAGTGCGTTCCGCCCGCCGCGACCGTTGCGGTCGCGGGAGCCACCGGGACCACAAGGGCAGCGGTCACCGGGGTGATCGGTGCTGCGCTGGGAGCAGGCGCGGGCGGGTCAGTTACCGTCACAGCCCCATCGACGTAGACGTCAGGTGCCGGGTCGGCACCCTGACAGTGGGAGACATAGGTCCCTGCGGCAAGCGCCCCGGTAAGTGGCGTTGCAAAAGCGGTATCGGTCGAGTCGTACACGGCACACGTAGGTGCGGTAGTCAGGATGTAGTCCGCCGTAAACGTGATGGTCGGGGCAGGATCACCCGTTGTGGCCGCCGCATCAGACGCGGTAACCGAAGTACCTGCAGCCTGAGCTGCGGGGGCAAGGCTGATACCCGCCGCGGTGGTGACGGCAATCGTCAGGGTGAGAGCAACCGCTCGACCCCATACACGACGTACGAATGCATCCATGTGGCTTCCTTGGCTTCGAGGACTCAGATGTGAGCGTCACTGCTCAACACCGCTGACTAACCCAAATGGGGGATGGGGGCCATCACCCATATGCATTAATCAGCGACGAAGATGGCGGTCACGAGGCAAAGCCTGCAAGTGAATCCGGCCTTAATGACTGAACGTGAACCAATGGTGAGGAAGAATTGCTCCATTAGGGTGCAACAGTGACAGAGCGTTTTACATCCGTAACAATTAGTACCTGCACAATCCACCAAATGGGTGACGCCGGTGGAACGAGGTGTGAACGCAGCCGATTCGTGTCCCTGACTGAACATGCGTCAGGGATGCCCCGATGAATCAGTTTCATTGGGGCAGCCCTGATTACTGCAGGTGAGCGATGACTACTTGGACTGATGCTGCGTGCTTGGCTGGCTTACGGAACCAGCGCGATGACTCTGGCTGGACATCCCGAACCACCGACCAATTTCGGCACGCCGACGATCACCCAGGCCCCAGCGGCGGGCAGGGACTTCAGGTTGGTCAGATTCTCGAGGTGCCACACACCCACTGAGTGGGAGACGGTCTTGTGGACTGGGAATGTGTCCGCGCATCCTGCGTCAATACCGAGGGTATCGATTCCGAGCCCGACTACCCCTGCATCCACAAGATACTGAGCAGCGGGAACACCGAAACCGGGAAAGTGCAGATCACCAGGTGGCCCAGCGTAGGCCTCCGCATCGGTATTCCGATCCTCCCAACCGGTACGAAGGAACACGGCCGATCCCTTGGGGATCGGTCCGTGCTCAGCCTCATGTGCCTGCACCTGTTCCACTGTCAGCAGACCATCGGCATCATCACCGATGGCACTGCTGATGTCGATCACACGAACAGGGGCCACGAGAGACTCAACCGGCACCTCGTCAACCGCGGCGGTGTCGGCAACCATGTGACATGGAGCATCGAAGTGGGTACCTGAATGCTCGAACACATGCAGCAGTCGAGCAAAGTAACCGTTGTCCGCAATGGTCACCAGGGTATCGGCCGAGGGCGCGGGTGCCCCCGGCCACATGACGGTGTCCGGTCCCAGCGGAGCGCTGAGGTCGACAACCTTGATTCCGTCAAGCACGTCAGATCCCCTATGCGTCAATCGACTCGGCAAGGCCCTCTGACTTCAGGAGTGCCTCACCAGCCTGAGTAGCAGCTGACGAGCGAGCCAAGATCCAGACGATGCCGATGACGAGCCACGCGATCGCAAGTCCGGGACCCCAAACAGCAGTGCCCGTTTGGAATGGGTAGACGTTGCGGAAGAGCGTGTACGCCAGCACAAGCAGACCAAGCACCGGGATGATGATCTCCCGGCCAGCCACAGTCTTCTGCCCGCTGAAGAACAGAAGCTTGATCGCACCGATGGTCGCAAGCAGGTAGACGACGAGCAGGATCAGTGTGCCGATGGTACCGGCCTGCAGGAAGGTGGTGAGCGAGTCCCACTTGAGGATCTGCCAGGCCCCGATTGTCAGTACGGCCATTCCGACGACAACTGCCGTTGTCGCGTTGGTCGGGGTGCCGCGCTGGGCGTGCACCTGCTCAATTCCCTTGACGCTAAGGCCATCACGACCGAAGGCATACATCAGACGTGAGGCACCGACGGTGCAGGCAAGGGCACAGGCAAAAGCGCTGATCATTGCACCTGCAGTGATCAGTTGACCCACCCAGGACGCGACATACAGTGAGCCGAGGTCACCGAGCAGCGAGCCCGAGGCGATGAAGTTCTTTATGCCCTCATTACTTGTGCCAAAGCCCATAACCTCAACGGCCGTCACGATGGTGAAGTAGATACCACCGAAGATGGCAACACCCAGGATCGCCTTCGGGATGTCGCGACGGGGATTCTTTGCCTCTTCACCCAGAGTCGCCGCAGCCTCGAATCCGGCGAAGGACAGGAAGCCGAAGACAACGCCAAGGAACAGCGTCGAGGTGTCTATGCCATGAGGTAGCGAGAAGACGGACGTATCGATCTTGAGGCCATTGGGGGCAGTGCCATTCGCAAGCTTGAACAGGACGATGAGAGTCACCAGAAGAATGAGGGCAACAGTGGCCGCCTCGATGATCAGCAGAAGGCGCGTGCCATTGCGGGCCGGAGACATTGCCAACGCCCACACAGCCACTAGACCGATGAGGCCAAGGATGTAGGCGGCAGAGTCCGGTGGACTCTTCCAGATACCAAGTGAATTCAGGAATGCAGAGGCAAATCGTCCAAAGGCCATCGCAGTGACCACGCCGTAGAAGACGTAGGTACCGGTAAGCGCCCAGCCGGCGAGGATTCCCACCCGTGGATTGAGAGTGGCACCAACGAATCCGTACACCGAGCCGGAGTGGTTGAAGCGCTGCGTGAGTCGCACAAAGGTGTATGCGATCAGCAGGACGCCTACCGTGGCCATGATGAACGTCAGCGGAACAGCCCGACCCACCAGAGTGGCAGGGCCTTGTGGATTGATGTTGGCAGCCATCGATGGCGCCATCAACGCGAGGGAAATGCCAATGGCTTCCCAGATCGAGAGTTCGCGACGAAGCTTCGGCGCGTCCATCGTTTCCTGCATGGGTCCTCCTGACGATTACCGCCCTAGACCCAGACGTCTAGAGCGGACTGACCGTTATCGCTCCGGTGCTGGCCTGCACTGACAGCACCGAGTGATTCGCTAGGGGCGTACCTTCACGCTCACTGACCTCGGATGACCACGCCACCACAGCATCTCCATGGCGACCATACTGCAAGTGGTAGTAAGGATCTGGTAATTCGGCCGCACGAAATTCAGGTTGGTGCGCGCACAGAACATGCAGCCAATCCGGTTCAGCCCACATCATGTTCAGTGATGGCCAGCGCACACCGGCCAATCCGTCAAGAACAGATGCAACAGCAGCGGGCACTGAATCAAGACGGCGTCGAGCGCTCAGCAGCGCCATGAAGTAGTGCTCGGAATCGGTTGTGCCCTCAATGGACTCCAGCAGATCCTCGTCGATCATGGCGAGCAGCTCCGGGCCGACCGGAAGGGAGCCATTGTGCATGAAGGCCACGTCACCGCGAACGAATGGATGGGTGTTCTCCACACAGCGTGCGAGTCGACCAGTGGCCCAACGCAGATGCACGATGCCCACCTGACCCACCGACTGAGCGAGATTGTCTGTGAAGGTCACGCTCTCGTACGCCGGAACATCCTCGCGGACAAGGCGAACCCCTGACTCAGACTGGGTTGCGATGCCCCAGCCGTCCTGATGAATACGAGACAACTCCTGCAGACGAACCATGTCCTCGCCAAGCAGATCCGCCGCTGACATCTCGTGGGTTGCGGCCCAGCCGAACAGACGACACATCACAGACTCCTAGTCATCGTTGAGGGAGTAGACACGCTGGGCATTGGACGAAGCGATCTGGGTGGCCACGCGCACTGCATCAGCCTCAGTCCAATCCCCATCATTCACCCACGTGGCAAGTAGTCGGGACGTTCCACGGCGCCACAGCGTCGAGCCGAGGTAGTGCAGTTCAGCTGGTCCCCAGGCATCCGAGGAGAACAGGATCTTGTCGAAGGGTGCGATCTCCATCGACTCGGCGATCACCGCGTCTGCGCGGGTGCCGAGGTAGTTGATCGCCAGACCCACGTCGAAGGTGACATTTGTGAACGATCGAGCGAGGTAGCCGGCATTTCGGTGGAAGGGATAGGTATGCAGCAGCACCACCTGGGTTCCGCGCGGTTCAACGTGCTTGATGAAACGCGTGAGCAGAAGCGGATCCGCGCGGTGGAGCTCAAGATCGGGATCACCAAAACCACTGTGGAACTGGATTGGCAGACCGAGCTCAACACCCGTCCAGATCAGCCAGCGCAGCAACACCGGATCATCCACTCTCACAGGTGCCCCGGCAGCCATCCGGCTGAACCACCGATCGGCAGCTTGCAGCACCTCCGTGGTGGACGGAGGTACCGGATCGAAGTCAAACCCGAAGCGGTAGGCGATGATGCTCTTGAGACCAACGGCACCAACAGTGCGGGCGCGCAGAAATTCCTCGTACCCGACGACAAACTGGGTTGACGTGACGCCCGAGGCGGCGAACTCCTCGGCAACTGTCTCAAGGCGTACAACTTCAGACACCTGACGTCCACTGCGCTCGGCCATCCCCTCAACACCGAGAATCTCGTCGCCGCGATAGCCGGTCTCGAGCAGATAGTGAGCGGTGCCGGTGGCATCGAGGAATCGACGCGTCACCTCTGCTGCACCAAGTTCACGTCGGCGACCGATGTACGTGTCAGCATCGACGAGCGGCTCGAGATCCAGGAGTGGGGCGCAGTGGCGACGGATCGCTATACCCAGTTGACTGTCGAACCACGACCCGACACCGGGACGATCCGTCTCGGCGATATGCCGCTCGAAATCAGCTCTGTCCTTGGGGTCATCTCGAAGGGCCCCATGGACGTGATGATCAACAAGGGGCAGGGCGCCAATGACTGAATGAAGTCGCTCCTGGGTGGCGATGCTCATACTGCACACCATATAGCCGCTACCGGAACATCGTTCAGCCCCACAGTAGACTTTGGTCAACAGAGGAATCTTGACAAGGGGACATCATGAGCGAGACCACCGTTTGCACAAATCCGGACTGTACCTGTGGTGAGAACTGCCAGTGCGGTGCTGACTGCCAGTGCGGCAAGGGTGGCGAGGCCAAGGGCTGTAGCAACCCTGACTGCACCTGCGAGGACTGCCAGTGTGGTGACGACTGCCAGTGCGGCAAGTAGTTCGCTGACGCGGTAAACCGCGACTCAATAGGAGCCAATCGGCCCCGCTACTCCAGCGGGGTGGGTTGGCTCCCGTGTTTTAGGGGATCCTGCCTCCCCACCTGTGGCTACCGCGCTCACGGCACGTCGTCCTAACCTCGAAGTCCATACTGTGACGCGAGGGGAGGACGTCGATGACGGCGTTGGCCGATCAGCAATCGACGCACGTCGCCCCTTCATCGTGGGAGTCGGTAAACCTCACCGTCGTGGGGATGTCGTGCGCATCGTGCTCGGGCCGGGTCGAGAAGAAGCTAAACGCGATGGATGGCGTGAGCGCCTCAGTGAACTTCGCCACCGCCACTGCCTACGTCGACCACTCCCCCAACGTCCCAGTTGAGAGCATCATCGCTGAGATTGCGGCCAGTGGTTATCGAGTCTTTGACCAGAATTCCGCAGCTCCGGCGGCTCTGGCCGAAGAGCACGATGCCAAGGAGGACGATCTCCGGTATCGCACGATGGTCAGCCTGACCCTTGCCATCCCGGTCCTGCTCCTGAGCATGATCCCGATTCTGCAGGTGCCGTACTGGCAGTGGGTTGCCTTCATCTTGACGACCCCGGTGGCGTTCTGGGGTGCCTGGCCCTTCCATAGGGCCGCCCTGCTGAATCTTCGTCACCGAGTCAGCACCATGGACACGCTTGTGAGCGCCGGAGTCGTCGCAGCATGGACGTGGAGTACGTGGGCTTTGCTCTTCGGTGGAGCGGGAGCGCCCGACTACGTGATGCCCATGCAGTGGCTCGTCCGCGTTGGGCACCACCACAGCGGTCATCTGTACTTTGAGGTGGCAGCCGTACTGCCAGTCTTCATTCTCGCGGGCCGCTGGGCCGAGTCGCGGGCCAAGCACCGTGGTGGTGATGCACTCCGCACCCTGATGTCACTGGGAACGAAGACCGCACTTCTGATGGATGGTGCAAAGAAGGCTACCGGGCTGGGCGGTCGGGAGATTGTCATCGACGTTGAGACCCTGCGGGTAGGGGACATCGTCAAGGTTTTGCCGGGCGAGTACGTCCCGATCGACGGAACGATCCTGAATGGATCGTCGAGTATTGACGCATCAATGCTTACCGGCGAATCGATTCCGGTTGCGGTTGTCGAGGGTGATCAGGTCGTCGGGGGGACCCTCAACGTAGATGGCATGTTCACCATGCGGGTTGACCGCGTCGGAGCGGACACTCGGCTGGCCCAGATTCAGGCAATGGTCGCCGCGGCACAGAGCGGTAAGGCACGAGTTCAGAGCCTTGCAGATCGCGTTGCCGCGTGGTTCGTCCCCATGGTTCTCACCCTGTCGGCGCTGACCGCTGCAGGTTGGTTCATTGCCACCGGAACTCTGTCTATCGCGGTGTGCGCCGGTGTCACCGTGCTCGTCGTCGCCTGCCCCTGCGCCCTCGGTCTGGCAACCCCGACGGCTCTGCTGGTCGGGACCGGCCGGGGTGCACAACTTGGCGTGCTGATCAAGGGACCTCAGATCCTGGAAGATACCCGTCTCGTTGACGTGATCGCACTCGACAAGACCGGGACTCTCACACTCGGATCGATGACGGTAGTTGCGCAGACGATTGCTCCCGGAGGTGATACGGCTGAGGTTCTGGCCATCTGTTCAGCCGTTGAGGCAACCTCCACCCACCCCATCGCAAGGGCCCTGGCAACGCACAGCGCTGACGCGGCCGAGGGGCAGATTGTTCCGGAGGTTCAGCACGTCGAGAACCTTCCAGGTCTGGGGGTTCGCGCCGAGGTGCACAACCAGCAGGTGGCGATTGGGCGAATCGACTGGATCCGCACACAATTCGACCTCCGGGGCCAGGCACCACAGTGGCTAGAGCGGCATCTTCACACCGCGAACGCAAACGGCTGGCCGCTGGTGGGAGTGGCCATCGATGGACGACTCGTCGCAGCCTTTTCATTCAGCGATGTGATCAACCCGAGTGCAGGCGTAGCGGTGGATCGTCTCCGCGCTATGGGGATCACCCCGATCATGGTGACCGGTGATCATCGACCGGCCGCTTTGGCCGTCGCAAAAGCGGTGGGTATCAGAGAAGAGGACGTGTTCGCAGATCTCACCCCCGAGGCCAAGTTGACGATCGTCTCCGATCTCAAGAACAACGGCTCAGTCGTGGCCATGCTCGGTGATGGCGTCAACGACGCCGCTGCACTGGCCCTGGCAGACCTTGGCATCGCGATGAACACGGGAAGTGACACGGCGATCAACGCGTCGGACGTCACGCTCATCGGCAGCAATCTTGACGCCGTGCCCACGTCGATCGGTCTGGCACGACGAACGCTGCGCACGATCAAGCAGAACCTCTGGTGGGCCTTCGGCTACAACATCATCATGATTCCGTTGGCCATAGCCGGATATCTGAGCCCACTGCTGGCGGGAGCGGCGATGGCAGCCTCAAGCACCATCGTCGTCACGAACTCGCTGCGCCTTCGCAACTACCGCTAACCCGACGGCCTTCTGTCTCACCCATCCGGGTGCGTGCACGGCACTTCCGACACTCGATAAGTACCTCAGATGGTTTAACCCAATTCACTCGTGGGGTGCCAGTGAACAACAGCTTTGACCCGACGGACGGGTGGGCCGGAAGACCGGTGCACGATCAACCCTTCGCGGAGAAGTATGGGGAATCGGCAACCAGTTTTGGACTCATCGGCCGCATTTCGATGACAGCTGCGGCCGTCTTCGTAGCACTCTGGCTGATCTGGGAGACACTGTTTGCCGGGGTCGCGGCCTTTGTGTACGGCACAGCACCAGCAGGAGCCATCTATCTTCTGTTCATCCTGCCCCCCGTCCTCCGGGAAACCTGGAAGAAGAATCGACCGGGCGCGAAGTAGCTCACCGAATTCGCCTGTCGTGCGTTTTTGCTGGCACATACATGCGTTCCAACTGATACCAACCACCCGTTGCGGCTCCTGTGCCCACGCGGTGATGGGCGAGTGATTTACTTGGTCCCTGACCGGTACTGCCGCATTATCGGGCCACCTACGTAGCACCGGTTGGATCGAATGGTCCCGTCGATGGCAGACTTGGGCCTTCGGGCTGTTAGCTCAACAGGTAGAGCAGCGGACTTTTAATCCGCGGGTTCCGGGTTCGATCCCCGGGCGGCCCACCGACATCAGGCGCGGAACGTTCCAAGAACGTGGTACGCAATGAACATGAGGCCGAATATCAACGCCGTGGTCGGGGCAACTGCTGCCGTGATCTCACCGCCGACACTGTGATTCTTCAAGCGAAGACTCGGCCGTTCAACAAGCCACCAACTAAGGGCCGCGATGGGAATCGTTGCGGCTAGCCCGAGTACAGCAAATCCAAACCAGCCCAGTGATGCAAACCCCCACATGATGAGCGCCTGCTGCACGGGACATCCATAGATATAGACGCCATACGAGATGTCATTGCGACTTCCGATTCGCACCGGTAGTCGTGCGCCCAACCAGAGCATGAGATACGCCAGTGGGAGTCCACCAAGAAGACGGTAGTCAGGAAGGAATAGAACACCGATCAGCACGAGGAGGCCGCTGACAAGCGCCAGAGAGGGATGCATCGGCAACACCGCTCCGCAAAGGCGAACAGCATCGTTCCGGCAATGAACATGAGAGCGAACCGATCTATCGGTTCAATGTGCCGGGTAATGGATGCAAACCGTCCCGAAGCGTGAGCATAGACTCCAAACAGGCTGACAATCCACACCCCCACAAACAGCCAAGGCAGCAACGCAGGCCGCACAGACAGGATTCCGAGAGCACCGGCACATGCCAAACCCAGATAGCACAGGAACTCCCAACCGAGAGTCCAAAGTGAGCCATCCCATGTCAGCGGGTACGGAATCCCCGTCGGGCCTCCGGAGATTTGATACTGGCCCATCCACAGGGTGATGTTCTTCCAGACATACGGGACGGGGCCGTCCGGCGCTGTCCAATACCCCTGCATCGACCGACCCGAGGTGGCCGTCGCGAGCGGGGCGATGAGCACAGCCGTGACCACCAGACAGACAACGAATGCGGGTCCAATGCGAAGTACCCGGTTCATTAGATAGCCTCGCGCCTGCGGATTGCGATGCCAACTGCGAGCGATCAGAAAGCCACTGATGGCAAAGAACCCATCAACAGGGACCTCACTGAGCAGCAGTGCGAGCGAGGAGGGGAGGGCAACACCGGAAAGCACGGCCGCATGACCGAAGATCACCATAGATGCGAGTACAAGTCGCAAGAAATTCAGTGCGTTGGCGCCACCTGGATACGCCCGTTCAAGAGTGGAAGCCACGGGAAGTGGTTATCGCGTAGTCCGAGCACTAGAACCATGGGCCGTTCGGGTATTGAGATGCGACTACGGCCTGACGATTTCCCCGGGAATCACACTGGGGTTGTCGCTCGCATCAGCCAAACCTCGGTGCTCGAGATAGCGAGTTGACTCCGTGAGCACCGAGCCGATGAGCCAAGCCGTGACGATTGCATCGTCAGCAAGACCCGGGATCGTGAGGATTGCCTCAGGTAGAAGATCGATCGGCGACACGATGTAGCCAACAGCCAACACCATGAGGAACAACTTGCCCTTGCCGAGGCCGTCATAGCGGCCAAGCAGGACATCGCGAACCATGCTGGGCACGGCCGTTACTCGAGATAGAAAGCTCATGGGGTCCTTGGCTGCCTCACTGGCCACCGCGGTGTACGCCCCAGAGCGTCGTGCATTCGTCATGTCCGCGTCATTCCCCCCGTGATTCCGCGCCAAACATCACTTGCGTGGAATCCTCTACCGCTGACGATCTCGGTGCCGCAGGTAGTTCTGGTTGAACTGCAGCACAAACTCGTCCTTATCAGGATAAATACCACCGTCGACGTACGCACGCGACGTCGCACCATGTTGCGCTCTGACGCATACGGAGTTGTCCTGCTCGGTCACAAGATCATTGAACGCGTAGATGTCGGTTGGGTCGAATCCGGCCGAGTTGATCTGATCCGGGTGGAACATGTACCAGGACTGCACCCGGGTACTCGCTGGCCCGAGGGGTACAACCTGTGAGATGACGATGTTGGTCCCCGTGATGTCCATGAACATGTTCGGAAACATCGCTCCGCCGAACACCGACTCGGCCTCTTCTGCCGTGACACTCGGCATCACCATGACGTCACCCCTGCCGGCAGGACCATCGACGCCGCTGACAGCGTTGACCCCACCATCGTCCCGGCCGGGCTCGAACACCCAACCGGTCTTATAGATCGGGACCGCCTGAACCAACTCGGGATGAACAGTCGGGCAGTGCAGGCACTCGCTGTAGTTCTCGATGACGATCTTCCAGTTGGCCTCAACCACCCACTCCGATATGCGGGTGCGCACCAGCTCGTCAATATTGAATCGCTCGAAGGTGAGGAGGTTGTCATTGTTGTCGAGCATCCACTCGCGCAGGGTCATCGGCTGTTCACGATCCATGTTGATCCAGATCATCCCCTGCCACACCTCTAGGTGGACAGGGCGCAGTCCCCACTTGGATCGATCCAGCTCATCCTTGCCAACGCGTGGGGTTCCGACGAGTTCTCCGTCCAACCCGAAGCACCACGCGTGGTACGGGCAGGCGAAGACGTTATGCTCGGACCCGCTCGCCTCCTCCCGCAGGCGGGAGCCTCGATGGGTACACACGTTGTAGAACGCGCGGATCAGGTCATCTTGACCGCGCGCGATGAGCACCGATTCGTCAAAGATATTAAAGGTGAACCAGTCACCGGCCTCCGGGATCTGCTGGGCGAGCCCAACAAGGATCCACGATGAGAAGAAGACCGACTCCTTCTCCAGTTCGAAGATGGCGGGGTCGAAGTAATCCGGCCCGGGCAGGGTGCGCCGCTCCACAGGTTCTCCCTTGACGCTCGTTTTAGGTGAATCGCGCGCCGGAAAGGATCCTGAACGGCCATTCAGGATCAGTGTAACCACGCTCTGTCGTACCCGACAAGATCCTCGGGCGACCCAGCTCAATTGATGACGTAACCTGAGATCAATATCTCGATCAGGGGGAAGTCATGCGAATCAGTGGTTGGGTCAGCGCTGCGGTGGCCGGGGGCGTCATCGCCGTAGCGAGCCTCACCTCGGCCAGCGCCTACGGGCAGGTTCAGCCAGCGATGGCACCCACCGGACCTCTCGGGGGCCATGCCCACCTCACCCCACCGTCCGGCTGGACCTCTGATGGCAGATCTGTCTACGGCTACCACGCTGTGTACACGCACCGGGTGCAGGGTGGGTCGGTTGCGCTGATGTGGCTGGATACGAAGCTTCTCTCCCTGCGCTTCATCCCGGGTACAGAGGAGCCGACCGGAGCCATCGCGCGGGGCATCGACAACCAGCCGAGCACATGGGCGAGTTCGATGGTGGCAGCCTTCAATGGTGGGTTTGCCAACAAGGCCGGCCACATATCTGGCTACTACTACAACGGACACCTGCACGGGTCTCTGACTCGGGGCGATGGTGTTTTCGAAGTCACCACGGCCGGTGGATTCAAGGTGGGCAGCTGGGGCTCATCGGGGTTCACGTCAACAAGTGGCGCTCTTGCCATCCGTCAGGAACTGCTACCCCTGATCGTCAAGAACGGAGCTGCGATACCCGCGACCAACGCATGTGCGGACTGCTGGGGCGGCACAGACAACCATGCGCTCCTCGTTCGTCGGGCAGCGGTCGGTGTGCGCCCTGACGGCTCCGTCGTGTTCGCCTACGGATACAACGTGACAGCCCGAACTTTGGCTCTCGGATTGGTCTCAGGCGGAGTGCGCAACGCGGTCGTCCTGGACATGAACCTCACGTGGCCAATGGGCTTTGTCTACACGGGCAACCACATCGGCCATCGCATCCATCCACAGATCATGCGGGACCCAAGTACGTACTACTCCCGATTCAAGCGTGATTTCGTGGTTGCACTTCCCCGCTAGGGAACCCAGCGAACGTCCTTCCCATCACGACGCGAAACCCTGATGAGCTGGAGGTGGAGTTCGTTCTGTGCTGATCCTTCAATGAGAATGACGCGCGGATCCTCACCCTCCCAGACCGCGACGTCACCCGCTGACAGGGCAAACGCACCGTGCATGAGCGCTCCGTTGAGGACGACAGCGAGCCACAGCTCTCCCGCTGGGCGCTGAAGGCGCTGCTCCCCCAGGACAGTCACGCGCTCGCTGATCACGTCGATGACATCCGGGTTGCGGTCAACCACGACCTCATACCCAGCCGAGTCGGGTAGCAGCCGAACGTCCCACAGCCACTGCTCACGACCGAGAGTGTCTGGGCTCGCAGCTACGACGACGCCACTCGGGTCATCAGGCTCTGCACCTGCAGCCGGTTGACGCAGGATCAGCTGCATTACTGCTTTTCCGCGGCCAGGAGTCGCTCCATCACCTTGCGAGCCTTGGCGACCCCAGCATCCTGTGCGATCAGTGAATCTCGCTTGTCGTACGGGCGAGTGGCAAGACCGATCTCCTGCAACTCAAGTGCCGTCTTGTCCTCTTCAAGCACAGTTGCCAGCCCTGTGATCAACTCTTCGGTGGCCCAGTGCTGATCCACGCCGAAATTGCGTGAGAACGCGTAGTAATACCAGGAGTTGTTCGCATCAATCGGGGTGATGCCATTCATCACCTTGATCAGATAACCCTCCTCGCGTGGGCGACCCTGACCAGTGATCCCAGAATGAAGAAGGAGGTACCCGGGCGGATAGAACACCGTGCAGTGGAAGCGGTCGTAGAGGCCCTCGGTGGCCATCGTTCGCGCATAGAGCGGCGGTGCAACCACTCCGGGCATCAACCGGTCGGCCGAAACCACGTCCCCATCCACCTCAACTGTGATCCCATGCTTGTAGATGTAGTCATCTCCCACGGTGGACGTGTGAATGAACGATTCGTGGGTGAGGTCAAGCAGATTGTCGTGGATCAACTCAGCCCGACAGGCAAAGTGGAAGCTGTGGGTCACTGTGACCCATTCCGGATCCGTCATCCAATGGGTATCAGGAACTTTGGCTTCATCTGCAAGTTCCTTCTGCCCAGTCCAGATCCAGATCCAGCCGTCCTTCTCCACCACCGGAAAGGAGCGAACAAAAGCCTGCTTGGGAATGATGTCCTGGGCAGGAACCTTCGTACACACGCCATCACAATTGAACGTAAATCCGTGATAGCCGCATTCGATATCGTCATCGATGAGTCGTCCGGCTGACAGCGGATATCCACGATGAGCACAGCGGTCCTCAAGGGCCACCGCCTCCCCTGCCCGCGTGCGGTACAGCACGACGGGGATCTCGCAGATCACTCGCTTGGCAGGGTCGCGGGTGACCTCAGAAGACCACGCGGCCACGTACCAGGCATTCAGGACATACATCGCTTCTCCTCGATCTGTCTCATCGATCAGGGTTGTCAGGATAAGCCGGCACGACGCGACAGCTCGACCTGATCTGTGATTGTGATGGCCCCTCTGGTCAACGCAATGGCACCTCGCGACTCCAACTTCTTCAGGGACTGGTTCACTGTTGGCCGCGTGGCTCCGACGAGGTCAGCCACATCCTGCTGTGTCAACGGAACTTTGGTACCTGCAGTCACACCGCCATACAACTCCGCTACCTGCCAGATGCGTCGTGCGATCCTTCTGTCGACGCCGAGATAGAGCACCTCGGACAGCTGACGAGTGAGACGATCGACGCGCTCGGCCATGATTGCCAGCACCGCATCTGTGACGGATGGATGAGCCAGCCGGAGTGAATCGAAGGCTTCTGCGGTCAAGACCCGCACGCTCCCAGCCTCGAGCGCCTCGATGCTTGCCGAACGTCGTCCATCGATCCTCAGGAGTGCCATTTCACCCACAACCGAGCCCGGACCAATGATGTCCAGCAGGATCGATTCACCCTCGGGCGTCACAGATCTGATAGCAAGTTTTCCCGTGTCCACAAAAAAGAGCACATTCCCCGGGTCACCTTCGTGGGCGATCACCTCACCCCGCTTTACCTTGCGCAGCCGACACGCGTTGAGCAGTCGAGAGCGCTCCGGCTCGGGAACGCTGGCCATCAGTGATGTCACGGCTCAATCATGACGTGACCCGCCGCCAGCCGGTAGATGTTCGAGGTGTAAATCGTCAGGAGGTCGGACCCGCGGTTCGATCCCGCAATAGGTGAGCAGCCGCAACATCGGCGGCAACTCGATGCCCATCCGGACTTCCCGTGACAGTTGCCAGGAAGTCCTCACGCTCAATGCGCAGGAGTCGTCCATCCGTTAGAGCGGTCACCGTCGCCGTTCGCGCGATGTCATGTAGGAGCGCAATCTCTCCAAATCCGTCGCCCGCACCCAAGGTGTGATCCCGCAGCACTCCGTCCACTGCGACGGAGAAAGAGCCGGAGTCGACAACATAGAACGCATCCCCCAACTCTCCTTGGGTGATGATCGTCGAACCCGCTTGAACATCAAGCCAGACCGCAGAGTGCGCCAGCCGTTCGATACCTGCCGGAGGGAGTGACCGAAGGAATGGGATGTTGAGCAGGACGCGAACAATGTCGGGGTTGAACAGGCTCCGTCGATCAACACCCCGAACAACCGGATACGCCAAGGCCGCCAGCACGATCATCGATAGGCCGAGCGGAATGTATGACCTGACAGGCCCCCAGACGTTGAGCAGGACGATCGGAACAGCCGCACCTGCCGCTTGACCCAGGAGGATGACTCCCTCCTGAAGGGAGAACACCCGGGCCAATAGGGCATCGTCAACCGAACGTTGAAGGAGAGTGCGCCCGGCAACCACCGAGTAGGCCACTCCGACCCCGCACATCATCATGAGGCCAGCGGCGGGTGCAAGGGCACCGACGCGAGTCATGGCGAGCAGTGGAACACCGGCCAGGGCCAGGCCCGCGCACAGCGGCAGGGCAAGTCGTGACCTCAGCACGAGCGTCACGGCGACTGCTGAACCGATCAGCGCGCCGGCACCCTCAATGCCTGCAAGAAGGCCCTGATCAAGTCCGTTACCGCCAAGCACTTCGCGGGCGAAACTGATTCCGATGAGTTCGAGGGCCTGGGTGACAAAATACGTAAGACCGATCATCAACAGGATCGTGGCGAGGCCAGAATCCGCGGCCACAGCACGGAAAGATTGCCGCATCAGACCTACCGAACCTTCAGCCAGGTCGCTCGCCACATGCGATGGAACATGTACGCCAATGGTCAGTCCAGCCGCGATGAGGATGGCAAGACCGAAGATGAGCGCTGAGACCCCTGATCCCCCATGGTCACGAAGGAACCCCGACGCCACGAAGCCGATGACAAGCCCCACACCCTCCAGACCGCCTGAGACGGAGTTGGCGCGGACAAGGGCGGCAGGTGTGGTCGACAACTGGGGAAGGACGGCGTAGTGAACTGGGCGCACCAGCGACACGCTGATCGTCACGAGGACACCCATCCCCAGCACGAGCCAGATTGGCGAATCCGCCGCCAAGGTCGCCGCTAAGACCAAGATCAGCGTGCCCTCAATGAGATAGGCAAGACGCAGCGCAGATCCGCGTGGAAATCGGTCAATGAAGTTTCCCGCCACGGGTGCAAGAAGTGCGGCACCCAGGAGTTGCACGACAGCAACAGCTGCCATGAGTGAATCCCCGCCGCGACCCTGGGCGTAGAGCAGAACTGCACCCCAGATACCGAACTCGACGACTGAGAAGATCCCGAAGGCGCCGATCACGCGCGGCAATCGCGAATCGGGTTGCACAGCTGCCATAGGACCTCACGTTCCAATGACGTCAGCGCTGGCCCACACACACCTAGCCCGGCCCTGAACGTTGAAAGTGGGTGCCATCCTGTCAGACATGGCACCCACTTTCCTAGGACGTTCTAGCCGATATGGAGCAACTGCGAAATGGGATCGGAGGCAAAGTAGATGACGAATGCTGCCGCGATGACCCACAGCAGTGCCGGCACCTCACTGGCCTTGCCCTTTGCCAGCTTGATCACGACGTACGTGATGAAGCCAGCGCCGATTCCATTGGTGATGGAGTAGGTGAATGGCATGAGCGCGAGGGTGAGGAATGCTGGGATACCAATCTCGTAGTTGGTGAAGTCGATGTGACGAATCTGCGTCATCATCAGGAATCCGACCACAACGAGCGCGGGTGTCGCTGCCTCGTGGGGAACGATGGCAACCAATGGCGAGAAGAACATCGCCACCAGGAACAGGGCTCCTGTTACCAGTGATGCGATTCCGGTTCTGGCACCCTCACCAACACCGGAGGCCGACTCGATGTAGCTCGTATTGCTGGAGACGCTTGCGGCGCCACCAGCAGCAGCGGCGAGCGAGTCAACCATCAGAACGGCTTCGAAATGTGGCACTGTGCCATCCTCATTGAGGATCTCGCCCTCGTTCGCAAGTCCGAAGACGGTGCCCATCGTGTCGAAGAAGTCACTGAGCATCAGCGAGAAGACCGCCAGTGATGCGGCGATGAAGCCGATCGCCTGGAAACCGCCGAAGAGATCGAACTTCCCGAGAAGGCCGAGATCCGGAGTGGATACCACCTGGCTGGGCCATGCCGGAACATTCAGGCTCCAGCCGTTGTCATTCGCAACCTTGCCATCAGGGCCGATATGAGGCCCGACGTGGGCGACCGCCTCGATGATCATGGCGAGGATCGTTGAGGCGATGATGCCGATCAGGATCGCGCCACGTGTATTGCGAGCTACGAGAACTGACGTCAGGAGCAACCCGAACACGAATACGAAGGTGGGCCAGCCGCGCAGCGCTCCGTTGGTGCCGAAGGAAATCAGCGGGACACCGGGGCGAACGATGCCTGAATCAACGAGACCGATGATTGTGATGAAGAGGCCGATACCCACGCCGATCGCGTACTTCAACTGTTCAGGAACGGCATTGAACACGGCCGTTCGGAACCCGGTGAGCACGAGTGCAGCGATGATCAGACCCTCGATCACGATCAGACCCATCGCATCTGCCCATGACATATGCGGTGCAAGAGTGAACGCGACATAGCCGTTCAATCCAAGGCCGGCCGCGAGAGCGACCGGGAATCGTCCGATCGCACCCATGGCGATCGTCATCAGGCCAGCGATCAGTGCGGTGGCGGCAGTCACCATGACAATGGCCTTGCCGATGTCGGTTGTA
>CAXBQZ010000021.1:0-38674 GCA_963978055.1 uncultured bacterium
GGCCAATGCATCGGCCGCCTTCGCTCCGCCATCGGCGTTGTCACCGGTGATGAAGGTCACGACATCGCTGAGATCGGTGACGTGGGTGTCAACATTGGCAACAATCGCACCCTGAGCCTTGGCCTTGGCGACCGATGGCTGAAGTGCATCGGGATCGGTCGGGATGAGAACGAGCGCATCGGGCTGCTGGGCCAGAACCTGGTCGACGACCGGAATCTGCGTTGCTGGGGAGTATTCCTTGGGGTCACCCTGCCAGATCAATTCCATGCCCTTGGCCTGAGCTTCAGCCACAGCACCGACCTTCATCGCCTGGAAGAAGGGATCAGACTCAGCGCCCATGACGAAGGCAACCTTCTTGCCCTGAACGCTGCAGGCAGTTGAGCCCGAGGTGCTGGGTGCGGCTGACGAGGCGGCGGGCGTGGAAGAGGAACTTGAGCATGCGGCCAAGATGAGAGACGCGGCGGCAGCAGCCACCACGAAGCCAGCCTTGCGCGGGGTTGCAAGTCGTGACATCGAAGATCCTTTCGAGATCGGCCATAAGAGCGATGGGTTTCTAACAGCTTCTTGACAACGTTGTCGGGAGATTTCTACTCTTGAAACCCCCTAGTGTCAACAGCAATCCGTAGAGACTTGACGTACGCATTGACAACGTTATCCTTCTGTTACAACTGGTGCAGCCCGGTGGTTGCCCAGGCAGATCCGATGAGTCTTCGATGAGCGAAAGGGTGGTCTTCGTGAGTGGGAGCGATGCGGACCGCAACACATCTCGTCCGACCATGCGCGAGGTCGCGGCTCTCTCAGGAGTGAGTCTGAAGACTGTTTCGCGGGTGATCAACGGTGAATCTGGCGTGTCAGCCCAACTTGTAGACCGAGTTGTCGAAGCCGCTCGACGACTGGACTACCAGCAGAATCTGACGGCGAGCAACCTCAGGCGCAATGGTGGAAAGACGCGGACTATAGGCCTGCTCCTGGAGAATGTGGCCAACCCCTATGAGTCTGTGCTCCATCGCTGCATTGAGGAATTCGCCCGCGACCGTGGTGTGACGGTGCTTGCTGGAAGTCTGGATGAAGATCCGGAGCGGGAGCGTGATCTCGCTCTGGAGTTCATTTCCCGTCGGGTCGACGGATTGATCGTGATGCCGGCCGGGGGCAGCGATCATTCATATCTCGCAAACGAAAGGCGATCCGGCACCCCCATGGTTTTTGTGGATCGCCCTGCGGTGCACCTCGATGCTGACATCGTGCTCACGAACAACCTGCTTGGATCCAGACAAGCTGTGGAACGCCTCGTTTCAATGGGTCATCGTCGAATTGCGTTCCTTGGTGACATGCCGAGCCTGTTCACCGCAACTGAGCGATTTGATGGCTACCAGGAGGCTCTGGATCGTGCCGGCATTCCCACGGAGGCTGATCTTGTTCGACGCGGGCTGCGCTCAAGTGAACAGGCGCAGGAAGCAGTTGAAGACATGTTTTCCCAGCGTCATGTGCCAACGGCCATATTCGCCTCCCAGAACCTGGTGACCATCGGAGCGATCAGAGCTCTGCATCGGATGCGGTTGGAACACACTGTTGCGCTGATCGGATTTGACCAGTTGCCCTTGGTAGACCTCTTAAGCCCCGGTGTCACCACAGTCGAACAGGACGTGGCTGCGATTGGTGCCGCTGCGGCGGAGCTGCTGTTCCGCAGACTTGATGGTGATCGAGGCCCTGCGGTACTGCGACGATTTCCCACGACTTTGATCCCGCGGGGATCGGGCGAACTCGGAGTCAGCGAGGCTGTCGAATTCTCGCATCGTCAACGTCGATGACCAAGGATGCCATCAGGTCGTCTCCGCAGGGCGGAGCTCTGCAACTTGCCGTCTCTGATCAAGCACGCACCACCTACACCGATATTGGAGTTCCGTGTGACCCCCCTATACCTGATCGCTACGATTCGTCCTCGCGAAGATCGCCGCGACGATGCGCGAGCCGCCCTAAGCGCGCTGATGGCTGCTACACGGTTGGAGGCTGGCTGTGAGCTCTACGATCTGGTGACAACCGCAGATGAATCCGCAGTGTGGTTGATGCTTGAGAAGTGGACCTCGCGTTCGCACTGGGATTCGCATATGACGTCAGCGCACAACTTTGCATTCGGCAAAATCATCGGCGAACTCGTTTCGGAGCCGATCACGCTGGAGCTCTACAACCCTGCCTGAGGGGTGTATGCCGCTCCTGCGATGCGGTGCGGACGACGCCGCGGCGCCCGCTATAGTTGTCGGGTCGCGGGCTGTAGCGCAGCTTGGTAGCGCACTTGACTGGGGGTCAAGGGGTCGCAGGTTCAAATCCTGTCAGCCCGACATGGGAAAGGACCCAGGGGATCAACCCTGGGTCCTTTCCTATGTCGGAGGTCTTCAACAGGTGCTCGATCAGGCACCGATACCAAATCCGTCGATGAGGACGCCGGTGCTTCCCTTGGATTTGACCCGTACGGAGATGGTCGCGTGGCTGAAACCACCAGTGATTGGCACCTGAAGGATCTGCTTGGGTAGGGATGTGCTGGCAGCAAGGTTCCAGGTGGATTTCACCACTCCATTCACCAGAACCTGAATCACACCGGCACCCACGGCCCGGTTTGCTACCACGATCACACTGTGCCCGGTAGCCGCAGTGATGGTTACTGACGCACCCACGGCCACGCTCTTGGAGAGGGTGCGGTTGAACGCGGATGTTGAGGTGACGTTCGTCCAGGTGCCCACTCGATGCAGACTGCGGTCATCGAAGGGTGTCGCCGTGCAGCGGGTCGTTGCCGTCGTCCGGTTCCCTGATGAGTCGACGGCGGTCACAGAATCACATGTGGTTCGCCCAGCCGTGACGGCCACTGTTGCCTTGCGCAGCGTTGGGCCGTAGATCTTGGCCGACGACCATGCCGAAGACACTCCCGCAGCTGTCTTGGTGAGGGTCTTCATTGAGAAGTAGCCCAGGCCACCGGCATCGCTGGCCGTCCAGGCTTGGCTGGCGGCCCCCAGTGACACCGCGGGTAGGCTCGCGCTGACGATACTGGGACGCGCGGTGTCGGCAGTGGGTCGCACCACCGAGACGTTTCCGCTGGACGCGCTGTTGGCCAGCGTGTTGCCGGCCACATCGGTCACCAGAGTGGTTTGCAACACGCTCTCGCTCAACGTGCTGGAAATGCCGGGGGACGTGAGGCCAACGGGAACCGTCAGCGTGAACACTGACGAGTAACCCGAACTGGGACTCAGCGTCGCCGTGCCCACTGTGAGGTTTGACGAGCTTCCCACCAGTGAGTTCATGACACCAGTGACAGGTTCACTGAAGACAATCTTGAATGCTGCGTTAGGGCCGTGCACCGGATTCGCCAGTGGAGTGATTGACACGACGGTTGGCCGCACCGAATCTGCGGCGAGTGCGGTGAAGTGCTGTTCGGTGCCGCATGCGGTATCAACGGACGCTCCAGTGGCCCGGAAGCAGAAGCGCCAGTAGTAGATCTGGCCGCCGGTCAGCCCAGACCACGCCGTCTGAATCTGGTTGCTTCCTGCGTTCACACCGTATGCGGGCGAGCGATAGGAGTAGCTCGCCGGCGATGTGCCGATATCAAAGAACACATTTCCGGTGGTTGAGTTCGTGACATTCGCATACGAGATGTGGGATGGGGGATTGCCAGGGGTAATGGCCGTCGATGGACTGGGGTAGTAGATCACCGGCGCCTGTGTTCCCCCCGAAGGCAAAACCAAAACGCCGACCGATGGTACGAGTGTTGGGTTGGAGTTGCCGTCAGCTACCGCGATCGACGCTTGGAGTCGAGAGACGACCTTGGTGGTTGCTCGAACAGGGAGCAGGAACTCCAACGTCTTGCCGGTGGCCACACCCCAGATGGTTGAGCCGGTGGAGTCTTTCCAGTAGTACGAGCCATTGGGGGCTAACACCGCCGTGCACGGAAGCAGCCCCGATTGGAAGTAGCACTTGGTCGGGGTTGAACCGGTGATGTTGGCCACCAGTCCCGCTGGTAGAGCCAGAGTGGGTTGAACATACTGGCCGCTGCACGAGTTTCCCGCCGCACCAACAACGACGTGGGTGTAGAAGGTCTGCCCAACTGTGGGGCTGGGTGTTGCTGACGATAGGTCTCCTTCGTAGCCGACGTAAGACATGAGGCCTACCTCGGTATAGGAGTTACCGAAGATCATTGAGGGGCAGTTAATGACGTAACTCTCGTCGAATGAGCCATCGATCCAGGTTGTCGCAGCTGATGCTGGTCCGGCTAGAACCCCGCACAGAAGTGCCGCCGCTGTGGCGAAAGAGGTAACAATCCGGGCGATCCACGTCCACTTCATTCGGGGGGTGCATTCGAGGGTGGCTTGTCAGAGTCGATTTGAACCTATGCCGCGGAAGTTTTCTTCTAGCAACGAAAAGGACACTCTTTGGCATCGATCTTCGACTCCCTTCAGCGCATACCCAATCCACGAAACTTCATGATTGAGGTGCGCCGAGCCACGGACGTCACATCGTCATCTGGCAGGCTTTGCACATGACGTTGGAGGTGCTCTCTGGTCCCGGGTCAGTTGATGCCATCGATGCCTGACTGACCCAGACGGTGGTGCCGTTACGTCTGGCCACCTCAGGTTCGAACGGACCGCTGGGCGCGAACATGGGTACGAAACCGTCATGCCCGTACCACCCGCCGATCCGGGCCGCCTGCCGCTGATGGATCTCTCCTCCGGCTACATCCAGCGTGCGCTGCCGATGCTTCCCGACCCAGGGCACGCGGTATCCGTGGCTGGTCAAACAGGACTACTGGTACAACGTGAAGCAGCTGACCAAGGGCGCCGTGGAGGATGAAGGAGTTCGCTTACGCCCGACCACCCGGGGCGCTAGCCTACGCACATGACCGCACCTGACGGCGCCTCCCTCGACTCGCTGGATGCCCTGGACCTTGCGGGCCTGCGCGTGGCTGCGCTCCGCACTGCACTTGAGCTCGATCTGTTCTCAGCCGTTGCAGCCGGCGCATCCAGTGTTCCCGCTCTCGCGGCCGCACGTGACTGCTCCAGCCGCGGCATCTCGATCCTCGTCAACGCCCTGCACGGGATCGGCCTGCTCGGCGTGAGCGGGGACACGATCAGCAATACCGCCACCGCCGCGACGTACCTGTGCGCTGGTAGCCCTGGTGACACGAGGGCGATCTACCTCGACTGGATGCGCAACCGGGACCACCTGCTGGAGGCAGTCAGGTCTGGGCAGGCGGTCGCGACACACGCCACCGAGCAGCATGGGCAGGCCTGGGGTTCCTACGCGTCCATGTCGGTGCCCGACTGGCGGAGTCAGGTCGATGGACTCGTCGAGGCGTTCGGAAACCGGGGATTCCGGGTTCAGCCCGACCAGACCGTGGCTGATATCGGCTGCGGCTCCGGCATTCTCGCGCTGAGCCTCATTCACGGCGTACCCGGTGCCCGCGCGATTCTCATCGATCGACCCGAGGTGTTGGAGGTCGCCAGCAGGCTGGCCGCGGACATGGGGCTCACCGATCGGACAACTCTCATCGCAGGCGAAGCCTCGACTCTGGACCTCGCACCGGGCAGCATCGACTACGCGTTCCTCGTGAACGTGGCGCAGTACCTCCACGACGACGTGTTGCTCGCCGCCGTCGATGTGCTGAAGTCCGCGGTGCGACCGAGCGGAGCGGTGTACGTCCGCTGCCCCGTCACCGACCCCACGGACGATCCTGACGACCCCACGTGGGCAACTCTGCTCGAGATGTACCTGGCATCGTCGGTCCCGCAGCGATCGACGGCTGAGTACCTAGCCCTGTTCGCCACCGCGGGCTTCCCTGACGTGACCGCCGAGCCCGGAGGGCGCTTCACTCTGCGATGACCGTGGCAGCGCCGGTCAGGCGGCCTCGTGCTGGGGGCTTCACGTACTCCATTGGCCGGGTGCCCAGGGTGGTCGATCCAGAATGTCGTGGCGCATCTCGGGGCTACGGCGCACGGACTGTTCACGCCTTGGTCGTGGGGCTCATGACCAGCGAAGACGCCGAACGTCACAACGACGACGACGTCTCGAAGCGACGTCAGCGATCGCCCCAGGATGTGGTCGGGGAGTACACCGCGTGGAGTGGTCGTGCGGCAGCCCCGCACAGTGCCATGCAGAAGCCGGGAATGGGCGCGATACCGATGCGGCTCGCCGAGCTGGGCACTCACCCCGCCCGTCTCATGACGAGTGCGGCTGTCTTCGACACATCGGTCCACCTCCGTCAGGACATCGCTCCTGCCGTGGGCCGCGACCTAGGAGCAGTTCCGGACAACACGCTGGCCGTCACGCTCGAGTGGATGTTCGCCGGGCTCGCCCCGATGAATCGAGAGTCGCTGTCCTGGCTCGATGCGCGCTGAACGTCCTCCTCCTCTGCGTGGGTGCTTGACCACGACGGCGCTCGGCAACGGCGTCGGTCGCGTGAGGTAGTTGTGGCCCTGACACGTCGATGCACCTGCGTCGCAGCCACCGGAATTGCAAAGGGTCGAGGCCTCTCGGCTCTCAGCGGTGCAGCTGTTCAATGAACCCGCGATACATGGATTCCCCCGCCGTCGTCCAGAACTCGGCGGCGGGAGGCGGCATGTGTTCGAGCATCGCGTCCCGCTGTTCGGAGGTCATGTGATCACGGATCAGGCCGAGGACCAGCCACATCTTGTCGCCCGTGAAGTGCTGCGTGCCATGCTGCGGGAACTCGCCCCACTCTTGCACGGTCAGCGCAAGCGGGCACAACGGCAGGATCTCGTTCTCCTCCTGCGTCAAGTGGAGGAACAAAGCATCACCGACGGCGAGCACGGCGTTGCTGGCCACGGCTCCCGCGGCAGAGTCGGCAGCGGCACCCCACGCGGCCACCGCGGAGATTGCCGCGTCGACGGTCGCATGCACGTCCTCGTGCTGGGAGGCGACCTCGTTGATCGTGTCCGCGTGCTCAGGGAGGCGTTCTAGGAGCTTCGGCCACAGCAGGACGTCTTCTCCTTCGTGATGGACGGCCAGGAAGCGGAGAACATTGTCGTAATAGCTAGCGACGAGGGCTGCCCGCTCCTGGTCGCCGTCAGCGACGCCACCGATGAGGCTGGGAGCTTGCGGCATCGCGTCCCGGAAGACATTGTGGACAGCGAGCATGTCGGATGTGTCACTGACCATGGGGATCATCGGGAGCCTCCCGAGGGCGTCCAGGAAGTAGGAGTGAACGAGACGTCGGCGCGGGTGCAGGCAGTGTATATCGGCATACACGCGCTCGGAGCGAGGAAAGGCAATGTTCAGCAGGCCGTCGTTGCCTGACCGTTCACGATGAATATCTTGCACACCACTGCTGGTCGAGCGCTACGAACGTCGCATCGATCTCGTTCCCCTAGAAGACCGGAGCGGAAGGTTCCTGTCTCAGCCGGATATCACGAAGAACTTGCGCATCGGCTCATGGACTGTCCACGTGGACGTTGAACCTTTCACGAACGAGACCACATCGCCTGGGTTCAGGCTGACGGTGTCACCACCGTCGACCTCGATGGTCAGTGAACCATCGAGCAGATGGAAACTTTCGTCGCCTCCGAACGTGTACCTGAATGTTGATGGTTCAGCAGTGAACATGCCGGTGAACAGCATGCCGTCGCCGCCGGAGCCTGTGCGCAGCCATGCCACTTGCGCCGCGGGGTCACCGGAGATCACTTCGTCGAAGCCAGTGAACGACTCGTAGTTGTTGGTGTCGACCGTGGACTGGGAGATGGTGGAAGCAGTCATCAGAACTCCTAGAGGTGAGGTAGGGCTCGAACCGGATGAGGTCTTGAGTGTTGGCCGGATTATCCGGCGTCCTTCTTTGTGGCACCTGCGAAGGCTGGTTAACTCATCTGGATGAGCAGTGTCCACCTGCCTTCCGGGCACCGAGCGTAGCGTCAATAACTCGATTGTGGAAGGGGACGGATAAACCTCGTCTAAGCCTTGCAAAGGTAACCCGTACCCATCACAGACGCGCCGGAACGGGTCTCCGCGAACCGGACCTCCTTAGCGACACGCGAAGGACAGGAGATGCGGTGGCTCAAGATCGAACCAATCGACCGTTACCCATTGCACGAAACGTCAGGATTTGAGGTGCGCCGAGCCACGGCCGTCACATCGTCATCTGGCAGGCTTTGCACATGACGTTCGAGGTGCTCTCTGGTCCCTGGTCAGTTGATGCCATCGATGCCTGGCTGACCCAGACGGTGGTGCCGTTACGTCTGGCCACGTCAGGCTCCAATGGTCCGCTCGTTCAGTCGCTGTGGTTCGACTACCACGATGGTGCGCTTTGGTGTGCCACTCAGTCGCAATCTCTGCTGGCCACTCGCCTGCGTCGAGACCCCCGTGTTGGGTGGGAAGTGTCGAAGGATGAGCCGCCCTACCGTGGGGTTCGCGGTCAAGGAAAGGCGAATCTCATCGACGACAGCGGTGTCGCTCATGAGGTCCTCGAGCGCCTTGTATCGAAATACGGTCAGGCTGGCACCCCCCTGCAGACGTGGCTCTCGAGTCGTATCGAGACGGAGTCGGTTGTTCACATCTCGGCTTTGCGCCTGGCTTCCTGGGACTACAGCGCCCGCATGTGACACGCGGGCTAGGTCTGATGGTGCGCAGTCAACATGTGCTCAAGTTGTGTCGAGATCGTGCCCAGTTAAAGTCATTGATCAGTTCGCAACGCATTAGTCTTGCCCAATGTCTGTGAGCGCTCCGCCTGTCGGGAAGTTGGTTGTTCCGAAGTCGCGTTCATTTCGCGGGCTGTTTGTGTCTTCGGTTGATCTGGTGGCCCCGGTTGTCGCCGTCTATGGCATCACTGCATTGGTCTGCGCCCTGATCCGAATCCCTGGCTGGATCGCGGTTGTGCTCTCGATCGCGGCCGCAGTACTCACAGCTCGGCGACTGTTCACCCGAGTGCTGCCAGCCGCGGTGCCAGCGACCGGCGACGCCACCAGGGTCGCTGTCGTGTGGGCGGGCGCGCTCGGGTTCATCATCTTCTGCTGCGTCACCGCGGGGCAGTGGTTTGTCATCGAGAGAGACCCAGGCTTCTACTCCACGACTGGACGATGGTTCGCCAATCACAACTCGTTCCCGCTCGAGTCGGGCACCACCGCTATCACATCTGCTGTTCCCGGATTGACGGGTGCCAGCTATGCCTACATTCAGCTTCCCTCGGGCAACATCCTTTCTCAGGGCGGCCCGCTGCTGCCGATCCTGCTTGGGCACTTCCAGCGATTTTTCGGGTTCTCCGGACTCATGTGGGGTAACGCCATCCTGACCGGTTTGGCACTGGTGGCTCTCTTCGCCTGGTCGCGCAGCTTCCTGTCCGGCTGGTGGGCGCTGGTGCCGCCGGTGGCCATGGCGGTGGCACTGCCCACGTTGTATGTGGCACGCAGCGCCTTTTCTGAAGGCGTCACCATGCTCTTTCTGTTCGGCGGACTTGCGCTCCTGACCAGTGCCCTGAGTCGTGCAGATGTCCGCTTGGCAGTCATCGCAACGGCGACCATGGGAGCGACGACATTCAGCAGGTTGGACGGCGTGGCCGTCGGTGGCCTGGTTGCAGTCCTGGCTTTGGGAATCTGGGTGATTGCATCCGATCATGAGCCGTGGGCAGCTGCGGCGGTTGCGAAACGTGCGGTGATTCCAGCCGTTGCAGTGCCCTTCATCGCCATCGCCATCTACGCCATCACGACGCCGGAATACCTGTTCAGACTTCGGTGGGAGACTGCCTCAGAGTTTGTCGGACTGGTACTCGCGGCCCTGCTGGTGACTCGTCTGGCCGACCGGGTGCTGCCCATTCGCGGTGCCTTCTCACGGAACTTCGCCACCCATCAGGATGTGATCTACCGCCTCATCACCAGCATCCTTACGGGCGCTTTTCTACTGCTGGCATCTCGACCCCTGTGGGAGAAGGTGCGGCTGCCGCTGAACTTGCAGGATGGTTATCAACACGAAGTTGCGCTGGTTCAGGTGATGAACGGTCAGGCCCCTGATCAGGCGCGTACCTACGACGAACTTACGATCATTTCCACTGCCTGGTACTTCGGTTGGTTCGTGCTCGCCCTGTCGGTTGTCGGCCTGCTCTGGTTCGCCGTGCGTTCACGCCAGGAGAATCGGGATGTCTGGGCACCAGTGCTCGGAAGTCTGGGAGTTCTGCTTCCGCTGTACTTCTGGGCGTGGCATATCACGCCAGATCAGTTGTGGGCCTCGCGACATCTGCTGATGCTCGGGTACCCCCTTCTGGTGATGCTCGCCACCTTCGCCACGTCGAGAATCATTGGACTTGTTCCCCGGCATGGAATCGCGGCGGTTGCGCGTCCGGCCCTCGCAACTGCAGGCGTTCTCCTGGTTCTGGTGCCGACGCTGCTCACCACCAAGCCGGTTGCACTGGTGCGTCAATACGACGGTATTGCCACAATGTTCGACCGCACGTGTGCGCAGATCCAGAGCAGGATCAGCGATCCTGAGCACTCGGTGGTCCTGATGACCGGCGGTTATGCAGGCTCGCTACAGACGCCCATCCACATGTTCTGCGATGTACCGGTCGTCCGCACTCAGGATTTCGCAGGCCCGAAAGCCGCGGCAGCCATCACGAGACTGAGGCTCTGGGCTGCCCAGAACAACTGGCACATCATCGATGTGCGTGTCGATCCTTCTGTGTCGTGGGCAACCCCGAGGCCCTCACAGGTGCTGCAGACCACAACCCTCTACTGGCGGACCTTGGACTCGGCCCCCAATAAGACCTTCACAAAGACCTACCTGGTGACTGTTGAGGCACCATCGTCCTGAGCCGCCGGCTGTGGCTGGCTCTCGCGGTGACGTGAAGGGTCTACCCGCTCGTAGTGTGACGGAGCCACTCCGAGAGTGAGTTCGATGCGACGTACGCGCTCCAGGGTTCGTTGCGAGACAACTCTCGTCGAGGCCATGAGATCGGCGAGCACGCCGAGACTGAACATCTGCACGGCGGCGATCAAGAACACCGATCCAAGAATGACCGACTGAAGGTGTGCGCCTCCCGAACTCGTGATCAGCGAGATCAGGTAGGGCAGCCAGCAGATAGCGGCAAGAATCACCAGAATGAGTGCAGCACCCCAGAAGAGCCGAAGTGGTTCATAGCCGGCCCAAACCCGGAAGATCGAAAGTGAGTTGCGCCGGACATACGAACCTGTGGTGCTGAACAGACGAGATGGTCGCGCCACATCATTGCGCTGCACGGACACGTTGCTGATGGCGACGAGGTTCTTCCCAGCTTGGATGAGACTCTCGAGGGTGTACGTGAACTTGGTGACGACGACGAGCTGAAGGGCGGCCTCCCGGTTGTAGGCACGGAAACCACTGGTGGCGTCTTGCACATCGGTTCCGGACGCCCACTGCACAACGCGCGTGCCCGCCTTCTGGAGGAACTTCTTGACTGCGCTGAACTCGGCGACATTGCGCACATCGCGATCCCCAATGACCATATCGGCTTCACCGGACAGGATCGGGGCGACGAGAGCTGGGATGGCCGATGAGTCGTACTGATTGTCCGCATCGGTGTTCACGATCACATCGGCACCGAGTTTCAGGCACGCATCAAGGCCGGCTTGAAAGGCGCTGGCCAATCCCTTGTTGTGAGTCAGCCTGACGATGTGGTCGACGCCATATTCACGAGCCACGTCGAGTGTGCGGTCGGTAGATCCATCGTCGATGACAAGCCACTCGACCTTGTCGAATCCCTCGACCTGTCGCGGCAGCTGCGACAGCATCGTGGGCAGCTGTTCTTCCTCGTTCAAGCAGGGGATCTGGATGATCAATGTGGGCACGCGCAACTCCAAGGCCAAGAATGTCTTTAGGGTAGGTCATGACCGGCCAGAACGCAGGTAGGCTGAGGACGATGCGCATCGTCGTCGTGGGTCCCACTCATCCGTTCAAGGGTGGAATAGCCCAGCACACCACTGAGTTGGCCAGGCAGCTTTCTCGGGCGGGTCATGCGGTCACTCTGGTTTCTTGGGCAGCCCAGTACCCGGCACGGCTGTATCCGGGCGAGTTGGTGGTTCCTGACGGATCTGTTGAGGTGCCGCTTACGGTCCCAGTTCACCGAGTGCTGAACTGGTACGACCCCTCGTCGTGGTGGCGAGCCGGGGCCAAGCTTCGTGATGCGGATGTCATCATCGTTGCCCACTCCAATCCATTCCAGGTGGCGGCCTATCGCGCTCTGCTCACAAGCGCCTCGCGCGGACCACGAGTTCCAACGCGAGTGCTGATCGCCCACAACGTCACACCACATGAGTCCGGCCCGTGGCAGGAGCGGGCGGTCGATGTGCTGCGCGCCGTCGTCGACCTCGTCATCGTTCACAGTGAACATGAGCGTGTTGCCGCCTTGGAACATCTCCCGCACTCAGAGGTGCGTCTGGTTCCCCTGGCGCCACATGGCCCGGCTATGACGGGTGCTGACCATGTCATCCATCAGCGGGTGTGGCATGAGGGTGACAGAGTGCGACTCCTCGCCTTTGGATTCATTCGTCCCTACAAGGGCCTGGCCGTTCTCCTTCGAGCGATGCGGCAAGTGCCAAACGTACAGCTGACGATTCGCGGTGAATGTTGGGACGATGAGCTGGAAGCTGAGCTCAAGACACTGGCCGTAGATCCGGAGCTGCGCGGCCGAGTCGACTATCGCAGCGGATATGTCTCGACCGCCGATATCGATGAACTGTTCACCCAGTGCGATATCGCTGTTCTTCCGTACTTGGAGGCAACTGGCTCGCAGAACACGTCATTGGCGCTTGCGTTTGGGCGTCCGGTGATGGTGAGCGACCTTCCTGCGCTCGCTCAAGGAGTGACAGATGGCGTGAACGGCCGGGTCGTACCCGCAGGCGACGAGCGGGCATGGACCAGCGCGCTTGAGCAACTGACACCGCGTGATGTGAAGCGGTGGACCGCTGCAATCACCCCCGTCGACGCCACTGCTGCGTGGGCGGACTATGTCGCAGCCGTAGTCACCCCCGTGGCGGCAACTGCGAGCCAGATGCCGGGCGTTCGTCAGGCCCACGTTGTTTCCGATCCGGTGAGTCGATTGGCCAAGGCCGAGGCGATCGCCGGAGTTCTCGAGTCGGTCACGCAACTGATGGGTGCAAACATCCTCGATGACGGCTGTGGGTCTGGGTACATTGCCGCACATCTGGCGACGCGCGTTGGGCCGCGAGGATCCGTTATCGGCGTGGATCAGGTTGATGAACGCCAGACCTCCGAGGGGTACGCATTCCATCTGATCGATGGTGATCTGCCATTCGCGGAGGGAAGTTTTGACGTTGTTGTGTCCAACCATGTCCTGGAACATGTGGGCAGCCGCGACGAGCAGGTCCGGTATCTGACCGAGATTCACCGAGTACTTGACTCGAACGGGTGGCTTTACCTTGCCGTTCCAAACAGGTTCCGACTGGTGGAAGCCCACTACGGTGTGCCCCTGTTGAGTTGGCTGCCGCAGCGAGGTGCCGATGGCTTGGTACGTCGCTCGGGCAAGGGGGAGTGGTACGACGTCAACCCGGTAAGTCGACGTCAACTACATGCGTTGTTGACCGACTGCGGATTTGATCCGAAAGATCTCACCGCAGAGGTAGCCCGACGTGAACTATCCAGACTCCCAGGGCGAGCAGCTCGTCTTGCCGGGGTGCCGGCGTCTGTGCTGAACCCGTCAATGCAGATTGCCCCCACATTTGTGATTTTGGCGCAAAAGTCCTGACGAATCTCGGTCACGCGGATGCGTCCGAGGGCTGCACCCATTGGGTAGCCAGGCGCACACCGATCGCGGCCGCAGACAATGTGCCGAGTGCCAAGCCTGCCATTGCGGCGGTCGCACCCCAGTGGGTGATTCCGATGACCGCGATGGTCAATGTGACAGCAGCAGCGACACCGCGCATGAGCAGGAACCCTGTGCCGTGCCTCTTGGCTCGAAGAAGCGAGGCAGTGATCACATAGGGGGCACTTGCGGCGACGTACAGGACTGTCAACCAGATCAATGAAGGGCTGGCCGTCGCAGTTATTGCACCCACGGCACGCAGAAGAGGAAGGACAATCACGGCAGCCACGAAGAACAGCGCGAGTCCAGCGCCAATGGCCACGGCCGTGTATCTGAGAAGATGACCCGCCGATACTCCCTGACGCGTTATCGCAGGTACCAGCATCGTCTGCGCAGCCAGGTAGATCAGGAGTGCGGGGTTCGCCAGTAGCAGGGCAAGTCGAAAGACCCCAAGCGTCTCCGAACCGGCCGCGGCGGCTATGAAGAACCACAGGCCCTGGTTGCCAAGGAGATACAGGGCCGTGTCAAGGAAGGTTGGAATCCCAAGTGCCCGATTCTTCGTCCACCAGGTGAGTGCCAAGCGAGGCGAGCTGGGCTTCACCCCAGCGATGAGCGAACCGACCAGGGCGCTTATCAGCGCCCCAACACCCCAGCCCGCAATACTCGCACCCACGGATCGGGTGGCAGCGATCACCGGGATGCAGCCGAGAGACCCCGCGAGCCAGACCAGGTCCATCACCGCCGCGGTCTTGGGCTTCAGCCGCCAGAAGCTGACGTAACGCAGAAGGTCTTGTGCGAGCACTCCAGGCAGGAGCAAGCCAACCAGAAGCCAACTCACATCTTTCGTGACGAGTGCTACCGCACCAAGAACGACGAGGGCAGCGATCCCGATGAGCAGTACCAGGCCAAGGAGTGAGGATGCTCGTCGCTCACTGCTGGACTCATGGTCCGATGTGGGATCGGCCAAGAGCAGGTCGCCGAGAGCAGCGCGGACCAGGTACATCACGGTCAGCGCCGCCGCGTAGCGCACGGTCCACTGACCTAGGCCGCTGAGGCCGATGAAGGCGGTGATTGCCAACTCAATGACGACATTGCTCGCTGCTGATGCAGCCTGACTCACCGATGACCAGCTTGTTACACCGGCAAGGCGACGGTTTGAGTCAGTCAACCGGACCGACCGACCCGTCATAGACGGACGAACCGCCACCAGAGGGGGGCTCCGTGTGCCGAGTCAGGTGGATCGCAAAATGCTCGCCGGTGACAGCGAGAATGCTGTCCTGCAATGCACGGACGAATTGGTCGCTTCGACTGTCCCGTTCGTATCCGTGGACCCCGGCAAACTTGGTTGCGTCGGAGAAGTCGAGTGAAATGACTCCGTCGCTGACGCTCTGGATTCGACCGTCGAACATAGCCAACCATGCGGCACGGGACACTGATTCCAGATGATCCAGGATTTCGACCCAACGCGCCTTGAGTAGGGCTGCATCCATCACAGGGCAACCGTAGTCCGGTTGGCGGGTCGCGCACAGCGTGCCCGGTATCCGAGACTAGGTTTGTGTCTATGAAGCGCTGGCTGCTCCTTGTTGGCGGGATCCTGCTGATCCTCGCCGGACTCGCGACGGCCGCACTCGGCGCCGGGCTCTTCAGCCTGTTCGACGGAAAGGATTCGGTGTCCACACCCGCCGCGATGGCTCAGGGCTCCGGAGCCGCGCTGCTGATCGAGAACATCCGGGTGGATGCAAGCCGTGTCCCCCTGCCACATGGGCTGGGAGATTTGCAATTGAGCGTTTCCGCCCCTGATCGTCGATCGCTGTTTCTCGGCTCCGCCTCGAGTGACAACATCGACACCTATCTCACGGGTGCGCCCTATGACGTCGTCGTCGAGCTCACCTCGGGCGGCAAGGTAAAGACCCGACCGGTTCCAGGCACGCAGAGCCCACCACCTCCTACGAGCCAGCACTTCTGGAGCCAGCAGTCCAGTGGGGTGAATCCCGCTATCTCCGCTCTGATCGGCAGCGACAAGACCGTCGTGGTGATGAACTCGGATGCCTCCAGTGGTGTGACGGCAGATCTCGTTGTGTCGCTCACCCTTCCTGGGGCGCACCGCGCTGGTGCGGTGGCCATTGGGGTGGGCGCCATATTGGTCTTGTTGGGGGCGGTGGCTCTCTGGCGATCCTCGGTAGCAAGGAAAAGGGCGCAGGTCACTGGTGCTCATGCCGCAGGGGTCGCTTCCGCTGGAGCTGTTGCCGCAGGTGCGGAGCCGCCAGTGACTCCCGACCCTGAGCCCGTGGCAGCAGTTGAGGAGATTCCGGTGGAAGAAGGCGTGGAGACAGCGGTTGAGCCGACTGCGGAGATTCCGGTGGAAGAAGGCGCGGAGACACCGGTTGACGAAGTCGTGGAAACACCGCTGGAGCAGGTTGAAGCGCCAGTAGAAGCAGTTGTTGAGTCACCGGTGCAAGTAATCGGTGAGACACCTGCGGAGCCTATTGCCGAACTGCCGCAGCCGAATCCCGTCGATCCTGCCTTGATTCCGCCATGGGTACATGTCGAGGACACGATTGCAATCAAGCCCGTCAACGGGCCTGATTCATCCAGCGATTCCGTTTAGGGCGATCACGTGGATGTTCAAGAGACTCGCGTTCAGACCGATCGCATCCTGACCATTCCGAACCTGCTTTCCTTTGCGCGCCTGCTCGGAGTCCCGGTATTCCTGTGGCTCATTCTCGTTCCACAGGCGGATGGCTGGGCTGTCGTCCTGCTCACGATCAGCGGGATAACCGATTGGTTGGATGGGAAGATCGCCAGGGCCACGGGACAGATCTCCCGCCTCGGTCAGCTCTTGGATCCTTTGGCCGACCGCCTTTACATAGCTGCCACGCTGCTCGGGCTTGCGATTCGAAGCATCATCCCGTGGTGGTTGGTGGGGATTCTGCTGCTCCGGGATGTGATCTTGGGTCTTGTGCTTGCGATCTTGAAAAGACGCGGCATCACTGGCCTGCCGGTCCACTTCCTTGGCAAGGCTGCCACTTTCTGTCTGCTGTGGGGCTTTCCGTTCCTGCTTCTTGGAGATGCGGCAACTGGCACGGGGCTGACTTTGGCAGATGCGGCCCGCATTCTCGGATGGGCTTTCGCCATCTGGGGAACAGCACTTTATTGGTGGGCAGGTTTGCTCTATGTTGAGCAGGCCCGACGACTGTTAGGCGCTGGGGCCGAGACCTTCGAAGACTGATCAAGGAGTGAGCATGGCAGGCAATATCCCCGCTGAATTGCGCTACACAGCTGAGCATGAGTGGGTCGCGGTCACCGACGACGGCCGAGTGCGATTCGGAATCACCGATCACGCCCAGGATGCACTTGGCGACATCGTGTATGTCACCCTGCCTGCACTTGGTGCGACGGTAACTGCGGGGGAGCCGTGCGGTGAGGTGGAGTCCACCAAGAGTGTGTCAGATCTTTACGCACCCCTGTCAGGCACGGTGGTTGCTCGCAACGATGCTGTGGAAACCAGTCCGGAGACGATCAACTCCGACCCCTATGGTCAGGGCTGGTTGGTTGAGCTGGACGCAGATCCGGAGTCGGTGGGCGCGCTGCTCGATGCCGTAGGTTATGAGGCCGTGATTTCCGCCTAAAGGTAAAGTATTACCTGAGGTTTACTCCTCGTGTAGAGTAGGGCGACGGGCCTAGGCTCATCGTGAGTCCTACGTCGTACCGTTGGGGAGGGATCCATGAGCCAGACATGCTCTCGCTGTGGCTTCACGGCCGATGATGTGGCCTTGTACTGTGCGATTTGTGGTACGGCGCTCCCGGGGGAGGATCCAGCCTTCACCACGGGCGTGCTTGGTCTTCGAGCAGCGCACGAGGGAGACTCAACTCCTATCCCACCGGTAACGGAGACGACTGTCGGCCAGTTGGCTTCGGGACAGGCCATGTTGGTCGTCCTACGCGGACCACAAGAAGGGGCGCGGTTCATCCTTGATCCTGCTGATCCGGTCATCGTCATTGGTCGTACTCCCGAGTGTGAGCTCTTTCTCGACGATGTGACGGTCTCGCGGCACCATGCTGAACTGCATTGCACCCCCGGCGGCTGGGAGATCCTCGACGCTGGAAGCCTGAATGGCAGCTACGTCAACCGTCACCGGATTGAGCGGCAGGCGCTCCTGGGTGGTGATGAGGTGCAGATCGGCAAGTACAGATTCGTTTATCTCGAACCCGCGGGATCAGACGCGACAGCCACCCAGGGACGTGAGTCGTGATGACCGCGGTGTCAGCTTCTCGGGGCCTCATGGGAATTGGCGACGTGCTCGCGATTCTTCGTCCGGAGTTCGACGACGTCACCATCTCCAAGATTCGATTCCTGGAGTCCGAAGGTCTGGTGAACCCCGCGCGGACCGCCAGCGGATACCGCAAGTTCAGCCATGCAGATGTCGAACGGCTTCGCTACATCCTGGGCTGTCAACGTGATCAGTACCTGCCTCTGAAGGTGATTCGGGAGAATCTGGATGCTATCGATCGTGGGCTTGAGCCAGGTTCCTCAGGAACGGGGCCCAGGGTTCCTCGAGCGCTCGTGTCGGCCGATGGTTTACCGGGGGCCGACAGCTTCCGTGCGTCTACGGCTGATATTCGGCTGTCCCGCAAGGAGTTACTGGACGAATCACAGCTGGATGACGAACTGCTGACTCAGGTCGAGGGGTACGGTCTGATCACCAAACGAGGATCGCACTACGACGCGGATGCACTGGCTGTGGCGACGACCATTGCCGAGATGGCGGCCTTCGGAATCGAGCCACGCCACATGCGAACGTTCAAGGTTGCCGCTGATCGCGAGGTAGGCCTCGTTGAGCAGGTTGTGAACCCGATGCTCAAACAGCGCGATCCGGAGAGCCAGCAGCGGGCTGACGATGCAATTCGTCAACTGGCGGCGCTCAGCGTCCGTCTGCATTCCGCTCTGGTGAAGGCGGGCCTGGCGGCCGAGCTAAGCCGCTAGTGTCCTTCCAGTCAGCCCCTGGGAGCATCAACCCGCCACTGGTTGGAGATGTCCAGACATCGGATGCTTGCCCGTTGGTTCCCCGTTAGGGTGGAACCATGCGCCAGTTGGATGTAGTCGGAGTCAGGGTTGAGATGCCCTCGAACCAGCCGATTGTGCTGCTTCGGGAGATCTCGGGGGATCGTTACCTGCCCATCTGGATCGGAGCGACAGAGGCATCGGCAATCGCCTTTGCTCAGCAGGGAGTCGTCCCCGCTCGCCCGCTGACCCATGATCTGCTGCGAGATGTGGTCGAGGCACTTGGTGCTGAGGTTGAGCAGGTGCGCATCACCGAACTCACAGATGGCGTCTTCTACGCGGTTCTGGCCTTTGCTGGGGGTGCAGAGGTCAGCGCCCGGCCCTCTGATGCCATTGCTCTCGCCCTCCGAACGGGGACACCGATTTTCTGTGCTGAGACCGTGCTGGCCGAGGCTGGGATCGATGTGCCCGATGAGCAGGAGGACGAGGTGGAGAAGTTCCGCGAGTTCCTCGATCAGATCTCTCCTGATGATTTCCTCGGGGGTGCACCTGAGGGTGAGAGTGGGAGCAATTCCTGACTGATCCATAGCCTCAACTATTGATTGAGGGTTATGGATCCGCTCGGCGTGTCGGCCGGTCCTGCGTTGACCACGACGGCCGTTCCCCCTACCTTTCATAGTGAATGTCGTCGGTGTAACTCTCGCGGTGTTGTTCCCCCAATCCGCGGCACCTCGACAGCCGGAGGTAGCACTGTGAGTGGTGTAGACGAAGGTCGTGGAATCACCGAGACCGACACGGACGCAGTGCGTCAAGCCGCCACGGTACGGGCTGGTGAGCAAGGCCTGCTCTTCGGCGATGACGTCCAATCACGGCCCGATAATGTTGGTTTCCGCGGGCCAATCGCGTGCTCAGCTGCCGGGATCACATATCGCCAACTCGACTACTGGGCGCGCACGGGCCTGTTGGAACCCTCCGTCCGTACGGCTGCCGGTTCGGGTAGTCAGCGGCTCTACAGCTTCCGCGACATCCTCGTCCTCAAGGTGATCAAGAGACTGCTCGAGACCGGTGTCTCACTTCAGAGCATTCGCACCGCAGTTGAGCACCTGCGTGAACGCGGTGTTGACGATCTGGCGCAGGTAACGCTCATGAGTGACGGCGCCAGTGTTTACGAATGCCGGAGCCAGGATGAGGTCATCGACCTCGTCCAGGGTGGGCAGGGAGTCTTTGGCATCGCTGTTGGCCGGGTCTGGCGTGAGGTGGAGGGCAGTCTGGCCGATCTGCCACATGAGAATGTCGATGAAGCCGCAATATCCGAGCCATCAGTACTCGATGAACTCTCCGCGCGCCGCGCGGCACGTGCGCTCGCCTAGTCAGCGCACCTCAGGCAGCGCAGGTCTCAAGGCCAGGCATTGTCTTCGTGACGAACGTCACGCCGGATGGAGCAACGCCGAAGCGATAGACGAGACTTTCGGGTCTGTATCGGCGTACTGTGTTGATGCGCCACAAACCCGGTCGGGAGAGTTCCACCGCAGCCAGCGGTGGGCGCCGAAGGAGCAACTCCCCGCCAACCTCTCAGGCATCATGGACCGGCCGGGAAGGCGTCTCTGGAAAGTGGGATCACCTGATCCCCGCCGACGGTGAAAGCCGCCACAAGCGGTGAAGCTCTCAGGCGCGCGAGATCGCGCGGAAACAGAGGGGGACGTAGCACCACGTTGATGACGTGGTGGTCGTCCAACCTTTGGAGAGTTAGTCGTGAATCCTGTCGCTGCGAACAAGCGTTCCTCCCGCCCTGAAGGCTATGGATCGATCCACTCACCCCTGGATCGCACCGTCCCCTTCGCCGATCGCCATATCGGCCCCCGGCGCAGCGAGATCGAGCACATGCTCTCAGTGGTCGGCTACTCGTCCCTGTCAGAGCTGGCAGATGCGGCCGTGCCAGCCGCGATTCGCTGGCTCGATGGGCTTGATCTTCCGACTGCTGGCTCCGAGGTTGAGGTTGCTGCCGAACTGCGGCGGCTGGCCTCTCACAACACCGTCGCTCGGTCGATGATCGGTCTGGGCTACTACGACACCGTCACTCCAGCCGTCGTGAGACGGAATGTTCTTGAAAACCCTGCCTGGTACACGGCCTACACGCCATATCAGCCCGAGATCAGTCAAGGTCGGTTGGAGGCACTTCTTACTTTCCAGACTGTTATCAGTGACCTATGTGGGCTGCCAATAGCCGGCTCAAGTCTGCTTGACGAGCCGACCGCGGCGGCCGAGGCCATGACGCTGGCCCGTCGGGCAAGTAAGTCGCACTCCCATCGTTTTCTTGTCGACGCAGACACTCACCCGCAGACTCTGGCAGTCATGCAGACCAGGGCTGAGCCGCTCGGGATCGCACTCATTCAGATCGATCCTGATTCCGATGCTGCACAGCATGAACTGGCCACCGGTCACTACTTCGGAGTGCTGCTCTCGTATCCCGGCTCCACTGGCACGGTTCGGCAGTTGGCGAGTGTGATCGATGCTGCACATGCTCACGGAGCAGTGGTCTCGGTGGCCTCTGATCTCCTTGCCCTAACGCTGATCACTCCGCCCGGAGACCTGGGGGCAGATATCGTCGTCGGCTCGGCTCAGCGATTCGGTGTGCCACTGGGTTTTGGAGGTCCACATGCCGGTTTCATGGCGGTCCGCGAGGGGCTCGAGCGCTCGATGCCGGGACGACTGGTGGGCGTGAGTGTGGACGCCGAGGGAGCCCCGGCGTACCGTCTCGCGCTGCAGACCCGTGAGCAGCACATCCGGCGGGAGAAGGCCACGAGCAACATCTGCACCGCTCAGGTCCTACTCGCTGTTACTGCTGCCCTATACGCGGCCTACCACGGGCCGGAGGGCCTGCACCAGATCGCCAGCCGCGTGCATCGCTACGCAGTTACCCTCACCACTGGGTTGGAGCGCCTCGGCGTCACCGTACCCACCGGGGCCTTCTTCGACACGGTCACCGCGCTAGTCTCAGGCAGGGCCGCTGAGGTGGTCGCTGCCGGGGAGCGACTGGGTGTCAACCTGCGTCTCATCGATGAGGATCGCGTGGGTATTAGTACCGATGAGACAACCACTCGCGATGATCTGCTCAAGGTATGGGCTGCCTTCGCTGACGTCTTGGAACGTCCCGTGATCGAGGAATCTCAGATCGAGGAACTGGTCACGCACACTGATCGCTCTCTGCCCCTGGAGTTGCTGCGCACTACGGCCTTCCTCACCCACGAGACTTTCCACCTCTACCGCAGTGAGACCTCGATGCTGCGCTACCTGCGTCGACTCTCGGATCTTGACATCGCTCTCGACAGGGCCATGATCCCGCTTGGCTCCTGCACCATGAAGCTGAATGCCACAACGGAGATGGAGCCGATCACCCAGCCGCAGTGGGCCAACATCCATCCGTTTGCGCCGCTGCACCAGGCAGCCGGCTATGTCGAATTGATCAGAAGCCTTGAGGACTACCTTGTTGAGATCACCGGGTACGACGCGGTATCCGTACAGCCCAATGCGGGGAGTCAAGGTGAGTTCGCCGGTCTGATGGCCATCCGCGGTTACCACCGATCCAGGGGTGAGGTTGATCGAACGGTCTGCCTGATTCCGTCCAGTGCGCACGGAACGAACGCAGCGAGTGCTGTGATGGCGGGGATGCACGTCGTGGTCGTGGCCTGTCGTGAGACCGGTGAGGTCGATCTTGACGACCTGCGTGCGAAGATCGCGGAGCATCAGAGCACGATCGCGGCACTTATGGTCACGTACCCGTCGACGTTCGGGGTGTACGAGGAGACGATCACCGAGATCTGCTCACTGGTGCACGATGCTGGTGGTCAGGTCTACGTCGACGGGGCGAACCTCAATGCGCTGGTGGGGTTGGCCAAGCCCGGCAAGTTCGGAGCAGATGTCTCACATCTCAACCTGCACAAGACTTTCTGCATCCCACATGGTGGAGGTGGCCCCGGAGTCGGGCCGGTGGGTGTTCGCGCGCATCTCGCCCCGTTCCTGCCCAACCATCCCAGCCGGCCTGAAGCTGGTCCGAGTGCCCGTGGGTTCGACAATGGTGGGACGGGTCCGATCAGCGGGGCACCATGGGGAAGTGCTGGAATCCTTCCCATTCCGTGGGCGTACATCCGATTGATGGGCTCCGAAGGGCTCACCAGGGCCACGGAGACGGCGGTGCTCAACGCGAACTACATCGCTCGCCGTCTGCGCAATCACTACCCGGTGCTCTACACGGGCCGGGATGGTCTGGTGGCCCATGAGTGCATCGTCGACTTGCGCGACATCACCAAAGACACAGGAGTAACTGTCGACGACGTGGCCAAGCGCCTGATCGACTACGGCTTCCATGCCCCGACCATGTCGTTCCCGGTCGCTGGCACGCTCATGATCGAACCTACCGAGAGTGAAGATCTGGGTGAGATCGATCGGTTCTGTGACGCCATGGTTGCGATCCGGGCCGAGATTGAGTCAGTGGCACAGGGCGTCTGGCCCGTTGAGGAGTCCCCGCTTCGGAATGCTCCGCACACGGCACAGTGTCTGCTGGGTGAATGGGACAAGCCATACTCACGCGAATTGGCCGCCTACCCTGGGTCATCTACGCGAACGGCCAAGTACTGGCCGCCGGTGCGCCGAATCGATGGCGCGTACGGCGACCGCAATCTTGTCTGCGCATGTCCGGACCCGACTGCGTTCGAGACTGTCGACTAGTGTGCTGGAGGTTGAGGGACACAGGTCAACTGCGACCCTCAACCTCCTGCGCTTCAAACAGGCTCTGCTGGGCATCGGGCTCGCTGGGCATCCAACTGGCGTGCAGAACGGCGTAGCCCTGTGACCGCAGTGCGGTCACGACGGCGACGTCATCATCGACCACGATCTCGACCGTTCCTCGGCGGGAGATACTTCGCATGGCTTCGGGCTTGAAGAGCCTCGCGGGTCGGCGGTCGCGATCCGATCGCATCACAAGTTCTCCGGTGGGTAAGCCCTGTGCAGCCAACCAGTCTGAGGTGAGCGCACGGTACGTCTCATTGCGACCAGTGAGGTAGACAATGTCGCAGCCCTGCTGGACCTGCTCATGGACCAACGCACAGCCCTCTGCCAACGGGGTATCAGCGCCCATAGCTGAGAAGAACAGGTCCCACTGCTTGGGGGATCTCTCTACGTGGTGGAGCCGATGACGGACGTCCGCCAGCACTCCGTCAATGTCGAACACTGCGAACTTCGTGGGCGTGCCTGTCATAGGCTCACGCTATGCCACTGGACCTTCATACTGTTCGCCAGACCCTTCCAACCGCGGTGCCCATGGTCGGAACCCTGGGTCTGACCTTCCAGGAACTGACGTACGAGCGCGCGGTGATGGAACTGCAGAGCACTCCTGCCTACCACAACCACATCGGCGGCCCGCACGCCGGCGCAATGTTCACGCTTGCCGAATCCGCCTCTGGTGCGCTGATCTTCGCGAACTTCGGCGATATCCCGGAGGTTGTTACACCCCTAGCTGTCGAGGCCACTATCCGGTATCTCAAGGTGGCCATGGGCACGGTGACGGCAACGGCAACCATGCCGACATCGCGTGATGAGATCATGGCAACGCTGAGCGAGGGCCGTCGGCCTGAGTTCACGATTGAGGTCGAGCTGTCTACCGGGCACGGGGATGAGCGTCTGGTGACGGGGGCCATGTCGGTGCTGTGGACTCTGCGTCCTGTGCGCAAGGCTGAAACCGGCAGCTAACCGGGTTGTCTGGTGGCAGATCAAGCCAGACTTGTCGGGCGTACCAGCGATTCGAGGGAGATACGAGCAACGGGTGCGTAGGTGAGCACAGCTGCGACCGGACCATCAGCGATCAGAACGGTTGAACTGCCACCACCGGGCCGCTCACTGCTGCTGTGCTCAAGGCGCATCTTTACCGGGCCGGCGACAACATCCCACAGCCAGCGATAGTTCTGTGGGTCGAATTCAACCACCTCGAAGGTAGCCCCGAGATTTGGGACAACACCGAACACCGTGCCGGTAACTCCCGCATCGAGGGTTTCGGCACTGCACTCAACGCGACGGATCTGCGGTGCCCATTGTGACCATTGCTCCGGGTAGAGACAGCGGTCCCAAACCAGGGCGATCGCAGCATCACCTTCGGCATGCAGTGTCAGACGCATAGGGAGTATCTTCCACTCTTCTTCGGTCGCCGTCAGCCGTGGGGACCTTCGAATTGATGTGAATTGCGTTTCCTTCATCAGTGGGCGGGTCTACGGCAGGTCAACCCTCGCAGGTCGTAGCCTTGGGACCTATGACGGATATGACCGATGTAACCCAGGTTGTTCCAGGCTGGCTTTCCCGTGATGAGCTAGACGGGGCCCGTGAGCGACTTCCGATCGTCTACGTCGATGCGGTGCCCGTGCGCGTGGATGAGCGCGGGGTTGTGACGGCCGTCGGTCTCCTTCTTCGTGCTATGCCAGATGGCAGTATCAGTCGGGCTCCAGTGTCGGGTCGAGTTCTCTACGGTGAGCGCATCCGTGATGCGCTGATCCGCCACCTTGAGAAGGATCTGGGCCCCATGGCCCTGCCGCGAATTCCTGCCTCTCCACAACCGTTCACGATCGTCGAGTACTTCCCACAGCAGGACGTCTCAGGATTCTTCGACCCTCGCCAGCATGCGGTGTCGCTAGCCTTCGTTGTGCCTGTCTCCGGTGACTGCGTACCCTCCACCTCAGCGCTGGATCTGGTGTGGATGACACCCGAGGAGGCAGCCTCGGATGTTGTGTCCCAAGAAATGACGGGTGGTCAGGATCGGCTACTGCGTTTGGCGCTGGCCCACGTTGGCGTCCTGCCCTAGTGCCGTGACAGATATCTTCACCGAACGTCTGATTCTGCGTCCACTCACACTAGAGACCTGTCGGTCTATCGCCGCAGGTGTCCCGGACGAACAGAACTGGGCGCCTGGGTATCCCACCGAGGGTGATCATGTTGTGGCCTCGATCGCACTCGAGGCAGGTGACCGCCACGATGCATCGACTCCGTGGGGACCCTTTCAGATCTGCATGCGAGACGAAGCTCTGACGGCCATCGGCGGAGTTGGTGCACTTCATCCCCCCGACTCAGCGGGTGAGCTCGAGATTGGCTACGGAATTGCCGAATCGGTCCGTGGTCAAGGCCTGGCAACCGAGGCGGTCACCGGTTTCATTGACAGCATCCGTAGGTTCGGGGTGAACACAGTTGTGGCCTTGATTTCCCCGGAGAACAGCGCATCCCAGGCGTGTGCCAAGCGAAGTGGGCTCACCTTCGAGCATCTGGTCAGGACTGATCAGGACGGACAGATGCAGCGCTGGGTCCTGCACCTCGACATCGTTTAGTCACGCTGTCCTTCTGCGCAGAGTGGCAGTACCAGCCGCGAGCAGCGCAACACCCATCAGAACCAAAATTGCCACGTCAGCCCAGAATCCGGCAGCGACCGTTGAGTTCTCGGCAAGTTTCTGCATCGCCTCAAAGGCGTAGGTGAGGGGCAGCAGTGACGAGATGACTCGAAGGATCGTCGGAAGATCATCTGTTGGCACGATGAGCCCGCAGAGAAGAAATTGGGGGAGGAGCGCGACCGGCATGAACTGCACCGCTTGGAACTCCGTCTGGGCGAAGGCTGAAACGAACAGGCCCATGGCGGTACCAAGTAGCCCGTCAAGGACGGCGATCATCAAAACAAGTGCGGTTGGGCCCTTCATCGACAGACCGAGCACTCCGAAGCACAGACCTCCCACGATCACGGCCTGCAGGATCGCGAGCAGGCCGAAGGCAAGGGCGTAGCCGAAGACGAAGTCTGAACGCTTCATAGGCATCGACAGCAGCCGTTCGAGGGTTCCGCTGGTTCGTTCGCGCAACGTGGCCACACTGGTGACCAGAAACATCACGAGCATGGGGAAGATACCCAGCAGGGCAGGGGCGTAGCGCTGCCAGTTGGTGTCATCAAGGATCCAGGACAGCAGGGCCATCAAAACGGACGGAACCACCAGCAGCAGAGCCACGGTTCGCGGATCGTGGCGTAACTGGCGGAGAACTCGCGATGCGGTCGCACCCACACCTTTCATGCCGCACCCCGTTCGACCAGGGTGAGGAACGCAGCCTCAATATCAGCCGTTCCTGTTCGAGACAGGAGTTCAGCCTGGCTGCCCTGGGCCAGCAGTCGACCGGATCGCATGAGCAACAGATCCTGGCAGCGGGAGGCCTCATCCATGACATGACTGGAGATCAGGAGCGTGAGGCCAGCAGCAGCCAACTCGTGGAACAACGTCCACAGGTCTCGGCGCAGAACCGGATCAAGCCCCACGGTCGGCTCATCGAGCACCAAGAGTTCGGGGCTGCCCAGAAGTGCACAGGCTAGGGAGACCCTTCCTTCTTGCCCACCGGAAAGTGTTCCCACAAGCCGACCTCGCACGCTCAAGAGATCCACGGATTCAAGAACGCGGTCCACATCCGACTCTGGAGCACGCAGGATTCTCTGAAAGTAGCGAAGGTTCTCCTCAACCGTGAGATCCCGGTACACCGAGGGAGATTGCGTGACGTACCCGACGCGAGAACGCAACGATGCCTGCCCGGCCGTGTGGCCCAGAACCGTCACCGTGCCGCTGGCGATCACCTGAACGCCGACGATGGCTCGCATCAGCGAGGTCTTTCCAGATCCGGAAGGTCCGAGCAGGCCTGTGATGCGACCCGGCGCGATATCGACGCAGAGGCCGTCGACTGCTCGCACCGCGCCGCGCTGGATCACCAGATCCGAGATTGATACTGCACATGTGCTCATCATGAATCCGGTCAGTGCGAGGGGGTTGATTGGACTGGAACGAGCCCGGCATCGGCAAGCGCAGCGGAAATCAGTGCGTCGTACTCGCCTCGGGCCAGATCCCCGAAGGGATCCCTAGTGTAGGGGAGTAGTTCTCGAAAGGGGAGTCCGAATGCAGCGCGCATGGCAAGGAGCCGGCGCCGCTCCGGATCGGTGAGGTCCACCATGGCTATCTGACTCGCGGCAGACATGTTTCGAATCCCGCGAATACGCCGTGGTAGCGCTGTGGCAAGTAAGACAGCGATGGGGAGTGTGGCGGTGACCAGCCCGAGGACGAGCGCCAGTCGGTTGATTGCGTCGACGCTCGCCTTGGCTGACTCAGCAATATTTCCACCGGACCCCTGACCTGCACTGTGAAATGCATCTGCGAGTGATCCACCTACGATGGGTATGCCTGCGACGGCGTTGCCGACCGAGTCAAAGGAGTTCTGAACATTGGATCCGGCATCCTGGACTGCGGTGCCCAGGACCGCGAGTGAGGACACAACCTCGTGTACCTTGACGCCGCACCAGATGAAGAATGCGATCAGCGCAATCGTCAGGAGATCGAGCAGGATCTGGCGATTCCTAGCCTTCGGCAGGGACGGATACAGCGTTAAGTTCTCGAACATGACTCGAGACTAACGGCTGTGGACGCCGATCAGGCCCCGTCAGGAGACTTCAGCACTCTTGGCTAGAACTCCTGTCCACTCTGGACCTGAATGACGTTGAGGGTCACATCGGTGGAATCAGCCGAGGTGTCGACAGGAGTCACCATGTCGGTGATCCACAAGAGCTGGCCATCAGCCTCAATGCGAACCCCGATGGATGGCATCGCGTGCGCAGGTACATCAGCCAAGTCGAGAGTCAGGGTGAATGGAATCGGCACCTGACCGCCGTGGATCTCCTGGCGGGCGAGCACCGGTGCAGGCGCATCGGCCAGGGCTACGTCCACGATCGAAACGATCGTTACCGCATTGTCTGGCAGTGCGATCCGCTGCCGATACACGACGCTGCCGGACACTGTGACGACATCGTGCTCACCATCGTCATCAGCCCCGGATCCGGACGATTCGCACAGAATGAGCGAATTCGCGTACCCGGCCAGTCGAACACAGCCGTCCGAGGTCTGCGTGACGGTCAAGGGGAGTGCCAGAGTGGACAGCAGTGCGTTCTCGATGTCTTGCGCCTGCGGAATACCCATCATCCGCGTCGTCGCCATTGGTCCGATTGTGAGCACGTTCTGGTCGATGGAGTACGTACCGTTGAAGTTGTTGACGGACTTCCCGTGGACCGAACCGTCGGCGCCGAAGGTTATCGTCGGCTGGAAGTTGTTCAGCGTGACGCCCCCGCACTCCGTAATGGTGAACGTGCGGCCGGCGATGAGATTCTGCGCTGTAGTCATGGGTGGATTCTGGCAGTAGTCAGGTCTCCCGTCCTGCCCTTTCTCATGCAACACACCCACGAAATGTGACGCAACTCGCATTTCCTTGCATATTCGGCTAACGTCCTCCTAGCAGTGCCGCCACGACTATGGCGACAGCGGGCGTTTACACGATGCCTCATGCACGGCGGAGCGGTTTCTCGGCGTAGACCACGTTGAGAGGTCCCGCTCGACAGAGCAGCACCAGCCCCGCCTGCCTTCACTCAACCGGATTCTGGGTACAGTCGTTGTTCCGACCTCGGAACCGCGGTGCACTCACTCATTCCCGCCCGACAGATTCCCGCCCGACGGAGTTCCGTGGTGATCAAGGACTAACCACGGAGCTCTACCGATCTATCCCTGGAGGACTCGATGAGTTTCGCCCGTTACGAACCCGCCCGTCCCCGTCTTCAGAGAAGTGAACTCGCAGTACCTGGGACGAACCCGGACATGTTCGTCAAGGCCATGGAATCCAACGCTGACTACGTGTTTCTGGACCTCGAAGATGCCGTTGCACCTGCCGACAAGGAGCAGGCGAGGCGCAACGTGATCGAGGCTCTCAACACGATGGACTGGCGGGGGCACGGCAAGACGATCTGCGTGCGAGTGAACGGTATCGACACGCACTACTTTTATCGAGACATTGTTGATGTCGTGGAGCAGGCCGGAGCCAATCTGGATGTCGTTCTTATCCCCAAGGTTGGAACACCGTCTGATGTCTATCTCACTGACGCGTTGCTGACGCAGATTGAGACGGCAATGAAGTTGCCGAATCGGATCGGCCTCGATGTGCTCATCGAAACGGCGTTGGGCATGGCCAACGTAGAGGCCATAGCCACCAGTTCCACACGACTGGAGGCCATGCACTTTGGGGTCGCCGACTACGCAGCCAGTATGCGGGCGCGCACGGTGGTGATCGGTGGTCTCAATCCTGACTACCCCGGTGATCAGTGGCATGCCTCGCTTACGCGAATGATCGTCGCCTGCCGTGCATACGGCCTTCGGCCGATCGACGGACCATTCGGTGATTTCAACGATCCCGAGGGCTACGTTGCTGCCGCCAAGCGTGGGGCAGCGATGGGTATCGAAGGCAAGTGGGCTATCCACCCGAGTCAGATCGATATGGCCAACGATGTCTTCAGCCCACCGGAGGCAGAGGTGTCTCGCGCTGTCCGGGTACTTGAAGCTCTGGAACAGGCAGCGGCCGAGGGTAAGGGTGCGGCATCTCTCGACGGTCGTCTCATCGATGCAGCCAGTGCCCGGATGGCTCAGAACATTGTCGACATGGCAGCTGCCATCTCGGCCAAAGCCTGACGAACCGACGCGCGATCAACAAGCTGAATGAAGGTGTCAGATGGATATTCATGAGTACCAAGCAAAGGAACTGCTTGCCAATTTCGGTGTGCCCGTGCCGTCTGGGGGAATCGCGTACACCCCCGAGCAGGCGGTGTATCGCGCCACTGAGATCGGCGGTGCACGATTCGCCGTGAAGGCTCAGATTCACTCCGGAGCTCGAGGCAAGGCAGGGGGTATCAAACTCTGCAGCAGTGAGGATGAGGTCCGCGATGCAGCAGCAGAACTGCTCGGCAAGACACTCGTAACCCACCAGACGGGCCCTGAGGGCAAGGTCGTTCACCGTGTCTACATCGAGGCCGCCGTGCCGATTGAGCGGGAGATGTACATCGGGTTCGTACTGGACCGAAAGAGCGAGAGAATCATGCTCGTTGCTCATCCCCACGGAGGGATGGAGATCGAGGAGATCGCCCAGACGGAACCCGAGACGATTATTCGCCAGACAATGGAGCCGGCCGTTGGCATGCAGGCGTTCCAGGCGCGCGAGATCGCTTTCGCACTCGGACTGCCAGCATCTGCAGTTAACCGTATGGTCAACCTGCTCATGGGCTGTCACCGTGCTTTTCGCGAACTCGATGCAACGATGGTTGAGATCAATCCACTCGTACTAACCGCTGACGGACAGCTGCTCGCGCTGGACGCCAAGATGGCCTTCGATGACAACGCCTTGTTCCGCCGTCCCAACGTCACAGAACTCAGGGATCAGAATGAGGAGGATCCGCGCGAATCGCAGGCAGCGGAGCATGGCTTGAACTACGTAGCGCTTGACGGCGAGATCGGCTGCATCATCAACGGTGCCGGTCTCGCTATGGCGACAATGGACATGATTGAGCATGCCGGTGGTACACCAGCTAACTTCCTCGACGTGGGTGGTGGTGCGTCACCTGACCGAGTGGCTATGGCCTTCAAACTCGTTCTCCAGGACCCCCGTGTGGGCGCGATGCTGGTCAACATCTTTGCGGGCATCAATCGATGTGACTGGATCGCACAGGGTGTGGTCCAGGCCGTCAAGGAGGTCGGTGTCAACGTTCCGCTGGTCGTAAGGCTGGCCGGAACGAACGTCGAGGAAGGACGGGCAATCATCGAGGGCTCCGGCCTCGACATCATTACTGCTGATTCATTGGCTGATGCTGCGGACAAGGTCGTAGCGGCGTGGAAGAACGGGAAGGTGGCCTGACATGGCAATCCTGATCAACGAACTCACGCGCATCATCGTGCAGGGTCTCACCGGTGAGAAGGCGAGTTTTCACGCTCAGAAGATGATGGATTTCGGCGCCAAGGTCGTCGGTGGTGTGACTCCTGGCAAGGGCGGCACAACCCATATGGGGCTTCCCGTCTTCGATACCGTCAAAGAGGCCGTTGATGCCGTGTACCCGGATGCGAGCCTGGTGTTCGTACCGGCTGCCTTCTCCGCAGACGCGATCATGGAAGCGGCCGATGCGGGCATCAAACTGGTCTGCTGCATCACCGACGGAATCCCCGCTCAGGACATGATGATGGTCAAGCGTTACCTTCGGCGCTATCCCAAGGATCGTCGGACGCGACTCATCGGACCGAACTGTGCAGGGCTCATCAGCCCAGGCAAGTCGATGCTCGGTCTGATGCCAGGTCATATCTATCTACCAGGCAACGTTGGATTGGTAACCCGATCGGGAACTCTGGGATATGAGGCCGCGAGTCAGATGAAGGATCTCGGGATCGGTGTTTCCACCAGTGTTGGTATCGGGGGAGATCCGATCAATGGTTCAAGTTTCCTGGACATCCTGGCCATGTTCGAAGAGGATCCGGAAACCGATGCGGTCATGATGATCGGTGAGATCGGTGGTCCACAGGAGGCAGAGGCTGCCATGTGGGTCAAAGAGAACATGACCAAGCCGGTTGTTGGCTACGTGGCGGGACTGACAGCGCCACCTGGGCGGCGGATGGGCCACGCAGGCGCAATCATCTCGGCGTTTGGCGATACCGCGGCGGAGAAGGCCGAGATCATGCGCTCGCTGGGGCTGACCGTCGCCAAATCACCGTCACATCTGGGCGAAGCCGTGGCACGTGCCCTGGCAACGAAGCCACCCCGCAAGAAGTACGTCTCAATCTGATCCCGTCCCAGTCACTGGGCTCAGACACGGCGGTGGGTGCGCAATGGCGCGTACCCACCGCCATTCACGTTCACGGGCCTACTGCGACTCGGCTAGATATTCCTCGATCGTGAACGACCGGAATCCTGAACTCTTCTGACCTGTTGGGTTGGGTCCGTAGATTGCGAGCATTCGCGCGTAGTCCTTGACGATGTACCGCCCCAGGTGTCCGGCACGAATCGTTGCTGCATCACCGGGACCGAGGGTCAAGGACGTACCGTCACACTCCACGATCATCTCGCCAGCCAGCATGTATGTAGTCTCGTCGTGCGGGTGAAAATCCTCCCATCCCTCCCGCTCCATCTCCCATTCGGTGATCATGATGCCGTCCCATGAGGGACCCGAAAAGCCACGCATCACCTTGCAACTGGCTCGAAGGCCTCGATGATCAAGCGGAAGATCGACAGCTGGGTGGAAGATGATGGACTCATCGTTCATTGGCGGCCTCCGTCACCTGTGATTTTGGGGTCTTGGTCGCGAAATAGGAGCCGAGCAGTACGAGCGGAAATCCAATGGCCGTGCCCAGCGTCAGGGGCTCGCCTAGCACGAGGATGCCGAGGGCTACCGCGACAGCGGGATTAAGGAAAGTGATCACAGTTGAGCGGGCCGGCCCAACGAGTTCGAGCAGTCTGAAGAACAGGATGAAAGCCAACGCAGTGCAAACCAACGCCAGGACGACGATCGAAACAGAGACCTTCAGCGAGGGCCAGCCATTGTGCACCTGGCTGAAGGTGGATGGCAGATACAGGATGGCAACTGAGGCGATTGCAACGGCAATCACCCCAATACTGGGCAGATCACCCATCTTCTGGCTGACAATCATCGGTGCCGTGGCGTAGCAGACAGCCACCAGGAAGAGTTCAACGACACTGAGCGCATCCACATGACCACTGAGTGAATCCAAGCCGACGAGCGCACAGACCCCGAGAACGCCAATCCCCAGTCCAAGTAATCGAATTCGGGATAGTGCATGGTGATCACCCACGATGTACGCCACCACGGCACCAACGATGGGCACCGTAGCAATCATGAGACCGGCGAACCCGCTTGTGATGCGTGATTCGGCATGTCCCACAAGAACCCATGGGATTGCCACTTCCATCACGCCGAAGGCAACCGCCCAGGGCCACCGCTTCAGTGCTGGACGCAGGGCTCCAGAACGGATGGCGAGCGGGATCAGCACACATGAGGCGATGAGAGTTCGCAGGCCAGCCAGGGCGAACGGATTTACCTCAACAATGGCGATCTTGATGAACAGGTAGGGCAGACCCCACAGCAGGCCCATGATGAGAAAGAGCGCGTATGCCGTCGTGGTCATCTCGGCGGTGGATCGTTCAATCACCGCCTCAGCGTTGCTGGGGGATTTGGCTGACACGCTCCGAGCCTAGACGCTGGGGAATTGCAGCCGCCAATGCGCCACGAATCACCGCACGTTGAGGCAGGATCGAGACATGGCATATGACGTGATTGTGGTGGGTGCCGGCCTCGGGGGATTGGCTGCAGCGAGGGATCTCGTTGACGCCGACATGAATGTGCTGGTTGTGGAGGCCAGAGCCCGCACCGGTGGACGAGTCGAATCACAGGTGCTGGCTGATGGTCGGGTCGTTCAGATGGGCGGCGAGATCGTTGGAACAATTCACCATGGCTACCAGCAGTTGGTTCGCGAACTCGGATTAACCCTCGTTCCAAGCTATACCGAGGCGGAGGGTCTGACGGGGTACGACCTTGCAGAGGGGCCGGTTCTAGGTGAGTCCTGGCTGACGCAGGACGATCACGACACCCTCGATGCATTCGAAGCACAACTCGTCAGTTGGTCCCAGGAATGTGATCCTGTTCGTCCACTTGAGTCGAATCTTGGCCGCCAGCTGGATCAGATGTCACTGGCCGACCTGGGACGATCGATGAACCTGACACCTGGGGCTTTGCGCAGTCTTCAACTGGCCTCTACGTACACGGCGGGTGGATCGATCGAACGTCTGTCGGTGCTCAGCGAGGTGCGGGCGATGGCTGCCGTTGGGGGTTACTCACCCCGTGACTATTCGATGTGGGAGAACCTCAAGGTTCAAGGTGGCTCCAGTGTTCTCGTCGATACGCTCACCGGGATCCTGACTGATCACATCCGGCTGAATTCCCCCGTGGTACGAATCGAGGTCGCCGATAGTTGCTCGGTAACCCTCGTGTCGGGAGAGGTACTTGTCGCAGATCGCATCGTCTGCGCGGTTCCGGTTGGCCCGCTGCGTGATATCGAGATAGTCGGCCTATCGCCTGAGCGACTGAATTCACTGCACCGGCAGCGCCAGTTGCCAGCGTTCAAAGCGGTTGTACCGCTGCCCGACTCGGTGTGGGAGAAGGTCGGCTGCAACGGGATGATCCCTTCCGAGCGCAATACGGGTGGATTCTGGGTGCAGGGTGGATCGGTGCTGTCCAGCTTGCAGGGTGCAGACTTGATTGGACCCATCCTGAACTCGCCACCGGGGGTGGCCGATGCGGAACTCTTCGCATCTCTACGACGGATCTGCGGGGAGGTTCCTGAGGTAGAGGTGATCTGGCGCTACTGGGGTACTGATCCGTGGACGAAGGGTTATGTCACCCACTGGGCGCCAGGGGATCTGACTGCCATCGGCCCCCTTCATGGCACACATGAGCCGCCCTTCTACGTTGCCGGATCCGATCACTGGGTGGCCGGCTACATGGAAGGTGCGGTGCTCACCGGTAGGCATGCCGCTGCTGCGATCCTCGGACGAGAATTCGACCTGTTCCCCGCTCGTCATTCATCAGATTCCATGGAGCAGAAATGATGGTGTCGAACCAACGGTGACCACGCACCCACATCACCTTCGGTCCTGGCTTCCGGCCTACCTCCTGCTGGGCACGATCTGGGGATTCTCGTTCTATTTCATCAAGTTGTGTTTGGTGTCCTTCACGCCGATCGGAATCGCGTTCGGTCGAATCACTCTGGGCCTGGTGACTTTGGTGGTCATCGCCATTGCAACACGTACTCCGTTTCCGCCGAAGTCGGTGTGGCCCGCCCTATTCATCTATGCGGCGCTGGCCACCTCCATTCCGTGGAGCCTGTTCAGTCTGGGTGAAACGTACGTCACCTCGGCTCTGGCCGGAATCATCAACGGGGCGACGCCATTGATGACACTGCTGATGATCTTGCTGGCATTTCCGGAGGAGCGCCCCACTCGACAGCGGATGTTCGGACTATTGCTCGGATTCACCGGTGTCCTGATCGTTCTGGGTGTCTGGGCGCCGCTGGGAACGTCAAACATCATCGGAATCCTGTGCTGTGTCGGAGCCATCACCTGTTATGGAATCTCGTACCCGTTCAATCGTCGACATCTCACCGCGAAGGTGGACGGTCCGGTCGTTCATCCGATCTCATTGTCACTCGGTCTCCTGACATTCGGTGCTCTGCAGATCACCGCGATACTTCCTTTCACCGGAGTACTGCACGCTCCGCTAACCACAGGTGCGGGCTGGGGGATTGTGGGACTCGGGGTTCTCGGGAGCGGTATTGCCTACATCCTCAGCTTCACGGTTGTGCGTCATTCTGATGCGACCACTGCAAGCACGGTGACGTATCTACCGCCAATCATCGCCGTGATTGCGGGGGCGGTATTACTTCATGAACACATCAGCTGGAACGAGCCGGTGGGCGGACTCCTGGTCATCGTTGGAGCCGCGATAGCCCAAGGCATCATCACGTGGAACTCGACTACCTCGTCCAGCACGGAACTCCGTGAGCCTACGCCCATGCGCAATGATGACGTATGACAGATTTGCGGAATTGGCTGCCGCGCGGTGTAGATGCGGTGGCCCAGTGGCAGCAGCAGTTTGGTCCGTTCGAGCAGCATCCGAGCCTGCAGGTCTCCGAGGAGGCTCTAGCCGAGGCCTTCGGCCGATTCACGGCGCGGCTTCAGGACAACTACCCCTTCGGCCACCCGCGGTACGTGGGTCAGATGCTCAAGCCGCCGCACCCGGTTGCCACCCTTGGCTACCTCACCGCGATGCTGATCAACCCCAACAATCATGCGCTCGACGGTGGCCCCGCCACCGCTGCGATGGAGAAGGAGGTCGTCGCGAAGCTGGCCACGATGTTTGGATTCGCCGATCACCTTGGCCACCTGACCAGCTCGGGCACGATTGCCAACCTTGAGGCGCTCTGGGTTGCCCGCCAGGTGAATCCTGACAAGGCCATCGCGTTCAGTGCAGATGCGCATTACACACATGGACGAATGTGTGAAGTGCTAGGTGTGGAGCCAGTCGTGATCGGAACGGATGCTGCCGGGCGCATGGATCTCGATAAGCTCGAGGTAGCCCTGGCAACTGGTCGGATCGGAACGGTTGTGGCCACCCTGGGAACGACGGGTTTGGGGGCGCTTGATCCGCTCGACAGCATCGTCACACTGGCTCGTGAATACGGTGCTCGGATACATGTCGACAGTGCCTACGGTGGCTTCTTCACTCTCATCGCAGACGATGACAGTGATGGGGTGGCCCGCGCCCCTTATGCGGCGATCGCTGGTGCGGACAGTGTGGTCGTCGATCCGCATAAGCACGGTCTTCAGCCGTACGGATGCGGAGCAGTGCTGTTTTCCGATCCGACCGTTGGCTCTTTCTACGTGCACGATTCGCCCTACACCTATTTCAGCTCCGATGAACTGCATCTGGGTGAGATTTCCCTTGAGTGCTCGCGGGCAGGTGCGGCTGCTGCGGCACTATGGCTCACCCTTGAGGTTCTGCCCCTCACGAGCACTGGTCTAGGCGAAGTGCTGCGCACCAACCGATCCGCGGCTCTGCACTGGTATGAACTCTTGTCACAGTCAGATGAGCTGATGCCACTGCAATCGCCTGAACTCGACATCGTGACGTACCTTCCGCGACGAGCGCGGCTGAGCGAGGTCGATCGAGTTAGCGCGAGCGTGTTCATGTCAGCGGCAACAGGTGATCCGGCAAGCCAGATACATCTGGCCACCTACAACATGAAGGCTGGCGATCTCGCCCGACGAGAGTTGGGCATCGACCTGGACGAATCGTCAGGTCGAATCCTGCGCAGTGTGGTGATGAAACCGGAGTCTGCTTCGTATATCGAGCAGATCCATGATCGGCTTTCGGCACTCAGCGCAGCCGCCGGGTGAGTCGTGTCTCTCCTGCGTGGCGATACTGAGGGATAGGGTTCGAGCATGGGCATTTCACATTTTGCGTATACGGCAATTGACTGTCCCGAACCAATGGAACTGGCACGCTTCTACGCCGAGTTGGCAGGACTTCAGATCCGCGAGGGCTCAGACGACGACTGGGCGATGCTCATCGCTGACACGGGCGCGGGCATTGCCTTTCAGCGCATTCCAGATTACGTAGCACCCACCTGGCCGGGTGGTGTTCATCCGCAACAGATGCATCTTGATTTCGAGGTTGATGATCTGGACGCAGGTGAGGCAGCCGTGTTGGCGCTTGGAGCCGTCAAGCACGAGGTGCAACCCATGCCTGACGGGTTTCGAGTCTTTCTCGATCCTGCTGGCCATCCGTTCTGTCTGATCTGCGAGTAGGCGGTAGGCCGGTGACTACCGAAACGCATCAGGAGGCGAGTGCTTCTCCGTCCGCCTTGAAGGCCCTGGTCCTAGCTCTCATTCTCGGGTTTGTGGCCGCATTCGCCGCGTCCGTCTATTCGGGGCTGTTCGAGCATGGGCAGGAGTTGCTCTACTTACAGATACCGCACCACTACGGCTGGTCGCACCATCCTGCTCCAGCGCGCACTCGACGTGGACGAGGACGGGCTTCTCGGCCCGGTCACGCTCAACGCGGCGAACCAGCTGGAGGGCGTGGACGCGGAGAAGCTGATGGTGCGCGTCCTGACCAACCGCATGCGGTTCCTGTCCAGTCTTGTCACGAAATCCCCCGACCAAGTGGCCTTCCTCGCTGGCTGGACCGAGCGCGTGATGGCCCAGATCGAGGCGGTGTTGTGAGCAAGTACATGTGGCGTGCGGCTCAGGCGTTCTGGATCGCGACCCTCATCTCGTGGTGCGCGCCCTCGGTCGCGAACGCGGCGGTCATCGAGCTGGACGAGCTGAAGATGTCGTTCTCGCAGATGCTGACGCTGTTCGCCATCGGGCTGGCGTGGGGCGACCAGCGTCAGCATCTGCGAGAACGACATCTTCAGCTCGTC